>CAVLCA010000020.1:0-35490 GCA_963661495.1 bacterium
AGGCTAATAAGTTATAAAGACTGTTTCACTGTTTTTGTGAAGCAGTCTTTTAATTTTACCCGTAATTTATACAAGTATATAAATTTTTTCTAAACTTTTTATACAAGAGTATAGATTTTTTATTTTATTTGACTATAATTGAAGTAAGAGAGGAAGTCGAATAAATTATGAAAATCAAGTTTAGCTTTTTTCAGTATGTGTGGATTTTCATCGCAAGCTGTTACACGGGCTATTTGGTTGAAACTTTGTGGTGCTTAATAAAACACGGATTTATAGAGAGCAGGAAGTCTCTCGTGCTCGGTCATTTGAGTGTTGCTTACGGTATGGGTGCAGTGCTTTTGACATTACTTCTTACATATGTTCAAAACGCAAAATGGTGGCAAATATTTTTGATTTCTTATGCGGCAGGTACGGTGACGGAATATATTTGTTCTCTCGGTCAGGAACTGTGTTTTGGAACGGTTGCTTGGGATTACAGCAATGTTCCGCTCAATATCAACGGCAGAGTTTGTCTGTTATATTCCCTTTTTTGGGGCGTTCTCGGACTTGCGTGGGTTAAACTTGTTATGCCGGGAATTAACAGTCTTTTTGGCAAATTAACAATTCCGCACGAAAATATAATTATTTATGCTTTTGTGGCATTCTTTGTATTTGATTGTGCTTTGTCGGCAAGTGCCGCTGTCAGAATGAACAGGCGTGACGAGGGGATTCCCGCACAAACAAAACTCAGTCAGTTTCTTGATACTCATTATTCCGATGAAAAAATGCACGAAATATACGCGAATTCTCAACAGGCAAAAAAATAAAATGCACAAAATGCTGTTTTGGCGTCTGTGCAAGTTGACAAATAGGGAATGTTGTGCTAATATAAAAATGAACAAAGGGCTTATCGGATAGACGGTTAGCTCCTGATTCTAAGTTTGAAAATAATCGCCCTTAGTTTTCCGGACTGCAGGGCGGTTATTTTTTTGCCATATAAAGAATGATAACTAAAATAACAATGTCTGTTATGTATATTAACAATTCGCTCATAGCATCACCCCCTAAATAGAATTAGAGGGCATTGCCCTCTGAAGTGAGGGCTAACCGCCTACCGTAAATCGACAGTTTCCTTTGTCCAAACCGATTATACCGAATTCGTAGAAGAATGTCAATAAATTAAAATAAACAGGAGTCGACTTATTGCGTGCCGATTCCTGTTTTGTATTGTCAAGTTATTAAATGACTTTTTGTTATAACACTTTAGAAAGAAAGTCAATCAATCTTTGGTCTTTCGGATGATTGAAAATTTCGTCGGGTGTACCTTGTTCAAGAATTTTGCCTTTATTCATAAATATAACTCTTGTGGCAACTTCTTTGGCAAAGCCCATTTCGTGGGTAACAGTAACCATTGTCATACCCTTGTTTGCAAGTTGCTGCATAACCTGCAAAACTTCACCTACCATTTCGGGGTCAAGTGCCGATGTCGGTTCATCAAAAAGCATAACTTCCGGTTCCATACACAGTGCTCTCACAATGGCAACCCTTTGCTTTTGACCGCCCGAAAGTTGGTTTGGATAAGCGTCAGCTCTGTCTTTAAGTCCAACCGTGTCAAGAAGTTCAAGTGCCTTTGCTTCGGCTTCTTCCTGTGATTGTTTGAGCAGTTTCATCGGTGCAATGGTCATATTTCGCAATATTGTCATATTTGGGAACAGGTTAAAATGCTGAAATACCATTCCCATTTTTTGTCTGTGCTTATTTATGTTCAGCTTTGGATTTGTTAAATCCTCTCCGTCAAAATAGATGTGACCTTCTGTAGGAACTTCAAGGAGATTGAGTGAACGAAGCATTGTTGACTTGCCCGAACCCGACGGACCGATAATAACAACAACTTCGCCCTGATTTATTTCAAGGTCAACTCCGTTAAGAGCTTTAACTCTGCCTCCGAGATAATGCTTTTTTAAACCTTTTACGGTAATAAGTGCGTTATCGTTCATTTTTACGAAGCCTCCTTTCAAGTGACCCTACCAGCTTTGTAAGAAGCAAAACAATTACAAGGTAAATGAGTGCTACAGCTAAAAGCGGCATATAGTAGGAATAGGTTGATGCCGAGATGCTTGAACCTGCCTTTGTAAGGTCGGTAACAGCAACATAACCGGCAACAGATGTCTCCTTGAGAAGAGCAATGAATTCATTTAGAAGAGTAGGCAATACAGCCTTGAACATCTGCGGCAAAATAATATATCGCATAGTTTGAAAGTAGTTAAATCCGATTGAACGACCGGCTTCAAACTGGCCTTCATCTACTGACATAATGCCGCCACGGAAAATTTCCGCAACATATGCACCTGAATTGATACCGAATGCACATATTGCTACGGCAACGCCGTTTGACGATGACGCGAATATGATGAAATATGTAATAAGAAGCTGAACTACAACAGGTGTTCCTCTGATAATTGTAAGGTATAACTTACAAATGAAATTAAGGAATTTTACAAAGTGATATGAAAAACCGCCTCGAAGCCTGAGCGTTTCCTCATTTTTATCATACGAAGAACGCACCGCAGCAATTAAAACACCGATTACTATACCGATAACAGCGGAAAATATCGTAATTTCCAAAGTATGACCGAGACCGGTGAGTAAATACTTCCATCTGTCTTTTTGTATAAAGTTTAAATCAAACTGGCTTTTAAAGTTTTCAATAAAAGCCGGAGCTTGCATTAATAATGTATCTAACATTGTATATCTCCATAAATTAAGACGAACTTAATTGTTCGCCTTAATCTTTGCAATTTCAGCTGAATCAGTCTGCTGTGATGTACTTGTCAACAATCTTTTGAACTGTGCCGTCTGCGATAAGTTCATTAAGAGCGTCGTTAACTTTTGTTTGAAGCTCTGTATTGTCTTTCTTGAAGCAGATAGCATAATCTTCCTCGGCATATGCTGTTTCAAGAATCTGCAAACCTTCGTTAGCTGCAACAAATGATTTAGCCGGCTGATTATCAATGATTACGCAATCGATTTTGCCTGCAATAAGAGCCTGAACAGCGTCTGCACCCTTGTCATATTCGGAAACAGCTTCGTCACCGAAGTCGTCTTTTGCATAGATGTCGCCTGTTGTGCCGAGCTGAACACCGATCTTTGTCTTTGAACTAAGGTCGTCAACCGACTTGATGTCGCTGCCCTCTTTAACGATGATTGACTGAATGCCTGTAGCGTAAGAATCAGAGAATGAAACGCTCTGCTGTCTTTCTTCCGTAACAGTCATACCTGCCATACCCATATCATACTTACCGCTTTGAACGCCCGGGATGATTGAGTCAAACTTTGTGTCAACAATTTCAAGCTTCATACCAAGCTTGTCTGCGATAGCCTGTGCAACTTCGGCGTCAATACCGATAATATTGTCACCCTCTTTATATTCGTATGGAGGGAACTCAGCGTTTGTAGCCATTGTAAGAGTTGCCTGTGTGTCGTCGGTTGCGTCTGATGTGTCTTCTGTTTTGTTCTCACTTGAGCATGCAACAAAGCTAATGCAAATCATCAATGCTGCAAGGAGAACAGCTAAAAACTTTTTCATAATTTTTTTCTCCTTATATATATTATATATACATTTTAGTTCTTTCACAATAGCACACTAAAGCGTTTTTTGCAACAGTTATACTTTAATTGCATATTTATGCATTTTTAGTATACAAGTTATTTGCCTGCTAAATAAAATATTTATGCAAATTTCACAAAAGATGAGATTTTATCAAATTAGCACTTTACAACGCTAAAGAAATAAAGTATAATGAAGCCATCATCAAATTGAAAAAGAGGTAGAGGTTATGAAAACACTTAAAAAAGCACTCGCAGTCATCTTGGCTGTACTCACAGTATGCCTTGCATTTGCGGCATGTTCAAACGGTTCTTCGGATTCGAGTACCACTTCAAGCAAAACCGATTCCGAAAAAATCATCGAATCGGGTAAGCTTATTGTCGGTATTACCGATTTTGCACCGATGGATTATAAAGATGATGACGGTAATTGGATTGGCTTTGACGCCGACCTTGCAAATATGGTTGCCGAAAAGCTTGGCGTAACAGCTGAATTTGTTGAAATCGACTGGGACAACAAGTTCCTTGAGCTTTCAACCGGTTCAATCGACTGTATTTGGAACGGTATGACTATCACAGACGAAGTTACGAACAATTCATCTGTAACAAATGCGTATGCAATGAATCAGCAAATAGTTGTTACAAAATCAGATCTTGCGGCTAAACTCAAAACGGTTGACGATCTTAAGGAACTTTCGTTCGCTGTGGAAAACGGCTCGGCAGGTCAAAGTGCTGCAGAAGATAACGGCCTCAGTGCAACAGCAGTTTCAGCACAGTCCGACGCACTTTTGGAGGTTGCTTCAGGTTCTTCAGATGCTTGCATTATCGACTCAACAATGGCGGCTGCAATGACAGGCGAAGGAACGGATTATTCGGATCTCAAATCATCTGTTGTCCTTGTTGACGAACAATACGGTATCAGCTTCCGCAAGGAAAGTGATATGACAGAAAAGGTTAATCAAATCCTTGCAGATTACAAAGCAGACGGTACTTTGCAAAAACTTGCAGATAAGTACAGCGTTCAGCTTGCAGAATGATTATAACTTAATTATGCAAGGGCAGTTACTCACTTTTGGGTAGCTGCCTTTTGGTGGGTTAATGGGAATATGAAATAACCTATTAACTAACGCTCTCTTTATGGTATAAGGGAACTGTCGGCGTTTGTCGACGACTGAGGGAGCAAGACATTACCTCTTTACAGTATCATAACTCTATCATTTATTTAGGAGAATATTTATGTTTTGGACAGTTACGCTTGAATTACTTAAAGGTTTTGCGGAAACACTTAAAATTTTTGCTCTTACTCTTGTGTTTTCACTTCCTTTCGGTCTTATACTCAGCTCTTTTACAATGTCAAAATTCAAATTGTTGAAGTATATTACCAAAATTTTTATTTGGATTATTCGCGGTACACCGCTTATGCTTCAGCTTATTATTGTATATTACGGCCCCGGCTTGATTTTTCATTGGGATTTGATGGAACGCTTTAATGCGGTTATTGTGGCATTTGTAATCAATTACTCTTGCTATTTCAGTGAAATTTATCGCGGCGGTATCGAATCAATACCGAAAGGTCAAAGAGAAGCAGGTTTGGTTCTCGGAATGAGCAAAAGTCAAATTTTCTTCAAGGTTACTCTTTTGCAGGTAATTAAGCGTATTGTTCCGCCTATGAGCAACGAAATTATTACACTTGTAAAAGACACTTCGCTCGCTCGAATTATTGCTGTGTATGAAATCATTTTTATGGGACAAAATTTCATCAAATCTGCCGGACTTATTTGGCCTTTGTTCTACACCGCAGTGTTCTATCTCGTGTTCTGCGGAATTCTTACCCTTGTGTTCCATTGGGCAGAAAAGAAAATGAGTTATTTTGAAGCGTAAGGAGGGAACATTATGGCTTTGTTGGAAGTAAAAGGAATTGAAAAATCCTTTGGCAGAACCGAGGTTCTCAAAGGTATAAATTTTGATTTGCAAAAGGGAGAAGTTCTTTCCGTTATTGGCTCGTCCGGTTCGGGCAAAACAACTATTCTTCGCTGCATCAACTTTTTGGATTTTGCCGATAAAGGCACAATTTCCGTCAACGGAGAGGTTATTTTCGACGCTGTAAAAGACAAACGAATTAAGGATAAAGAGTTGAAACTCAAGCGTATGCATTTTGGACTTGTATTTCAGGACTTCAATCTTTTTCCGCAATACAGCGTGCTCAAAAATTTAACGCTTGCACCGTCGCTTCTCGGCCTCGGTACAAAGGAAGAACTTGAAAAACAGGCAAAGGAAATTATCGAAAAAGTAGGACTTTCAGAAAAGGTGAATTGCTATCCGTGCCAGCTTTCGGGCGGTCAAAAACAGAGAGTTGCCATTGCAAGAGCACTTATGCTTAATCCCGATGTTTTATGTTTTGACGAACCTACATCGGCACTTGACCCGGAACTTACCGGCGAAGTGCTCAGTGTAATTAAGCATCTTAAAGATGCGGGAAGTACAATGATTGTAGTTACTCACGAGATGGAATTTGCAAAAAATGTCTCGGATAAGATTATGTTTATGGCAGACGGTGTTGTTGAAGAAATCGGAACTCCGCAACAGATTTTTGAAAATCCGCAGAGTGAAAAAACCAAGGCGTTTCTTGCAAATTCGCTCGAAAAGTTTTAAGTTGTAAAGAATGAATTAATGTGTTAAAATAGTAGCAGAAGTATTTTGTGTATTTCGGCTACTATTTTTGTTTGAGGTTTGCTATGGATTATAAGTTGAAGTTTACTTACAAAGCGAATAATGAGACTAAAACGGTTGAACGGCAAAACGATGATGTTGCGTTTGATTTGCGTCAAAGTGAAAACGGCTTAAAGCTTACCGTAATTCCTAAAAAAGAGATTAGCGACATTTCGTTTTACCTTGAAAGAAGTTATGAATATCAATCGGACAGCAGGTTTTTTGCAAACGGTTTTCAGTCGTGGACGGACACAAAGGAGTTTACTAAAAACGAAATGATGGACGATGACGGGCTTATCGGAAAAGGTCTTTTCGGCAAAAGTCCGTTTGGTATTAATTTGGTCGGCGATTACAATTTTGTGAATCAACCGAGAGAATACGGCAATTTTCATTCGTTTTCTTTTGCGTATGTAAGATGTGAAAAAACGGTTGACTTGTTTGCTTCACTCAATGACCGTACCGGTTATACTGTTATTTATGCCGATATGAACAAAAATACGCTCCGCTTTTCAAAAGATGTTGAGGGCATTACGGTAACTGAACCGTATGAACTTCTTGATTTGTATTTTGCAAGCGGCGAATATGACGAGGTTTTTGATAAGTATTTTGACAAGCTGAATATTAAACCGCTTACCGATAAAAAGATAAAAGGCTACACTTCGTGGTATAACTATTATCAAAATATAAATGAGGATATTATACTTCGTGACCTTGAGGCGGTTTCCAAAAAGACCGATAAGGTAAATACATTTCAAATAGACGACGGTTATCAAACCGCGGTCGGTGACTGGTTGTCGATTAATAAAAAGAAATTTCCTAACGGATTAAAACCGCTTGTTGATAAAATCCACGAAAAAGGCTACCAAGCGGGCTTGTGGCTTGCTCCGTTCGGTGCTCAAAGAGGCTCAACGATTGCAAAAGAACATTCCGATTGGTTAATCAAAAACAAAAATGGTAAACCAATTATGGTCGGTGCAAATTGGGGAGGCTTTTATCCGATAGATATAGATAACAAGGACGCCCGTGCTTATATTAAAAATGTGTTCAACACTGTTTTAAACGATTGGGGATTTGACCTTGTAAAACTTGACTTTTTGTACGCATCGGCTGTTGTGCCTATGCATAATAAAACAAGAGGTCAGCTTGCGTATGAAAGTATTGATTTTCTGCGTGAATGTGTAGGCGACAAACAAATTTTAGGCTGCGGCGTTCAGCAAATGCCGTGTTTCGGTAAGGTTGAATATATGCGAATCGGTGCTGATATGGCACTTCAATGGAAACACTGTTTAAGAAGAAAATTTATGCACAGAGAAGATGTTTCCACGCCGAATGCTATTCATAACAGTGTGTACAGAAGATGTCTTAACGGCAGGGCGTTTCTGTGCGACCCGGATGTATTTTTACTCAGAAGAACAAATATTAAATTCACTCCGGAGCAACAAAAGGTACTTGCTAAATTCATCAAGTTATTCGGTTCGGTTCTTTTTATGAGCGATAATGTTGACGATTATAACGACGAACAACTTGCTGTATTTAATGACACCTTGGCAGATGATGATGCAAAAATTATTGCAATCAACGAAACAAACGACAAGCTTTTTATCGATTACATTCAAAACGGCGAAACACATACGCTTGGATTTTGCGTAACCGATGGAAATATCTACTGTCAATAATATTCAGATGTTTGATAAAAGTCCGATTTATTCGGGCTTTTTTCTTGTTTTTTTATTTTTATAATGGTATAATATGTAGACTATGAAAATGGAGCAGTGTGACTTATGAACAATGTTGTTAAAATTTCACCGTCTATTTTGGCGAGTGACTATGCAAATCTTCAGTCCGAACTTGACAGAATTTCGGTTTCGGATATGATTCATATTGATGTTATGGACGGACATTTTGTGCCGAATATCTCAATCGGTGCACCGGTAGTTGCGGCTTGTAAAAAGGTGTGTAATGTGCCTTTTGATGTGCATTTGATGATTAGCAATCCGCTTGACTATGCAGAAGATTTTGCAAAGGCGGGGGCCGATATTATCTGTTTTCACACCGAGTGCGAGAGTGATATCGAACAGACTGTCGACAAGATTTTATCCCTCGGTAAAAAGGCGGCTTTGGCTATTAAGCCGGCAACCCCTATTGACGATGTAGTAAAGTATCTTGACAAGCTCTCTATGGTGCTTGTTATGACGGTTGAACCGGGCTTTGGCGGTCAAAGTTTTATGGAGTCGACTATGCCTAAAATCGAGGCACTTCGTAAAATCAATCCGAATATTGATATTGAAGTTGACGGCGGAATTAATGCCGATACCGTTAAAATTGCCGCAAAGGCGGGAGCAAATGTTTTTGTTGCAGGCTCTGCTGTGTTTAAAAGCGAAAATCCTGCCGAAACAATTGCCGTTTTGAAAAAGAGTGCACAGGAAGTGCAATAATTTGTTTTGAATTTGTTATGAAAAAGAAACACGAAAAGCGAAAATTTTATACAAATGAGCACCGTAATGAGCATTGGACGGAAGAACCGAAAGGCAGACCTATTGATTTTGCCGACAAGTATACTTACGATGGCGAGACCGGCAATGTTTATAATGACAAACGCCGTGCCGAACAGTATAAGGCTCAAAAGAAAAAAGAAAATCGAAAGAAAACGATTAGAATAATTGTGTCGTCGCTACTTGCCGTAGTGCTTCTTTTCAGCGGATATACCGCTATGGATGTGCATATGATAAGGCAAGCAGAACCGGCTGAAAAATTGCTCAGGCAAAGCAGTGCTGACAGCAACGCTTTGTCACAAATTTCAATCAATATATCGTCAATTATGACCGAATCCGTAAGCCTTGATAATTCAACTATGCTTACATCGGTTATTAACGATGTTCACAACTTTTCTGCAAACAGCATTACTTTTGACGCTAAGCGTGATGACGGTACGATAGGATACCGCTCCTCACTTGCAACTATTGACACATACGGTGCAATGAGCGATGTTGGTAACGACAGCGTCGGCTCTATAAAACAGTTGGTTGACAACGATATTTTACCTGTTGCCAGAATTTGTTGCTATAAGGATAATGTTTTGCCGTCTCACGACACCGATTTGGCTGTTATGAAAGGTAAAAAACTGTATAAAGACAGTGACGGAAATAATTATCTTAATCCGAATAACGAACAGGTGTATAATTATATTCTTGATATTGTCAGAGAGCTTAAAGGCTACGGCGTTCAGGTGTTTGTGCTTTACGGATACGATTTGCCGGACGACATTTCGGATAAATATAACGACGGCTTTAAGAAACTGTCAAAAAAGCTTCAAAAAGACCTTGGCGGAGAAGTAAAATTGCTCAAAGAAGTTGATGTTACCGTAACGGGCAAAGATGCCGAAAGCGGGAACATTACAAATTCCGCAATAGACAAGGAAATCAAAGCGTTTGATGAAATTAACGATAATCAAATCTATTATGTTTCCACTTCGTTGGACATTTCCCGTGTTTACAGTCATTTGACAAACGCCGGAGCAGAAAGATTCATCATCGCATAGTGATTACACAAGGAGATGTTATGAAAAAAGCGGTTAAATTTATTGTTTGTGCAGTGCTGATATGTGCTTTTGTTATGCCGTTCGGTGTGCTTGCAAAGGACGATAAACAGTCGGATACAGTGGACGCTCCTACTTTGCAGTCGATAGAATTCAACAATGCCGAGGTTGACGGTGAATTTGTACCTACAGAGTTTTATTACAAAATCAGTGTTTCGGCAAAAGGTGAAACCCCTACTCTTAAAGAATATGAGGTGAGCAAGGGCTCCGAAATCTTTGTTACATACAATCAATCCGAGGGTATGAACGGCATAAATGTTGAAGTAAAAAACGACACGAGGTCAACAAACTATTTTTTTGAATATGTTTACAACGATGTTGATGTAAAACTTAATTCAAACAATAATTTAAAAGAACTTAATTGCAAGCTTGGCTGCGTTTATCCGTCGCTTAACAGTGAGGATACCGCTTATCAGCTTTACATACCGAGTGATATGACTGAGCTTAAACTTTCGGCAGTGCCGGAAGATATGGGTGCTTCGTGCAATGTACCTAAGTCGCTTAAAATGACAGCCGAGCAAAGTCCGACATTTGAAGCGAGCGTAATTGCTTCCGACGGAACAGTTAAGGTGTATAAGTTTGAAGTAAAAAGACTTGATATAACATCAAAAGAATTGAAAAAAGAACTGAAAAACAGTTCTTACGATGATATAATAAAAAACGAGGTGTTCCACAAATCTCCAAGATTTAAGGTGATGATTTTCGGAATACTCGGCGGAATTTTCGTTCTTGTCATTGCGGTTATGATTCTCAAGCGTGTTGCGATAAAAGCACAGGATGATGACGAAACGGAATTCTTTGATTGTTCGGACGAGGTTAAAAAGGACAACGCCGAATGATTTAACACAACAGACAACAAAGGCGGTGATAATAATGAAAGTGGATATTCAGGAAATGAATGAGCAGGAAATCATTGATGAAATCCAATCATTATGCGAAAAAAGAGAATTTTCAAAACTTAAAAACCTACTGTCGGAAATGAACCCTGCCGATATAGCAAGTGTTCTTGACGAAGTGTCTGCCAATCAGCGACTTCTTATGTTCCGATTGCTTGCCAAGGAAGAAGCCGCGGAAACCTTTGTTGAACTTGACAGTGACAATCAGGAGTCGCTCATTCACGCCTTTTCGGACAGCGAGCTTAAAGAGGTACTTGACGAATTGTATCTTGATGACGCCGTTGATGTTATTGAGGAAATGCCGGCAACGGTTGTAAAAAGAATTCTTAAAAATGCCGACAGCGAGATGAGAGAATCAATCAACGCTCTTCTTAAATATCCGGAGGATTCTGCCGGCTCCATTATGACACCGGAATGTGTTGATTTGAAAAAAGATATGACGGTTGAAGCGGCTTTTAAGCGTATCAGAAGAACCGGTATTGACAAGGAAACAATTTATACCTGTTATGTTTGCGACAGTTCAAGAAAGCTTATCGGCGTTACAACGGTTAAGGAGCTTCTTCTCCACGAATCTGATGATGTTATCAGCGATTTTATGGAAACGAATATTATTTCGCTTAATACGCTTGATGACCAGGAACTTGCAACCCAGCTTTTCGACAAGTACAATTTTCTTGCACTCCCCGTTGTTGATATGGAAGGCCGTTTGGTCGGCATTATTACAGTCGACGATGCTATTGATGTCATTCAGGAGGAAAACACCGAGGACATCCAGAAGATGAATGCTATGCTCCCAACGGAGAAAACATATCTTAAAACCACAATATTTGAAACATGGAAGTCACGCTTCCCTTGGCTTCTTTTGCTTATGATTTCGGCAACCTTTACCGGTTCGATTATCACGGGATTTGAGGACAAACTTGCAACAATGACTATTTTGACGGCGTTTATTCCTATGCTTATGGATACCGGCGGTAATTCCGGCGGTCAGGCAAGCGTAACCGTTATTCGTGCTATGAGCCTTGGCGAAGTCGATTTTAAAGATTTCTTTAAGGTTGTATGGAAAGAAATTCGTGTAGGCTTTGTTTGCGGCATATCGCTTGCGGCGGCTAACTTTGTTAAGATTTGGCTCGTCGATCGTATGCTTATGCACAACAGCGATATTACACTCATCGTAGACCTTGCAATTTGCCTTACATTGGTTATTGAAATTATTTTTGCAAAGTTTATTGGCTGTACGCTCCCTATGCTTGCAAAAAAGGTCGGCTTTGACCCTGCCGTTATGTCGTCGCCGTTTATTACAACTATTGTTGACGCCGTGTCGCTTTTGGTATATTTCGGCATCGCAACAGCTTTGATTCCGCAATTACATTGAGTGTGCAGTAACAACTGAATAAAAACAAAAGCCATTGATGGTTTACTGTTACAGGCAGTAAAATTTCAATGGCTTTAATTATTGTTTTTCAAAAATAAATAAATCGTTTGGTGTACATTCAAGGATTTCACACAATTTTTCAATTGTTTCGAGTTGCAGTCCCGTTAATGTGTTATCGCAGAGCTTGTTGACCGTTTTATAAGTTGTTTGCATTTTTTTAACAAGCCAATATCTCGTTTTGCCTTTTTCGTCAAGCAAATTTTGAACATTCATCTTTAGCATATCATCACCAATTAGATATTAGCATTAATATACCATAAATATAACTAACCATATGGTAGTGTACCTAATGGTTGACTATTTTGTGAATTTATGTATAATTGAATTATAAATCAGTAAAGGATGATACAATGAAAAGATTTATATCATTATTTTTCTACATTCTGTTGTTAATAATTTTACCAACTACAGCATTTGCTTCTGTGGCTAATAATACATATACAGATACGGAAACCGGATTGAACTTTGAAATACCGATTGGATGGACTCAAGAAGCTTTTAAGAGTGAAAAACAATACCTAAATGTTAAATTTTGTGATTTAGATAATAATACTATAATGTATGGTTCTGATGATTTAACACAAAGAAATATTTCCATATATTCAGAAAGAGAAATCAAAAAATTAACTATTGATGACTTGACAACTGAAGATATTGAAAATATAAAAGGGAAAGCGTTATCATCGATAGATACGGAATATATAAAAATAAAAGAAAAAAATTATGATAAGGTAAAAATAGGTGATAAAAAATATTTACGGTTTACATTTGAGTTTTCTGTTCTCGGCAATAATTACAAAGTCATTCCATATTTTTATGTTAAAAACGGAACAGGATATATGTTTGCTTTTAGTTATGATGCAACACAAAGTTCACCTATAGATATTGAAGAATTTCTTAATAATGTAAAATATCCGGAAAAAAACACATTAATAAATGAACAACTTAAAATATTTGTTTTAATACTTACTGTCATTTGTTATTTAATTATTCCTTTGTTTATAATAGAACACAGAAAAAAATCATACTCATCATATGCTAATATTCTCATTATTTCAATCTTAAATTTCATCATTATGAGAATCAGTTTTATAATTGTGTCGTCTAAATATACCGTTGTAGCTGCTCTTATTTGCGGTATAATAACTTATTATATAGCAAAACAAAATCATAATAAGATAATAAAAGAAGAACCGATCACGACTACTTCTGACATTCAAAAACCTCAAAACAAGTCTTTGCAATGCCAAGATGATGTTTTGAACATAACAAACAAAAGTGAGATTGCTGATAAAAATAATGATATAATTGATATAGAGGTTAACGGTAAAGATAATGTAATACAAAAGTCAAATGCTGTTGACAACAAAGCAGAATCGCTTGAAAACATAAACGATAAATTAGACAAATTGGACAAATTAGTTCAATTAAGAAAATCTAATACGATTTCAGATGCCGAATTTGAATTATTAAAAAAAGAAATATTGGGAGAGTAATGTTATGGTTGTATTAATATGGATTTTAATGGTTCTTTGTATAATAATTTGCATAGAGAAAATCGCCGATGGATTTATACCACTTGTGATATATCTTGTTATTTTTATATCGATTGGTAGTGCACTTACGGTTTTATGGTATAGAATCAAATATAAAGTAAACAAAAAAACATTATACAGAGATATTTCAAAATACGGTGAATATGAGATAGCTCAAAAGTTATTTAATAAATATAAAACTAACCCAAAAAAACTTGGATTATATGAACCGACTTTTTTAGTTAATTATTTTGCAGATAAATCCGATTATAAAGGTGAAATAAAAAACGAAGGAGAATATGTAGTCAGAATAGTAGATAATATTGAAAATAACGGATTCGTTATCTATAAAGAAGTTGAAAAGAATCATTATTCTCCTATTTACTTTAAAGTAGATTTGCCGGTTAATTCAACATATAATATTCATGTTGATGAATCAGACGGTTTTGCCGGTATCGGTTGTGAACTACTTTATAAAAATGAAATTGTTAGTTTTTCTTCTGACAACGAAAATAACAATATAGTTTCTAAGACTGTTGAACAAGAGGAATTCAATAAAAATGTACAAACTGTAAAAGAAGAAAAAAGCATAATCGAAGATAAAAAAGTTGATATAAAATGCTTATATAATAAATTATCAGCTTGTCCTCAATCGTTAACAGGTGCTGAATTGGGAATCTTGATATATGATTTCTTAAAAAGGTCTAAATGTTTGGTGGGTAATGGGAACAACGGAAATTATAAAATTACATTTAAAACAATTAGTAATATATTTAATGGTGTTCTTATTATTAATAAAAAAGACAAAAAGATTATTTTGTTTAAGATACTCCAAAAAAATGGAACGGTTATTGAACAGAAGATAGATGATGAATGTTCAGTTTATGGTGTTTATTGCAACGCAGAAAAAATTATTAATGAAGGAATAAGAATTTCTATTGAAGAAAAGTTAAATTCATTAGAAAGATTAGAAAAGTTAAAAAATATTAATGCTATATCTGATGAAGAATTTAACAAATTAAAGGATGAAATAATAAAGTAGGAAAACTAATAAGTCTTTTAATGATTGGCGAGATTGTAAGATGAAGTGTGTAGTTAGAAAATAACATATATATATTGGATTTTGCTTAATCCATTTGACATAGTATTCAAATAGTGGTAAAATATCGTTAACTTAATAAGTCAGGGGTGCTGATTGTTTTTCAATCTTGGCTGAGATTATACCCTTCTAACCTGTTCGGTAATGCGAGCGTAGGAAGACGATATAAATAGGATTTCAGCACCGATTTTATATCGGTGCTTTTTTCTTGACTTATCAAGAATATTATGAAAGGAAGTATTTATTATGAAAGCAAGTGTTGCAATTCAGGTTTTGCCCGATGTGCCAAACGAGGACGAGCTTATTCGCATTGTTGACGAAGTTATCGCTTACATCAAGTCAACGGGACTCAATTATTATGTAGGTCCGTTTGAAACCACTATTGAGGGCGAAAGCTATGACGAGCTTATGGAAATTGTTGCAAACTGCCAAAAGGTTGCAATCAAGGCAGGATGCCCAAGCGTGAGTGCATATGTCAAGGTGGTTTACAATCCTGAGGGTGAGGTATTGACCATTGACAAAAAAGTTACAAAGCATCACCAATAAACTTGCACCGCTCGGTGCGATAATTGTCATATTGCTGCTGTGGTTTTTGGCTTGCGATATGGAGTTTGTGCCGGCATATATGTTGCCGTCGCCTGTTGATGTTGTTAAAGCTTTTGTTGACAATTTTTCAATTATGATGAATCAGGCAGCTGTTACCTTGCAGGAAACCTTTTACGGACTTCTTATCGGTATTGCCATTGCGTTTGTTATTGCAAGTTTGATGGACAGATTCACTATAATCAACAAGGCGCTTTATCCCGTGCTTGTTGTTACCCAAACAATTCCGACCATCGCCATAGCACCGCTTTTGGTGTTGTGGATGGGCTTTGGTATGGCACCCAAAATCACGCTTGTTGTCATCACAACATTTTTCCCAATTGTAATAGGACTTCTCAACGGATTTGAAAGTGTTGATGATGACGCAATAAATCTCATGCGTTCTATGGGAGCAAGCAGGCTTCAAATTTTCAGGATAGTTAAATTGCCTAATGCCACGGCTTCCTTTTTTTCTGGGCTTCGCATTTCTGCCGCTTATGCGGTCGTGGGTGCGGTTGTTTCGGAGTGGCTTGGCGGATTTGAGGGACTCGGCGTTTATATGACAAGAGTAAAAAAGGCATATGCCTTTGACAAAATGTTTGCCGTTATCGTGTTTATTTCGGCAATCAGCCTTGTGCTTATGGGCTTAGTAGTTTTGCTTGAAAGAATTTCTATGCCTTGGGTACATAAAAAAGAAATTTCGGGAGATAAAAAATGAAAAAGTTTAAGAAAATAATAGCAGTTTTGCTTGCAATTTCACTCATTTGTGCTTTTGCGGCATGCTCAAAATCAAATTCAAATTCGGATTCATCTTCGGATGATTCAACAACGGAGTTAAAGGATATTACAGTCAGCCTTGACTGGACGCCTAATACAAACCACACAGGTCTTTATGTTGCTTTGCAGCAGGGCTATTACAAGGATGCAGGTCTTAATGTGAAAATTGTTCAACCGCCTGAGGACGACGCAATTGCCGCTTGTTCGTCAGGTCAGGTTCAGTTCGCTGTCGGCTATCAGGATTTGCTTGCAAGTGCTTTCACTTCCGATACCCCTATGGAAGTTACGGCTGTTGCGGCTATTCTTCAGCATAACACTTCTTGTATTATGTCAAAGAAGGGTGAGGGTATGGATCGCCCTAAGGGTCTTGAGGGCAAGGAATATCTTACTTGGCAGGCTCCTATTGAACTTGCAATGATGAAAAATGTTGTTGAAGCAGATGGCGGAGATTTTTCAAAGGTTACGCAGGTTCCTAATGTTCCGACTGACGAAGCAAAAGATGTAAATGAAAATCCAAGCCACTCTATTTGGGTTTATTACGGCTGGGGCGGCATAAATGCCGAGATTAATAATATAGATGTTGACACATTTTTCTTTAAGGATTTGAATTCAACATTCGATTATTATTCACCTGTTTTGGTTGCAAACAACGACCTTATCAAGAATGACCCGGATACGGTTAAAGCTTTTCTTGCCGCAACTCAAAAGGGTTACGAATATGCTGTTGAAAATCCTGACGAAGCCGCTCAAATGCTTATTGACGGCGATGATACAGGTTCGCTCAAGGGCAGTGAAGAACTTGTAAAGGCAAGTCAAAAATATATGGCAGACCAGTACATCTCGGATGCGCCTAAGTGGGGATATATTGACCCGGCAAGATGGAACGCGTTTTATAATTGGCTCGGTGAAGAAAAAATCGTAGAAAAAACAATTCCTGAAAACACAGGATTTACAAACGATTATTTAGCATAATTTGATTATTTAGTATAGTTTATGGAAATTTTAAAAGCTGAAAATATTTATAAAAGTTTTGGCGAAAATCAGGTTTTAAAGGGTGCGTCGCTTACTCTTAATAAAGGCGAAATAGTGAGCCTTTTGGGTGTCAGCGGCGGCGGTAAAACCACACTGTTCAATGTCCTGTCGGGTATTTCAAAGCCCGACAGCGGCAGGGTGCTTCTCAACGACAACGATATAACCGGTAAGCCGGGTAATGTAAGTTATATGCTTCAAAAAGACTTGCTTTTGCCGTACAGAAAGGTAATCGACAATGTGTCGTTACCTCTTGTTATTAAAGGCGTAAGTAAAAAAGAAGCACGACAGCAGGCTGAACCGTTTTTCAATACTTTCGGACTTGACGGCACGCAGTACAAATATCCGTCGCAACTTTCGGGCGGTATGCGTCAAAGAGCGGCACTTCTCCGCACTTATTTGTCATCGCAGGGCGTTGCACTTCTTGACGAGCCGTTCAGTGCACTTGATACCATTACAAAATCCGTTATTCACAAATGGTATCTTGATGTTATGCAAAGCATTGACTTGTCAACGGTGTTTATTACTCACGATATTGACGAGGCTATTTTACTGTCCGACAGAATTTATATTCTTTCAGACGGCGTATGCTCAAATGAAATTAAAATCAATTCTTCCAAGCCGAGAACGACCGATTTTAATCTTACCGACGAATTTTTGAATTATAAAAGACAAATCGTTGAAATTTTACATTTGCTGTAAAGTGCACAAAAAAATACACTAAATTTCTACAAATAATATACAAATTAAGTATTTACATTTCTGTATAATAGTATTAATATAGTAAAAGAGGGCAAGGAAGCCTTTTCGATTATTCGGAGTTTTCCTTGCGCTCTTTTTTAATGAATTTTATCTTTGAGGGAGAATTTTATGAAGAACTTAGGCTATTATAACGGCAAATACGATGAAATTGAAAATATGCAAATTCCTATGCTTGACAGAGTTTGCTGGTTTGGTGACGGTGTTTATGACGCAACCTATGCACATAATCATGTTGTTTTTGATATGGATGCTCACCTTACAAGATTTTATAATTCGGCAAAACTCCTCGGTATGAATATTCCTATTGAACGCGATGAACTTGACAAATTGCTCAGAGAACTTGTTTTGAAGGTTGACGACGGCGATCAGTTTGTATATATGCAGGTAACCCGCGGCAATGGGCTTCGCGGTCATATTTATTCCGATGATATGCAGGGCAATTTGTGGATTACTCTTACTCCGTGTCCTGTTGCAGATACATACAAACCGATTGATGTTATCACATATGAGGACAAAAGATTCTATTATTGTAATTGTAAAACACTTAATCTTATTCCGTCTTGTCTTGCTGCAACTGCGGCTGATAAAGCAGGCTGTCAGGAGGCAATTTTCCACAGAGGCGATTTGGTAACAGAGTGTGCTCACTCAAATGTTTCTATTTTCAAAGACGGCAAGGTTATTACTCACCAGCTTGATGACAAAGTGCTTCCGGGTACGGCAAGACTTCGACTTCTTGCTTTTGCCGAAAAGTTGGGCTTCGGCGTAGAAGAAAGAGATTATACTCTTGATGAACTTATGCAGGCAGACGAAATTGTTGTTCATTCAACGGGCTCTTTTTGTATCCCTGTTAAAACAGTTGACGGCAAACCGGTTGGCGGCAAAGCACCTGAGATGTTAAAGACAATTCAGGACGCTTTGGTTAAGGATTTTGAGGAGCAGTGCAAAGCATAATGGACAGAACGGAACTTACAAAACTTAATGTCGGATATAATCTTGACTGGATAATGAACCTTGACCCGAGAGGCTACGGTGTGTGCCGTATTCTCTATGACGGTGCGATTAAATATACAGGAAAACCTTTGTCGCTCAACGGAGCGGAAGGGCTTGTGAAAAATATAAAAAAAGGCGAAAAAGTCTTTATTTTAACAGGATTCGTTCTTCTTCCGTGGAACGAGGCGGAAACCGACGGTATCATTTCTTCAACTGTTTTTGCAAGATTTGTTATGCGTGCTTTTGGTGCAAAGCCGGTTATGATTGTGCCTGACCAGTGTGAAAAATCAATCAAGGCTATGAGCAAAGTGCTTGGCGTTGATGTTACATATGATATTGATAATATTCCCGACAACACAATTTGCATAGTAACCTTTACTAAAGATAAAGACAAAGAAAACGAACAGACGGCGGAAATCCTATCTCACGGTTTACCGTGTGCTATTATTTCAAATGAAGCACCGGGCAGAAACAAAAACGGCTATTATCATAACGCTGTCGGAGTTAATACAACCGATGTTGAAGCGAAGTACGATGTACTTTTCAGAGAATGTCAGAGCAGGGGAGTGTATAACCTTTCAATCGGTGACCTTGGCAATGAGCTTGGTATGGGCACCATTGAGGAACATATCAGAAAATACATTCCGTATGCGGAAAAAGGCGGCTGTAAAGCCGGTACAGGATTTGGAATTTTGGCAGATACCGCTGCCGATAATATAATCACGGCAACCGTCAGTGACTGGGGTATGAACGCTCTTATGGCGTGTACTGCATTCCTTTTGGGCGATGTAAATCTTCTTCATACCGAAGAAGAAGAGTCTGCTGTTATGGACGCTGCGGCAGGTGCGGGTATGCTTGATATGTACGGCGAGGCAAGACCGTTTATTGACGGTATCGGAAAAAACATTATCTTGCCGATGATATCGCTTATGCGTGGACTTATAGATTATCCTCATACAGTCGAGGACAAAACAACCGCTTGGTTTGAAACCACACTTAAAAAAGGATATTTTGGATGATATATTCATTTTTGCAAAACGGTAACAGTGCCGTTACCGTGCAGTTTAAAAATGAAATAAGCAGAGAGGTTAATTCATTCGTAACCTCTCTTTGCACTGAGATTGAGCAAAGCAAAATTAGGGGTGTAACGGAATACATTCCTACCTTTTGTTCGGTGTCGGTGCTTTATGATTGTACGGTTATAAGCGCAAAAAAGCTAAAAAATAAGCTTGAAAAGATAGTTAAGAATATAAAAATCACATCAAGTCGCAAGGCTAAGCTGTACGAAATTCCAGTGTGTTATGATGACAGTTTTGCTCTTGATATGGACAATGTTTGCAAGCATTGCAACCTTACAAGAGACGAAGTTATTAAGCTGCACAGCGGCAGGAATTATCTTATTTATATGCTTGGGTTTTTGCCGGGCTTCGCTTATCTCGGCGGTATGGACAGTAAGCTTGCAACACCCCGACTTGAATCTCCGAGGTCGGAAATCTTTGAGGGTGCGGTAGGAATCGGAGGCGAACAAACGGGTATTTATCCGGTTGCTTCTCCGGGTGGCTGGCAACTTATCGGAAAAACTCCTGTTAAGGTGTATGACAGAACTAAAGAAAATCCTATTTTGTATTCGTCGGGTGATTTTATTCGCTTTGTACCGGTTGATATTGAAGAATATAACCGAATAGAAAAGTGTGTAAAAGCAGGTGCATACGAGGTTAAGGTTACGGAGGTCGAGCTATGATTGAAATTATCACTCCGGGACTTTTGACTACTGTTCAGGATTTCGGCAGGGTGGGCGTTATGAAAAACGGATTTACCCAAAACGGAGTTATGGATAAGTACAGTATGACGGTTGCAAACCGCCTTTGCGGTAATTGTGACAGTGCTCCCGTGCTTGAAATGACCGTTCTCGGGATAACGGCGAAGTTTACACAAAGTGCGGTTATTTGCCTTTCGGGTGCAGATTTCGGTGCAAGCCTAAATGACAACCCGATTAGAACGAATAAGGCATACAAGGTAAACAGTGGCGATGTTCTTTCTATGGGTACTGCAAAAAACGGTATGCGTTCATATCTTGCTGTTTCGGGCGGAATAGTCGGCGAATATGTTTTTGGCAGTGCGTCAACAAATTTAAAATTCGCTTTCGGCGGACACTGCGGCAGAAAGCTCCAAAGCGGAGATATTCTTGCCGTCGGTTCGGGAGCTTTTTCGTTGGAAAATATTGAAAAGTGGGAAATACCCGAAAATCAATATGACAAAAATGCCGTTCTTCGAGTGGTTTTGGGTCCGCAGGCTGATATGTTTACAGATGAGGATATAAAGCTGTTTCTGTCGCAAAAATACGAGGTGACTGCACAGTCGGACAGAATGGGCATCAGACTTTCGGGCGAAGCACTCAAATCAAAAGACGGTATGGATATTATATCCGACGGAATAGTTTTCGGTTCAATTCAAATTCCTAATTCCGGTGAACCGATTATTCTTATGGCTGATCATCAAACTACAGGCGGATACGCAAAAATCGCAACGGTCATAAGTGTCGACTTGCCACGCGCCGCTCAACTTTGTGCGGGTGACAGCGTAAAATTCGAAAGCGTTACCGTTAAAGAAGCAGAACGGCTTGCAAAAAAACAAAAACGATTTTTTGACAATTTATATATGTTTTAGGTGAAAATATGGATTATTCAGCAATGCACCCGCAGGAGGTTAAAAAGCTTATCCGTGCGGGTAAAATAGATTTTCAAACTTCCGGAATGTGTTCGGGTTATGCACAGGCAAATCTTTGTATTTTGCCAAAGGATTACGCTTTTGACTTTCTTCTCTTTTGTATGCGTAACCCAAAACCTTGCCCGATTTTAGAGGTCGGAGATGTTGGTTCAAAAGAGTTTAAGGCTATGGCAAGCGAGGGCGATGTGTGTACCGATTTCCCTAAGTACAGAATTTGGAAAAACGGCGTTCTTGAAAAAGAAGTAACAGATATTTCCGATTATTGGCAAGACGATTTTGTGTATTTTCTTATCGGTTGCAGTTTCAGCTTTGAGAGTGAAATGCTTGAAGCGGATGTCCCTGTCCGTCACATTGAAGAGGGCGTTAATGTGCCTATGTTCAATACAAATATTGCACTTACTCCGGCAGGAGCGTTTCACGGAAATATGGTTGTTTCAATGCGACCGATACCGAATGAATTGGTAGTAAAAGCGGTTGAAGTTACCTCCGCTATGCCAAAGGTTCACGGTGCACCTATTCAAATCGGTAATCCCGAAGCAATAGGCATTTCGGATATAAGCAAGCCTGATTACGGCGACAGCGTAACAATTAACGACGGCGAGGTTCCAGTTTTTTGGCCGTGCGGAGTTACTCCTCAAAATGTTGTTATGCAAACAAAGCCTCCGATTGCGATTACTCACGCTCCGGGGCATATGTTCATAACAGATGTAAAAAATGTTGCTTTAAAGTATTAGTTTGATTTTATTTTAGTGTTTTAATATATTAGAATTTACAAAGGAGCTTATAATGTATTTTGTAGATTTAAACTCGGATTTGGGCGAGGGTGCGGCTTTTGATTCGCAGATTATACCTTTGATTACATCGGCAAATATTGCTTGCGGATTTCATGCGGGCGACAGCAATATTATGAATAGTACCGTTAAACTCTGCAAGGCAAACTCTGTGTCTTTCGGTGCCCATCCCGGATATCTTGATAAGGAAAATTTCGGCAGAACCGATATGGAACTTACACCCGATGAGGTGTATAATATCACTGTTTGTCAGCTTGGTGCACTTGCGGCTTTTTCAAAGCTGAACGGCGTGAAAATGCAACATGTCAAACCTCACGGTGCAATGTACAACAAGGCGGCTAAGGATATTGAGTCGGCACTTGCCATTGCGAATGCGATTAAGGATTTTGACCCGTCGCTTATTTTGCTTGCACTTTCAGGTTCAAAAATGATTGAAGCGGCTAAAGAAGTCGGAATAAAGTATGCAAGCGAGGTTTTTGCTGATAGGGCGTATGAAGCCGACGGCTCTTTACGCAAAAGAACGCTTGAGGGCTCAATGATTACAGATGAAAATGAGGCCATATCCCGAGTTGTTCGTATGATAAAAGAAGGCAAGGTTACTGCTTATACAGGCGAGGATGTGCCTATCGAAGCACATAGCGTTTGTGTTCACGGTGACGGTGAAAAGGCACTTGATTTTGTGCGTGCACTTAACAGAGCATTTACAGAAAATGACATAAAAACAGTGCCTTTATCAGAGGTGATAGATTAATGTATTTCAGAACAGAGGCAAAAATTGACTTAGACGCCGTTGAGTATAATTATAAAAATACCCGTGCAAAATTGCCGCAAAATTGCAAGCTTTTGGGCGTTATCAAGGCAGACGCATACGGTCACGGTTCCGTTGAACTTGCAAAGTTTTTGGAAAATAAATGTGATTTTTTTGGCGTTGCGTGTATAGAGGAAGCGGTGGAACTTAAAAAAGCAGACATCAAAACCCCGATTTTGATTTTGGGCTATGTTGCTCCGGATTTTTATGATTTGGTTGTAAGGTATGATATTCGTATTCCCGTATTTTCGTACGAAACGGCTAAAGCACTGTCCGATGAAGCGGTAAAGCAGGACAAAACCGTACCGTTTCACTTTTGTATCGATACCGGTATGAGTCGTATCGGATTTCAGGTTAATGAAGAAAGTGCCGATATTTGCAAGCAAATTTGTGCTTTGCCGAATATTGAAGCCGAGGGACTTTTTTCTCACTTCGCAACGGCTGATGAAACCGATTTAACAAAGGCTCTTGCACAAAGAGATAGGTACAAATCTTTTGTTAATATGCTTGAAAAAATGGATGTTCATATTCCGATTAAGCATCTAAACAACAGTGCCGGCATTATGAACTTTGATGAATATTTTGATATGTGCCGTATGGGAATTATTCTTTACGGACTTTATCCGAGTGAAGAGGTCGACAAGTCACTTCTTGACATTAAGCCGGTTATGTCGTGGCTCACTCACATTTCACATATCAAAACGCTTGAGCCCGGCAGAGAAATTTCATACGGCGGAACATATACAACTGCCGAAAATAGAGTGATTGCGACAATCCCTGTCGGTTATGCCGACGGTTATCCGCGTTGCCTTTCAAACAAGGGCAGGGTAATTGTAAACGGTCAGTACGCACCGATTGTCGGCAGAGTATGTATGGATCAGTTTATGGTTGATGTAACGGGAATAGACGGAGCTAAGGTCGATTCTGTTGTAACACTTGTAGGCAGGGACGGCAATGCTTGGCTCTCTATGGAAGAGGTTTCAAACGCCGCGTATTCGTTTAATTACGAACTTCCGTGTCGAATCGCACGCCGTGTTCCGAGAACATATTATAAAGACGGTGAATTTGTCAAGGCAACTAATTATATGTATTAATTTAGTAGCGTGAAATATTAACGGCTCCCTAAAGGGAGCCTACAGCGTGTCGAAAAAGTATTTTCGGCACGCTGTAGGCTGTTGAGAAAGGTTCTGAATTTCGTTTTCTTGCGAAGGAAGATGTATATAAATACCTCGACTGAGCAAAAAACGGAAAATGCCAAAAGTGCCGCAAACTCAATGTTTGTGGCACTTTTCTTTAAATTGTGTTATTAAAATAATAATTTATCTGGATAGATAAGCCTATCCATCTACAATATTTGTTAATATAGTGTTGGTATGTTTCAGGAACTTTATCGACAGTCTAAAGGCTCCCTTTAGGGAGCCTTGTTGTATATCAGTCTATTTGCGTATAATATGTGTTGAGCACCGCTTCCATAACGCTGTCTTCGTCAGGAGTAAATTCCGCAATAACCGCGTCCGGATATTCTGTATGTTCAACAGAGCTCATTGAACCTGTTATTGTATAGGTTTCAAATGAATTAACTCCCTTTGAAAGAATATACGATGCAAGATAGGTCGCGTTGTTGAGCGTAATGTTTGTTTGGCTGTATTCCGAAGCTGTGTTGTAAAGCTTTGATACAATGCTGAAATCGCTTTTTACAGCCGGAATAAGTTGGGTTGCAAACGCTTTGACATATTGCTCAATTCTTTCTGAACGGTTAAGTGAAGCCTCAAGATAATCCATATCTCTTGTTCTTACATACGCTTCTGCCATATCGCCTTTGAGCGTAACTGTTTTACCTTTTTCAATTCCTTGATCGGGAATGCTGTATTTTGCTTCAAGCGTAACTCCGCCGATTGCATCGTTAATTGGAGCAACACCCTCAAGATCAAGTGCAAAATACTTGTTAATAGGCACATTGTATAGAATTCTGCTTATTGCCTTTGTTACATTTTCACAGCTTTTTGTTTTGCCGTCGCCATAAGCGTAAGCAAGACAAAGCTGAACATTATCTGTGCTTAAAAATACTCCCGTGTCGCTGTAAACATCAATGTCAACCATTGTGTCACGGGGAATATTGATTATTTTTACCGTTCCGTCGCTTGTGTCGACAGCAACAACAACATCTGCATCGGCACAGCCTACAAAATCGGTATCCTTTTTGTTTTGCAAATTTCTTTGGTCAACACCCATAAAGGCAATGGATACAACATTTTCGTTAAACGAATATGTATGCCCTTTGTAAGTGATTGTTTCCTCGTGGCTTTCATCGTTTATAACGGCGGAAGTGAAGTCCGTTTTACCCTGGTTCTTCAGATAAGCGTATGTTCCGCCAAGTGCCGAAGCCAAAAAGGCGAATACCAAAAGTATAATAAGAACAACCTTTGCACCTTTGTTAATCTTTTTTCTTCTCTTTCTTGAAGAATGATGATGAGAAGAATGATGACGGTGGTGATGGTGAGATGAGGAGTGATGATGTGACGATGAGTGTGAATGATGATGGCCGTCACTTGACGAACTATGATGATGGTGATGATGAACAGGCTCTTTGCTTATTACCTCTTTTTCAACAATAGCTTTCAGCTCAGGCATCTCCGCTTTTGCATTATTGCTGCTTTTTAATTCGCCCTCATCGGCTTTGATTGGCTCTTTATATCCTCCGCCAAAAAGTATGTCTTCACTTTCCGTGGAATTTAAATTTGGGTCAATTGGTTTTTTCATTTTTTATTAATACTCCGCATATTAAAAATCTGTTGCTTTTTTGTCCTGTAAAACATGTAGACAGCACGACTATATTATCGTTTATTGTGATTTCTTTGTCAAGAGAATTTCTCACATTTTTGTTGGCAGATGTTGGATTTTGTATCATATCAATAAATTGTTTAAATATGTCATCGTCATGAAAGTTAAAGCTGTTCATAATGTGCCTGTCATCATATTTAAATGCCGATACGATTCTGTAAGTCAGCTTTTCTGTCGGTGTATAAATAACAAACTTGCTGTGCTTTTCAAAAAAATCCTGCTTTTCAAATCTGTGAAGAGTTGTAAAATAGGTGTCGCCGTATCCGTTGTGACCGTAAATCAGTGTAACTCGGTCGGTGAAGTCCTTTTTGTTCAAACTTTGGGTATAAATCGCACCGCTTGACGAATAACTTTTGTCTGATGCACTGTGTTTCAAATAAAAATCATCATCGGTTTTGCTTTGAACGATAGGATAGTCAACCTTTGTTCCGGGAACCTTAATCCAAGCATAAATTTCACTGTTCTTTTTCTTGAGCGAGTCAAAATCAATCGGATTTTCGGTTGCAGGTGCTGTTGACGAGATTTCAGTTGATTGAACGGTTGTTGATGTGAGTTCTTTGTCCTTGTCTTTTGCGTTTTGTGTTGAAATGAACTGAAACAGCATTATGCCAACGCCGACAAAAATCAGAATAAAAGCCAATATTACAAAGATTTTTCTTGAACCGTTTCTTTTTTCGTTATCCATTTTACCACCTATAAAAAAGGACCTATAACGCTTGTTACAGGTCCTTTTGTTTAGTTAAATCAATTAGTCTTTTTTCTTCTTTGAAAGAGCGAGCATTGCTACGCCTGTACCTGCCATAGCGATACCTGCCATTGCAGCACCTGTAGCCGGAGAAGTACTGCTGCTGTCTTTCTTTGTGCTACTGTTGTCGCTGTCGTCATCGTCTTCATCATCAACATCAGTGTCGTCCTTTGATGTCTTTTCACCTTTAACAACTGCGTTTGCAACAACTTGCTTTTGCTTGCCTGATTCAGTAAGCTCAATAACGATTTGTGTCATATCATCAGAAGTTGAAATGATATTGTAATCGGTACCTTCAATCATATTTGGGAATTCCCAACGAACAACGTCTTTGTCACCGGTGTAATTGAATGTATACTTTGAACCGTCTTTTGAATAAGCTGTATCTGCTGAACTGTTAGAGTTAACTGTTATGATAACAGGCTCAGTTTCTGATGCAGGTTTTGTAGTAACCTCACTGCCACCCGGGCTTGATACAGTTGCAGCCATAACAGGCATTGCTGTAATTGCTCCTGCTGAAATCAACATAACTGCTGAAAGAGCGATAGAAATAAACTTTTTCATAGATAACACCTCAATAAAATATCAATTAAATATATTCAGTCACTATAATTTAACTTGATTATACCACGAAGTCTATTATTTGTAAAGAACTTTTTTAACAAAATGTAAATTTGTAACTTTTGTAACAGAAATTTACGATAACTGAGCCTTTCCTGTGCAAAGTTCATAATATCTTCCTTTGAGTGCAAGCAAATCGTCGTGATTGCCTCTCTCTATGATTTCGCCGTTTTCAAGCACCATAATTGCATTTGAATTTCTGACGGTTGAAAGTCTGTGTGCAATTACAAATACCGTTCTGCCAATCATCAATCTGTCCATTCCGTGCTCAATGTGAGCTTCTGTTCTTGTGTCGATTGATGAAGTTGCCTCGTCAAGAATCATTACAGGCGGGTCTGCAACCGCCGCTCTTGCAATTGCAAGAAGTTGACGCTGTCCCTGGCTGAGGTTTGCACCGTCGGATGTGATAACCGTATCGTATCCCTCCGGAAGATGCTTGATGAACGAATGTGCACTTGCAAGTTTTGACGCTTCAATACATTCTTCGTCTGTTGCGTCCAGTCTGCCGTAGCGTATGTTGTCCATTATTGTGCCTGTGAACAGGTGAGTGTCTTGAAGTACCATTGCGAGCGAACGGCGTAAGTCGGACTTTTTGATTCGTTTGATGTCTATTCCGTCGTAGGTAATTGTACCTTCCTGAATATCGTAAAATCTGTTGATAAGATTTGTGATGGTTGTTTTGCCGGCACCCGTAGAACCTACAAATGCAATTTTTTGTGCCTGCTTGGCGTAAAGATTGATATCGTGAAGAACAACTTTATTTTCAACATAACCGAATGTTACATCGTTAAACACAACTTCACCCTTAACAGGGATTTTTTTGTCGCCGTCAACCCAGTTCCAAACCTTACCGTTTTCTGTAACGGTTTCTTCAAGCGTAACCGTACCGTTGTCAACCTCACTTTCGGTATCCATAACGGCAAACACTCTTTCTGCACCGGCAAGGGCAGAGAAAACATTGTTCATTTGGTTCATAATTTGGTTGATAGGTTGTGTAAATTGCTTTGAGTAGCTCAAAAATGTAAAGAATGTACCGATACTGAGTCCTCTTGTGAGTACCAATAATCCGCCTGTAAGCGTTACGCAAGCATAAGATGCGTTGTTGATACCCGTTGAGCACGGTCCCATAATACCGCTGTAGTAGTTGGCTTTGGTTGCCACGGTACGGAACTCATTATTGAGAACTTCAAAGTCTTCCTTTGCCTGCTCTTCGTGGTTGAACACCTTAACGACTTTCATACCCTCAATGGTTTCCTCAATATTACCGTTCATTTCACCGAGAGCTTTTTGCTGAGCCTTAAAGTATTTTCTTGTGTGCTTTGCAATGTTCAACGAATTGACAAGCATAATAATGAGAAATACGAGTGCAACAATGAAAAGACGCCATTCAAGTACAAGCATCATTATAATTATACCTACAAAGCTGAATATTGATGAAACAAGCTGAACAATTGACTGTTCAAGCATCATTTGAATATTGTCTACATCGTTTGTAAAACGGCTCATAATTTCGCCGTGTGTTTGACTGTCAAAATATCTGAGCGGTAAAGTCTGCAAATGGTCAAACAAGTCTTTTCTTATGATGTTTGATGTCTTGTACGCAATCTTTACCATAATTTTTGATTGTAAAAATATGAACAGTGAGGCACCTACATAAAATGCCGATACAATCACAAGATTTTTGACTAATTGTTTTATGCCGACTGTGGCAAAATTGCCCGCCTGAATTGATGATGCAACATCGTCCAAAATCGGCTTGAGCCAATATGATGCCGCCATTTGGCAAACGGTTGCCATAACAAGTGACAAAAATACCACAAAAAGCATTTTCTTACTTCTGCCCATATATGTTAATATGCGTTTAAATGTCTTCTTGGCGTCCTTAGGCTTTTGACCCGGCACGCCGCCTCTTCCTCCCGGTCCCGGCATTATTCTGTCACTCCTTTCTGCTGTGTCTTGTTAATTTCCTGATAAATCTCGCTTGTTTGCATAAGCTCGTCGTGTGTGCCTATGCTGTCGATTTTGCCGTCATCAAGCACGATGATTTCATCTGCTTCGGCAACCGACGAAATTCTCTGAGCGATAATCAAAACGGTCGTGTTTTTAAGTTCTTTATAGAAGCTTTCTCTGATTTTCGCTTCTGTTGCCGTATCAACCGCCGATGTAGAATCGTCAAGAATAAGAATTTTAGGTTGCTTGAGGATAGCTCTTGCAATACAAAGTCTTTGTTTCTGACCGCCCGAAAGGTTCAAGCCGCCTTGTGCAAGTATTGTATCGTAGCCGTCCGGCTGACTCATAATAAATTCGTGAGCCTGAGCTGCCTTGCAAGCTGCAATGACTTCCTCGTCTGTCGCGTTCGGGTTGCCCCACTTGATGTTTTCTTTAATCGTACCTGTGAAAAGAACATTCTTCTGAAGTACAACGCCGATTAAATCACGGAGTGCCTCAATGTCGTAATCCTTAACATTAACTCCGTCAACAAGAAGTTCACCGCCCGTTACATCATAAAGTCTCGGAATAAGATTGACAAGACTTGATTTGCCGCAACCGGTTGAGCCGATTATTCCGACAACACTGCCTGATTTCGCCTTAAAGTTGATGTCTGAAAGAATGTCGATTCCGTCATTGTATCCAAACGAAACATTTTTGAATTCGATTTCACCCTTAGGGTCGGTCGGCTTAAACGCCTTTTCCGGATTTTCAATGTCAATGTCAGTATCAAGTACTTCAACAACTCTGTCGCCGCAGGCTTTTGCTCTTGTAACCTGAAGCAAAATCATTGAAACCATCATTATGTTCATAAGTACTTGTACAATGTAGTTCGCCAAAACTGAGATTTGACCTACATCCATAAGTTTGTTGCTTGCATCGATTGAACCTTTGTAGTAAATGTAAATAATTACAAAGTTCATAAGAAGCATCATAACAGGCATAATTGTGATGATAAGTCCCGACGCTTTTGAACCTTGCTTTGCAAGCTCGTCAGACGCGTTGTGGAACTTGTCTTTCTCTCTGTCCTCACGCACATAAGCTTTTACCACTCTGATGCCGATAAGGTTTTCCTGAACAACACGGTTGATGTTATCGATTTTCTTTTGCATTTTTTGGAACATAGGAAAACCGAACTTCAAAACAACCGCAACAATAACAATCATAATAGGGAAGAGTACAAGCAAAATCATTGACAGTTTTGCGTTGATTGAAAATGCAAACACAGCCGAAACGATAAGCAATGCGGGAGCTCTTACCAAAATACGAAGGCCCATCATAAGTGTATTTTGAAGCATCGTAACATCGTTTGTAAGTCTTGTTGTAAGAGATGATGTTGAAAATGTATCAATGTTTTTGAATGAGAATGACGAAATTTTGTCGTACATCGCTTTTCTCAATCTGTAGGAGAACTTTTGGCTTACTATTGACGATGTTTTCATAGTCATCAATCCGCCCAAAAGTCCGATAATTGCCATAACAAACATAATCAAGCCTATTTTGCCGACTTGATATTTGAGAGAGGTAGGGTCGCCGTCGGCAGCCTTTACCATTTCATACACCTTGTTTGCTATTGAAGGCAGTGCAAGCTCGCACATTGCTTCTATTATCATACCTGAAATACTTGCAACGCAAAGCCAGCCTAAACCTTTTAAGTATTTGGATAATTTTTTAAGCATTCCTCTAATGCCTCCTTTTTCTCAAAATTATTGATTACCTTGTCAAGCAAATCCGACAGAGTATCTATTTCGGATTGAGTCAATCCGTTTGTGAGCATTTGTTCTTCTTCATTCATTTTACGCCTTATGTTATCCGGTATGGCGTTGCCTTTTTCCGTCAAGTAAATTTCCGTAATCCTTCCGTCGGTTTTACTTGGCTTTCTTTTAACAAATCCGGCTTTTTCCATCCTTTTGATACTAACAGATACCGTTGAAGGTGCCGTGCCGGTTTCTTCGGCTATTTGACCGATTGTGGCACTGCCTTTCATTTTGATGAACATAATTATCTTATGCTGACCGGCAAATAAGCCTTCCTCGGATACAGCTTTGTTAAAATTAATTCGTTCCATTCTTGCCACCCAGCCTATTCTCGGTGCAATATGCCCCTTAGGCGGAATCGGCGGACAATTACATTTTTTCTTTTCCATTTTAACACATCCGTTTTTATTTAGCCGGCTAATATTTAGCCGACTAAATGTATTATAGCACAAAAAAGCTCAATGTCAACACTTTATTTTTGTAAACAGCTCCACTTGATATAATATATGTATTATGGTAGAATATACCGCGATATTACGAGGAGGGCAGATTATGGATTACAATTTATGCGACTATAATACGGTTAAAAAGATTTTGACCTCTCACGGCTTCAATTTTTCAAAAGCTCTTGGTCAAAATTTTATAATTGATGACAGCGTTTGCCCTACTATGGCAGAAATGCTCGGTGCAGACGAAAAAACCGGTGTTCTCGAGGTCGGTCCGGGCGTTGGCGTTCTTACAAAGGAGCTCTGCAAAAAAGCCGGGAAAGTAGTGTCTGTTGAACTTGACGAACGGCTTTATCCCGTTTTGGAAGAAACTTTAGCCGATTACGATAATTTTGAACTCGTTAAGGGCGATATTATGAAAATAGACTTGCACTCTCTTATTGCGGAAAAATTTACCGAATGCGATACTGTTAAAGTATGTGCAAATCTGCCGTATTATATAACATCACCGGTTATTATGATGCTTCTTCAAAGTAAATTACCGATAAGCGAAATTGAGGTTATGGTTCAGCAGGAAGCGGCTGAGCGACTTTGTGCAACAATCGGCTCACGGGAAGCGGGTGCCGTTAGCGTTGCGGTAAATTATTACGGTAAGAGCGAAATTCTGTTTAATGTTGGCAGAGAGTGTTTTATGCCAAGTCCAAAGGTGGATTCGAGCGTTATTAGAATTGCGGTAAGAGAACGCCCTGAGTTTGAGGTGAAAAATGAAAAACAGTTTTTCTCGCTTGTAAAATGTGCCTTTGCACAAAGAAGAAAAACTCTTGTTAATTCACTGTCCAATTCACTCGGTAAATCAAAGTCCGATGTTACAAATGCGTTGACTGAACTCGGACTTGCTTCCACGGTAAGAGCGGAGAATTTAAAAATGGAGGATTTGGTAAATCTAACGGATTTACTTTTTTAAGACTATGGCAAACGAAAGAAAAGATAACACAGTTGTTTTTACCGAGTATTCGGTACCTAAGGCTGTAAGGGTTTTGGCACTTCCGAGTATGCTCGGTATGCTTATAAATATTATATATAACCTTGCAGACACTTTTTTTGTAGGTCAAACAGGAGATAAAAATCAAGTGGCGGCAGTTTCGGTTGCAATGCCTGTGTTTTTGTTCTTTCTTGCAATAGGAAACCTTTTCGGTGTAGGCGGTTGTGCATACATCAGCCGTTCGCTCGGTGAGGGTAAAAAGGAAAAGATTAAGTCTATTTCATCTTTTTGCATATACACAGGTATGGTGGCTTCTGTCGTTTTATCAGCCGTATTTATTATATTCAGAAAACCGCTCTTGTATTTGATAGGTGCAAGTGAATTTACAATCGATTATGCCTGTGACTATCTTCTTTGGATTTCACTGGGCGGCATATTCAGCGTTACGAGTATCGTTGCCTGTAACCTTGTAAGAGGCGAGGGTGCGGCAAAGGATTCTATGATAGGTATGGTCATCGGTCAAGTGTTTAATATTGTTCTTGACCCGATTTTTATTCTTGCACCGGGCAATAAACTTTTTGGATTTAATATGCCGTTCGGATTCAATATGGGAGTTAAGGGTGCGGCTATCGCAACGGTTATCGGCAATATTGCGTCTGTTGTATATTTCATTATCTATTTTATGAAAGGGAAGTCAATCTTATCAATTACTCCAAGCCGTTATTCTGTAAAAGACGGCATATTTAAAGGTGTTGTCAGCGTAGGCTTGCCTGCGTCAATTAACAATCTTCTTATGTCGCTTTCAAATATTGTGGTAAATATGTTCCTTGTTAAGTATGGCGATAATGCCGTTGCGGCAATGGGCGTAGCAATGAAAGCAAATATGCTTGTCGTTATGCTTCAAATCGGTCTTGCACAAGGAATTCAACCGCTCGTCGGCTATTGCTACGGTGCAAAAAAATATCACAGAATGCGTAGCAGTATTCGTTTTGGTATGATGTGCAATGTGATTATCGGTGCAAGCGTAACTGTTTTCTATGTTTTGTGCAGACGGCAGGTTATCGGTATGTTCATTGATGACGAAGCTGTTATAGAATACGGTGTAAAAATGATTACGGCACTTATGGCGCCGGGCACATTTCTCGGCATTATGTTTATTATTAACTTTGCTTTTCAGGGAATGGGCAAAGGAGCACAATCACTTGTTCTTGCAGCAGGCAGACAGGGCTTGATTTTCTTACCTATGTTATTTATTATGAATAAAATTGCGGGACTTGACGGCGTAATTTGGGCTCAGCCGATTGCCGACACTTGCTGTATTGTTTTGGCGGCGGTTATGTTCCGTATAACAACAAAAAAATTAATTAAAGAGGCTAAACTCTTGGGGATTGATTAAATGTATATTAACGAAATTGATAAAAAAACGCTTAAAGCTGTCTCTGCACGCTTTGGTGAACGGTTTATAAAAGACCCTTTGTTTATGTTCTTTTGCAGTGATATAAATAAACGCAAGGGCTTCATATATGATTATATGATGTATTACCTTCCTCGTCTGGTTGACGATGAATATGTGTTTATAGACAGTCACGCAACAGCTGTTGCAACTTTGGTTGACCCGGCGGATTTTGAGTATAAGTTTAAAGGTGCCTCCGGTCAAAGATTAAAGAAATACAGTTTCTCATCAAAGGTTTTCGTTCACAAGGAAAACCTTGAGGGAATTTGCGACACTGTATTGCCAGGCAATAAGCAAGCGATGGTATTAACTCTTTATTGTACACCAAACGATAATTTTGACGCTTTGAAGTTGTTAATTGATGAAGCTGTCGAATTTGCTGATAGGGAAGATATAACAATAGTTTACGATACATTCAGCAAAAAGCATATAGATTATATGCAGTCAAAAAATTTTACCGTTGTTTATTGCAAACCGTTTTTAGATACTCAGTTTACAGAAACAGTTATGATATATAATGTGTAATATGTTTGTAAAGACTCTTTAAGTTAGTTGTATTGATATATTAAGTAGAGATAGATTTGTTAAACAGGTTAGTAAAAATGAATATATAAAGAACAATTCTCCTGTAGTAGGTAATAAACTGCAACAGGAGAATTTTTATATGTCGAAAAAAGACGGCAGAAATGTTATTGAACTTTTGCAAAAACAGCACTTTGATGTCGTTATGATTGACGCTTTTATGGGCGGGCTTGACGGAATGGAAGTTTTGGACTACATCCGTGAAAACATAAGCGTTTCGCCGCTTATTATGGTCTTTTCGTCTGTGGATAATCCGAATTTTGAACGGCAAATAATGGAGTCCGGAGCAGACTATTTTTTCATTAAACCGGTCAATCCGCCGTCTGTTGCCAAAAGATTGGAAAGTTTAATGAAATGGAAGCGTAATAAAACTGAAAAAAGCGGTGTTTTTGTGCAAGACACCGAACTTGTGATTTCGGATATTATGCGACAAATCGGCGTGCCGGCACACATAAAAGGCTATCAGTATTTGCGTTCGGCGATTGAGTTAAGCATAAACGATGAAGAAATGCTCGAATCGGTAACAAAGTTGCTTTACCCGACGATAGCGAAAATATATTCAACAACAGCCTCAAGAGTTGAAAGAGCAATCCGTCACGCAATTGAAGTTGCGTGGGACAGAGGCGATGTCGATGTTTTGTCGTCATATTTCGGTTATACAATTCAGTCAAACCGTGGTAAGCCGACAAACAGCGAGTTTATAGCTATGATTGCCGACAGAATCAAGCTGTCAATGCGAACACAGAATATTTGA
>CAVLCA010000021.1:0-34570 GCA_963661495.1 bacterium
AGAGCTGATTGACCATATAATCGTGAGCAAAAACAGTACCGTTTCTATGGCAAGGGACGATGATTATTCCTTTATTTTTAACAGAAAGTAATTATGCGTGTATATAGCGATAAAAAATGAAATTTGAGAATGCAAACTAATTATAAAAAGTACAACAGAAGCAAAAAATGATCAAGTCCGTAAAAAATGGGCAATAGAAAAAAGGACCTCCTATGGTAGAATAAAAATACCACAGGAGGTTTTGTTATACCCAAAATTTCAACAATTCGCAGACTTTTCCACAATTTAAAGCTAATCTAAACAAAAAATCGCCGAGACTCATTGATTCGTGAATTTCGGCTTTTCTTTATGCTGTTTTTTTACAGCTCCTTTTATTTCTTATTCGGTTTTCTGATTGCAAAGACGGTGGCGTAGGTCGCCGTTGCACCATAGGAATCGAGAACGGCGGCACATTCTGACAATGTTGCCCCTGTTGTTTTTACATCATCAACTATCAAATAAGTTCTGCCGGTCGGGTCGATATTTTCATTTATATCAAACGCACCGAACACATTTGCCCGTCGTTGCCGTGCGGACTGATTGCGTTGCGGCGGATTTTCATAAGCTTTGTAAAATGTTTCTTCAAGCTGAACATCAAGAGCTTTTGCAAGCTTTTCGGCGATGAGTTTTGACTGATTGTATCCCCTTGCACGCTCTCTGCTTTTTGACAAGGGAACATAAGTTACCGCATCAAAATTAATATGAATATATTGCTTAGCTATCGTTTTTGCCATTTCGTCAGCCATACCGTTTGCATTTTCGGCGTAGCCTTGAAACTTGAGGCGATGCATTGCCTTGACTATATTGCCGTCATAATAAAAAGGAGCACATACTTCTTCATACTCGGGCTTATGGTGAGAATTTTTGCAAACGCAATTATCTTTTGAAAGACCGCACGAAGTACATATTTCGCCTTTGATTCTTTCCGCTTTTAGACATTCATCACATCTGCTTTGCTTGAGCGGAACAACCTCTCCGCACAAATCACAGCGACGGGTAAACACGCACCACAAAAGTGTTTTAAATAAATCTTTAAACATAGCTACACTGTAAGATAAGGTGCAAGCTTGGCGTAAGTTGCATCACCTATACCGCTGATTTCCTTAATTTGTTCAACACTTGTGTAACCGCCGAGATAATCGCGATATTCAATAATTGCACTTGCCCTGCTTTCGCCCAATCCGCTGATTGAAATAAGTTCTTCAACCGTTGCGGTATTAAGATTAATAGGATAGCTAACTGCAGAAGCGGAGTCATCGGAATTATCCGAAACAGCGGTTGTTGATGAGCTTGAACCGTTTATTGATGTTTCGATTGAAGATGATATTTGAGTTGCAGTCGTTTCCGTTTCCTTATAAACACCGGGAGTTGAAAGCGACACATAGATTAATATTCCCGACATCACAAGAAGTGCAATGCCTATCATAAACATTGTTTGTGCTTTTGTATTCATCTGCTTTTCTTTTTTCTGCCGTAATTATTTTGCTTTTTAGGAGCAAAACTTTGCTTGTTTCTATTGTTTTTGTTATTTCTGCCTGTGCCCTGCTTTTGATAAGCAGGATTTTGCGGACGGACAAGGCATTTTGGGTCTGTGCCGATTAAATCAAAGCGTTTCGCTTTTCTGAGTGCTTCCTCAACAAGAGCAAAATTCTTTGGGTTGTAATATTGCAAAAGTGCCCTTTGAAGAGCCTTATCGTGCGGATTTTTGGCAGAATAAACCTCTTCCATAGTATACGGGTCAAGTCCGGTGTAAAACATAGTTGTGGAAATCGTACCCGGTGTGGGATAAAAATCCTGAACCTGTTCCGGACGAATATGGTTTTTCTTCAAAAACAAAGCCAAATCAATTGCGTCATTAAGAGTTGAGCCGGGATGACTTGACATAAGATAAGGCACCAAATACTGTTCCTTATCAATCTCACCGGTATATTGAAAATATCGCTTTGAGAATTCAACATAAGCCTCAATATGCGGCTTGCCCATTTTATCAAGGACAGCGGCGGAGCAATGCTCGGGTGCAACCTTGAGCTGACCGGAAACATGATATTTTACAAGTTCTCTGAAAAAGCTGTCGTCCTTATCCTGCAAAAGATAATCATATCTGATACCGGAACGGATAAATACCTTTTTTATGCCCGGAATTTCACGCACACTGCGAAGAATATCAAGATATTCTTTGTGATTTGCAACAAGGTTTTTACACGGTTTAGGTGCAAGACACTTTTTTGCCTTACAAAGACCGTGATTTTCCTGAAAAGCACATGACGGTTGACGGAAATTAGCCGTAGGGCCGCCTATATCGTGAATATATCCCTTAAAATTCGGCATATGGGTAAGCTTTTCTGCTTCAACCATAATGCTTTTTTTGCTTCTTGTTGTTATGTATCTACCCTGATGAAAAGCGATTGAGCAGAAATTGCACGCACCGAAGCAACCGCGATTGTGAGTAATTGAAAACTCAACTTCCTGAATGCCCGGAACGCCTCCCTGTGCCTCGTACATAGGATGATAGGCACGCATATAAGGCAAAGAATAAACCCAATCGAGTTCCTTGGTGGTAAGCGGAGGCATAGGCTGATTTTGCACAACCATCTTTTTGCCGTGCTTTTGCTTGATTATCTTGCCTCTGATATGATCTTGCTCATCCTGTTCGATACGAGCCGCCTTTGCATATTCCTTTTTTGAAGAACAAACATTTTCAAATGACGGACATTCAACACCCACATATGGCGTGTCCTTGGTATCTACGGCGTAAACCGTACCGAGAATATCGTGCATAGTGTCAACGCTTTCGCCTTTATTCAAGCGATCGGCAATCTCGATTGTTTGATTTTCACCCATTCCGAAAATGAGTAAATCGGCTTTTGAATCAAGAAGAATCGACGGACGAACCGTATCGTCCCAATAATCATAATGGGCAAAACGGCGAAGTGAAGCTTCAAGACCGCCGATGATAACCGGAACATCGGGATAAAGTTTTTTTACAATATTTGAATAAACAATAACAGCTCTGTCGGGTCTTTTTCCCATTTTACCGCCTGCGGTATAAGCGTCGGTTGAACGGGGCTTTTTTGCTACCGAATAATGAGCAACCATTGAATCTATGTTACCGCTCGAAATAAAATAGCCGAGGCGTGGTTTACCGAACTGTTTAAAATCCTTGGTGTTATGCCAATCAGGCTGTGACAAGACGGCAACCTTATAGCCTTTTGCTTCAAGTACACGGGTAATTATAGACGCACCGAAAGAAGGGTGGTCAACATAGGCGTCACCGTAAATATAAACAAAATCCGGTTGTTCCCACCCTCTTTCAAACATATCCTTTTGATTTACAGGAAGAAAATTATTCATAACTGTCCTCGGATAAATCCTGATTATCTATTACTTCTTCGTCGCCGAACTCCATTTGTTCGGTGTTTTCAGCCGTGAATTCCGGTGCAGGACCCTGTGCTTTCATTTGAATCCACTGCTGTTTATTAATTAATATTTTTCTCGGCTTTGCTCCTTCGGCAGGACCGATAATGTGCTTATCTTCCATTTGATCCATAATCTTTGAGCCTCTTGAATAGCCTACGCCGAGTTTACGCTGCAAGAATGATGTTGAAGCTTTGCCGTTTTCAAGTACGACATCAACTGCATCATCAAAGAGCGGGTCAAGATTTTCACCTGAGTCTCCGTTGTCGGTAAATTTATTTGAAGTCTTGTCCTGTGCGGCTTTATTTTCAATTTCCTTTTGGATTTCCTCACTATATTCGCTTTCACCTTGATTTTTGATAAATTCGCAAAGTTCCTCTACCTCATCGTCACTGATGAAACAGCCTTGAACACGCAACGGTTTATTTGCACCGATAGGCGAATAAAGCATATCACCCATACCCAAAAGCTTTTCGGCACCGCTTGAATCAAGTATTGTACGGGAGTCGATTGCAGAAGAAACAGTAAGTGCGATACGGGATGAAATGTTTGCTTTAATAAGACCTGTAATGACATCAACGGACGGTCTTTGAGTAGCGATAACAAGGTGCATACCTGCCGCACGTGCCATTTGTGCAAGACGGCAAATACTGTCTTCAACCTCTTTAGGTGCAGCCATCATAAGGTCGGCAAGCTCGTCGATGCAAATAACGATTTTAGGCATCGGCGTCATATCCTCGTGCTTTTCCACAAACCTGTTATAGCCCTCAATGTCACGCACGCCGGTGTCGCTGAATTTTTGATAACGGTCAAGCATTTCGGACACAGCCCAACCCAAAGCACCGGACGCCTTGCGTGGGTCGGTAACAACAGGTACAAGAAGATGAGGAATGTTTTCGTACTTAGAAAATTCTACCTTTTTAGGGTCAATCATAAGAAATTTAACCTTTTCAGGAGTTGCCCTGTAAAGAATTGACACGATAATCGAATTCATACAAACCGATTTACCGGAGCCTGTTGTACCTGCAATAAGTAAGTGAGGCATTTTGGCTACATCACAAAATACCGTATTACCTGCAATATCCTTGCCGAGACCGGCGGAAAGAAGCGATTTTTGAGCGGTAAAATCTGCTGAATCGATAACTTCACGCATTGAAACGCTGTTTTTAACAGTGTTCGGTATTTCAATACCAACAGCGGCTTTACCCGGAATAGGAGCTTCTATACGAACATTAACCGCCGCAAGATTAAGTGCAATATCGTCTGAAAGATTTGTTATTTTGCTGATACGAACACCGGAAGCCGGCTTTAATTCATATCTTGTAACAGTCGGTCCGCGTGAAATATCCGTAATTTCAGCATGAACGCCGAATGAAGCAAGAGTTTCAACCAAAAGTTCTGCGTTGGTTTTAAGTTCGGCAGAAACATCTTTTGCCGATTTATGCTTAACCGTTTTAAGAATATCAACACTCGGGAGTTTGTATTCTTTAACTTCCTTTTGCATATCCTCTTCAGTAACCACAAATTCGGGAACAGACTCGGATTTTTCGTCTTTTTTTGCTTGTGAAGGCTTATCTTCACTTGCAGTTTTTACTATATCGTCAAGACTTTTCTTTTCGTCTGTATTTTTGCTCTTAGGTTCTTTTCTGTCAAGCTTATTTTTGCTTGTTGTTTCGTTGATTTGAGCAATAAGCTTTGAATAATCGTCGCTTTGTTCTTCGGCGTTTTCATCAACTTCAATATCTTTAACTTTCTTCTTAACCTTTTTTTCGGTGGTAGGAGGTTCTTCGTCAAGCGGAATGTCAATATTGCTCATTCTGCGTCTTTCACGGCGTTCCTCAATATACGGAGTTGCCTTTTCAACGACCTTGCGAACAGGTTTTGCAGTGTTTTTGAAAAACTGATTAACAGTCACCTTTGAAAGGAGCATAATCACGACAACGATAAGAAGCAAGTCAACAATTATTGCCGGAGCTTTACCCATAGTCATAAACAGCCAACCGAGCACGGCACCGAAAAATCCGCCATTGAAAACATAAGGTGCGTCTGAAAACTCGTTTTTGCAAGTGTCAAGAAACGGCACGCCGCTTTTCGCTCTGACAATATAAATAAACGCGGAGATAAAAAGCACTATCAAAACAATACAAATAGGCTCAGCTATCATCTTTTTACTTGATTTTGTTTTTTGCACCAAAAAGGAATAAATAAGGCTTAAAAGCGGAAAAACTATTGATGCCATCCAACCGAAAAGACCCACATAAACATTATGTACATCATTCCAAAAGTTTTCACCCGGAATAACGGCAACAAAGAAAAACAAAACCGAAAAAGCAAAGATGATTATGCTGATAATTCTGTTTTTGTTAGCCTGAGCCTCAAGATCCATAAGCTTTTGCTGTTTATCAAATTCGGCAAGCTCTTTTTTTGTATGAGTAACGGACTTTTTAGCTGTCGGCCTTTTATTCTGTTTTTGTTTTGTATTTTTACTGTTTGCCATAATTTACCTACTTTATTTTCTTAAAATCAATTCAAAAATACCGATAATAAGTATTATTACACCAACGGAAACATCATAAATTCCGATATATTTAAGATACCCTTTGTTAACAACAAATTTGAGAAATGCGGTACTGAAAAATGCCGCAACGATTGAAATAACAAGACCGATAATGATTGAAGCGACGCCGACATGAGTTACACTGAGACAAATTTCAACAATACCGGTAACAACAAGCACAGGCACGCTCATAACAAGACCGTAATTAAGCGCAAGCTTTTTGTTCACTCCGAAAAGTACAAGAACGGCAAACACCATACCGATAAACGAAAATCCCGATACAGGAATAAACAAAACGCTTAAAGCACCGATAACGACAGCCGCACCGACAGTGACAGGCTTTGTTATGCGTGACTTGGCAAGCTCAAGAGTTGCAATAATGAGCATTGCACCTGTAATTGCAAGAGAAATGCCATCATCAAGGAGAGTCATATTAAATTGTGTAACACGGAGGAAATTGTAAAAAAGTCCGTATTTGCCAAACGGGATAAGCCATAAAACCATCGGGCAGAAGCTTATGAGAGTCATATACATAAAATGTCTTGAATTGCTCGGCTTATTACCCTTTAATCTCTTTTTGAAAATATCGCCGAATGTTGAGAAAAACTCACGCGACATTTTAAAGAAAAATTTATACATTGCCGCAACGATACCAACGGCTATACCTATATGTACAATTCCGGTCAGCGACGAACATTCGCCCGAAAATCTGCCGGCAAAATCATGGAATATTGAAGAATGAGCGGTTTCACTTATTGGAAAAATGCGGCACACCGTTTGGAAAAGTGCCTGAAATATTGCAGTTAAAATTGACATTGTTTTGTCCTCCGAAATAATGAGCGTTATCAAGATAATAGCCTGTTCTTATATAATCATACGGATTTGTGGAACGAGGCTTTGAAGCAGTAATATTATTTTTATAAAAAACATCGTTAACATCGATAACAGTGTAAAGCATCAGTTTTCCCTCTCAATTACATTTTGAAGATAGTCAAGAGCGTTTGAAAGACCGCCGAGTTCATCAATAAGTCCGCATTTCACGGCTTCTTCACCGTCAAGCACGGTACCTACATCCATAATCAGTTCGCCCGTTTTCATCATCAGTGCTCTAAATTTCTCGGCACTTATTTGCGAATTGTTTTCAACAAATTTTGCTATTCTGTCCTGCATTTTTTCAAAATAAGACAGCGTTTGAGGCACACCGAGAACTGTGCCGTTCATCCTTACAGGGTGTACGGTCATTGTTGCCGTGGGAGCAATAAAGCTACGCTCACAACTGACGGCAAGCGGTACGCCGATACTGTGTCCCCCTCCGAGAACCAAAGAAGCGGTAGGTGTTTTCATAGTTGAAAGCAGTTCCGCAATTGCAAGACCCGCCTCAACATCACCGCCGACGGTATTTAGAATAATAAGAAGCCCGTCGATTTCTCTGCTTTCTTCTATAGCGACAAGCTGAGGAATAACATGCTCATATTTAGTTGTTTTGTTTTGACTCGGTAAAATGTAATGCCCTTCAATCTGCCCGATAATTGTGAGGCAATGAATGAAGTGTCCGTCTTTTTTTACGGTTATAGAACCCGTTTCAAAAGAAGAAGCGTCATCAGGGTTGTTGTTTTCGTTAACGTCTTCGTTTTTATTTTCCTTGCACATAACAGCACCTCAGTACTATTATGTGCAATTTAACACATTATATTTTATCATTTTATGATACTTTTTTCAACGGTAGATTGTAAAATGAAATTGAACACCAAATAAAATAAAAAAATCCAAAGCAATCGCGAATCTGTTAGAATAGAGTTGCAACACAAAATTGACAGAAAGGCGAACACAACGGATCACATCTATTCTAACACAAATAACGAAAAACGCAAGAGAGGAACACACTTAAATTTTGAAGATCGAGTAACAATCAAAGTCCTAAAACAGCAGGGCTTCAGCAATCGAGCAATAGCTAAGCAATTAAATTGCAGTCCCTCGACCATAGGTTACGAGTTAAAACGCGGTACAGCTGACTACGGTGGGCGAGGACGAAAACCAAGCTACTCGGCAAAACGAGGTCAAACTAATTATGACCTTAATGATATTCCAAGGAAAAGATTGGGCTATCGTACTCCTGCTGAAGTTTTTGAGGAGCAACTCGATAAAATTTATTCATTAAGTGATTGATTTTTTGATTGGTGTTCAATTTGTTAGTGCAATTTACAATTTTTGCGGACTTGTTTATTTTTAAATGCTCCAGTATTTTCTGTCAAGTGCACGGTATTGTAACGCTTCGGCAATGTGTTTGGCTTCAATATTTTCACTGCCGTCAAGGTCGGCAACGGTTCTTGCAACACGCAAAATCTTGTCGTAGGCTCTGCCCGACATACCGAGTTTTTCAAAACTGTCTTTCATCATTGCGTCGGCTTGCGGTGACATCGTGCAATATTTTTGCGTTGCGGCAGGCGTCATTTTTGCATTGCAGGAAATATCTGTCCCTTCAAAACGCTTTTGCTGAATTGCCCGTGCTTTGTTAACACGCTTTTTGATTTCGCTTGAACTTTCCGCCTTTTCCTTGCTTGATATGGTTTCGTATTCTACATTTTGTACTTCGATATGTATATCCATTCTGTCAAGGAGTGGCCCCGATATCTTGTTTTGATATTTTCGTTTTGCTCCGTCCGAGCACCTGCACGGTGTTGTAGGATGACCGAGATATCCGCATGGGCACGGATTCATAGCGGCTATTACCATTAGGTTCGCCGGATAGTTCACAGACCCACCGGCACGGCTGATTGTTACTTTTAAATCTTCGAGCGGTTGACGGAGCGATTCCTTTGTTCGCCTGTCAAATTCAGGAAACTCATCCATAAACAGCACTCCGTTGTGTGCAAGTGATATTTCACCCGGATGCAGATTTACTCCGCCGCCCGTCAGCCCTTGTGCCGATATGGTATGGTGAGGACTTCTGAACGGACGCCTTGAAATCAGCTTTACATTTTCCGGTAACATTCCTGCAACGGAATAAATTGCCGTTGTTTCGATTTTTTCGTCAAATGTCATATCTGGTAAAATTGAACCGATTCGTTTTGCAAGCATGGACTTACCTGTGCCGGGAGGACCGATCATAATTAAATTGTGCGAGCCGGCAGCGGCAATTTCTATCGCTCTTTTTGCTGTTTCTTGTCCTCTTACATCTGCAAAATCAAGCTCTTCTTTGAGAATATCTTCTTCGTTTATGTCGTGAGATACCGGCTCAATGAGTTTGCCGTAATCAAGATGAGCGACAATATCTTTTATGCTTTTGGCAGGAAGAATATCAATGCCTTTAACAACGCTTGCTTCAAATGCGTTTTGATACGGAACAAATATTGTACCTACACTTTTTTCTTTTGCCCGCAACACCATAGGCAAAACACCGTTTATTTTGCGGATTTCACCGTCAAGCGAAAGCTCCCCTATAAATGCGTAATCGTCCAAATTTGCCTTGATTTGACCGCTCGCCTTGAGTATGGCAACAAGTATCGGCAGGTCGTAAAACGCACCGGCTTTTTTTATGTCGGCAGGTGCTATATTAACTGTTATTCGTGAAACAGGAAAGTCAAAACCGCAATTTTTAATTGAAGCTCTTACACGCTCACGGCTTTCTTTTACTGCCGCGTCCGGTAATCCGACAAGGTCAAATCTCGGCATACCCGAGCTGAGGTCGGCTTCAACCTCAACATCGTAGCTCTCTATTCCCAGAATTCCTTCGCTTTTTACTTTAGCAAACATAGTTTATCCTTTCAACTTACCGTTTACGGAAAATAATTTTTGAACAATGAAGTTTAATCCTTTGTTGCCGCAAATATATGCGGTGACAATCGCCAACGGAATAATGAGATATTCCCAACCGTTAGGTAAAACGGATTTTAATATTTCGTGTGTTTTTAAAACATATATAAGTATGTATACTATTATATAATGGAACATATATATACTGAGCGTTCTTTCGCCAAAAGCCGTAAAACCTTTTATTCGTTTTCTCGGAACAAGACTTATCAAAAAGAAAACGGCGGCAAACGATACGGCGTATCCCAATGTTTTGTACAGCCAACCGAGCGGCCCGAAATCTCCGAGGTGACTGTACGGATGTCTTGCCGTGTTCAAATTACTTAAAATCTCCGATTGCTCCGGAAATTTAAAAATCAGCACATTAAGCACAATGAAGAATGTTACAGCACATATCTTTAAGTAAAGCTTGTTTGTCATTTTTTCTGTCTTTTCTTGGTCTAATATGTATCCGAGATAGAAAAACGGATAAAACACAATTGTCCTCATCCAAGTGAATAAATCCGGATTGTGTGTCGTTGCATATCCGCACATCACTCCCACAAAAAGCGACAGTACAAATATGTACTGCGGCTTGTAATCCTTAATGAGCATCGTTATCAGATACATAAAAAACATCGACATCAAATACCACGGCAAGCCTGCGGGGTCCAACAGTTGAAAAGCCGGAGCCCATCCGATTGCAGCTTTTGTGATGAAAAGTATAACCGAAGTTGCGAAAAAACAAGTTAAATACGGAAGGATTTTTTTAACATTTTTTTCATTTACCGCTTTTTTCGAAAATAAGCCCGTTACAAAAATAAAAGCAGGCATATGAAATGTGTATACAGATATGTACATTCCGCGAAGTATATCGTCGTTTTCACATAATTGCGTTGCATAATGTCCAAAAACGACAAAAATAATTAATAGGAATTTTAAATTGTCCCAAAGTGCGATTCTCTTTTTCATTTCTTCACCTAAAAAATATTGTTAATATTTATTATACATTATATTTGAAATATTGACAACACCCAATAATAAGTTTAAAATAGAACTGTAGTTTTATCAAGAGTTAATAAAGGAGTTTTTTATGGATATTAACGCTTTATATAATGAATGGCTGCAAAAAGCAACAGGTGACCCTGACCTTACTGCAGAACTTGAGAGCATCAACGGTCAAGAAGATGAAATATTAGATAGATTTTACCGTTCTCTCGAATTCGGCACAGCAGGTCTCAGAGGCGTCATCGGTGCCGGAACAAACAGAATGAACATTTACACCGTAGGCAGAGCAACTCAAGGTCTTGCGGATTTTCTTAATGCTCATTACGAAACACCGTCCGTTGCTATCGGTTATGACAGCAGAATAAAATCCGAATATTTCAGCAGGGAAGCGGCAAGCGTTTTGGCTGCCAACGGAATTAAGGTTTATATCTATGATGAGCTTGAACCTACTCCTTGTCTTTCTTTTGCAATTCGTCATTTCCATACATCAAGCGGTATTATTCTTACCGCTTCGCACAATCCTGCAAAATATAACGGATATAAGTGCTATAATCCGAAGGGCTATCAAATGACTGATGAGGAAGCCGCCGAAACATATGAATTTATTCAGAAGGTGGATTATTTTACAGGTATCAAAAAAATTGATTTTGATAAAGCGGTTTCAGACGGAACAATCGAATATATCGGTCAGGATATTATTGAACTGTTCCTTGACGAAGTTCAAAAGCAGTGCATTAATCCGGATATTGTTAAAAAAGCGGACTTGAAAGTTATTTATACCCCGCTTAACGGCACAGGTAACAAACCGGTTCGCAGAATTCTTGACAGAATCGGCGTTAAAAATGTGTATGTTGTTCCCGAGCAGGAAAATCCTGACGGCAACTTTCCGACTTGCCCGTTCCCAAATCCTGAGATTAAACAGGTGTTTGAACTCGGACTTGAAATGAACAAAAAAATTAATGCCGATTTGCTCCTTGCAACCGACCCTGATTGCGACAGAGTGGGCATTGCGGTACCGGACGATAAGGGCGAACCTGTTCTTTTGAGCGGTAATGAAGTCGGAGCAATGCTTCTTAATTATATCCTTTCGGAAAGAAAAGCAAAGGGCACGCTGCCTCCGTCGGCAATTGCCGTTAAATCCTTTGTTTCAACAGACCTCGCGGAGGTTATCGCAAAAAAATATAACTGCACATTCAAAAATCTTCTTACGGGATTTAAGTATATCGGTGAACTTATTACCAACCTTGAAGAAGAGGGCAGAGCAAGCGACTTTGTTATGGGGTTTGAAGAAAGTTACGGCTATCTTGCCGGCACTCACGCAAGAGATAAGGATGCAGTTGTTGCTTCAATGCTTATTTGCGAAATGGCAGCTTATTATAAAACAAAAAATATGAACCTTGTAGATGTTATGAATTCTCTTTATGAGGAATTCGGCTACTATGCAAATGTTGTTGAGTCGTACACATTCGAGGGCGCGGCAGGTATGGACAAAATGGCGTCGATTATGGATACTCTTCGCAGTAATCCGCCACAGGAAATTGCCGGTATGTCCGTTACTTCCGTTTCTGATTACAAAACTTCAACCGTAACATTTGCCGACGGTTCTCCTTCAAAAATTATAGATTTGCCAAAGTCGAATGTTCTTGCTTTCGACCTTACAAACGGTAACAAAGTTATCGTAAGACCGTCCGGAACAGAACCTAAAATCAAGGCTTACATCACTGCAATCGGTACAAGCAAGGAAAATGCACAGACTATTGCCGATACTATGGTTGCGGCAGCCGGCGAATTTATGAAATAAGAGGAAAACCGAATGAACAGAACTTGGGTAAAAATTACAGCGATTATATTGGCGGTGCTTATGGGACTAAGCGGTCTTACCGCCGGTATCTTTGCGTTTATAAATTGATGGATAATTGGATAACTTTGCGGTTGTCCGATTATTTTATTGTCAACTATTTTAACTGATTGGGAGGAAGTCCGATGTTCGATAATTTACACGAAGAATGCGGCGTTTTTGGTATATTTGAAAATAAAACAACATATGTTGCTCAGTCAACATATCTTGCTCTTTATGCTCTTCAGCACAGAGGTCAGGAATCTTGCGGTATTGCTGTCAATGACGACGGTGTGTTTGCTCACTATAAAGGGGATGGTCTTGTTCCGGATGTCTTTTCAAAGGAAAGATTGGAAGCTTTGGGTATGGGCAATATGGCAATAGGTCATGTTCGCTATTCAACAACGGGCGGTAAAAACAACAATAACATTCAACCGCTTGTTATTCGCCATATAAAGGGTAATCTTGCTCTTGCACATAACGGCAACCTTATCAATGCAAATGAAATCAGAAAAACCGTTGAACTTAAAGGCGGAATTTTCCACGGAACTTCAGATACTGAGAGTATTGCTTATACTATTGTAAAGTACCGCTTGAATTCAAAAAGCACCGAAGAAGCTGTTGAAAAAACGATGAACGATATTAAAGGTGCTTATTCGTGTGTGGTTATGACAGCAACAAAACTTATTGCTTTCCGTGACCCTTACGGATTCAGACCGCTTTGCATAGGCAAAACAGCCGACGGTGCATGGTGTGTCAGCAGTGAGTCCTGTGCACTCGATACAATCGGAGCACAGTTTGTCCGTGATGTTCTTCCGGGTGAAATTGTTGTTATCGATACCAATGGCGTTCACTCAAATAAGGCTCACTGTAACGATGTTGAAAAATCAAAGACAAGCCTTTGTGTTTTTGAATATATTTATTTTGCCCGTCCGGATTCTGTCATTGACGGCGTATCCGTTGAAAAGGCAAGAATGAGAGCAGGTGAGTTCCTTGCAAAAGAACATCCGGTTGATGCCGATATCGTTATCGGAGTTCCCGACAGCGGACTTGATGCGGCTCTCGGATATGCAAACGCAAGCGGTATACCTTACGGTATCGGATTTATTAAAAACAAGTATATCGGCAGATCCTTTATTCAGCCGTCACAAGGTCAAAGAGAGGATGCTGTAAGAATTAAGCTTAATGTTATTAAAGATAATATTAAGGGTAAGCGCGTTATTATGATAGATGACTCAATTGTTCGCGGTACAACCTGTGCAAGAATCGTTAATCTTCTTCGCGAAGCCGGAGCAAAAGAAGTGCATATGCGTGTTTCGTCGCCTCCGTTTAAGTACCCTTGCTATTTCGGTACAGATGTCGACAGTCAGGAAAATCTTATTGCCTGTCAGTATGAAAGTATCGATGAAATCGGAAAGAAAATAGGCGTTGATTCTCTTGCCTATCTTTCGGTTGAGGCAACAAAACAGCTTGCAAAAGAAGCTGATATGAATTTCTGCGACGGTTGCTTTACAGGCAACTATCCGGTTAAACCGCCTGAAAATTCAGGTAAGTCAAAGTTTGAGGAAAAAATGAATAATTTCTCAAATTATTATGAAGTGTTAGATTGATACAAAAAAATATAGCATTATTTGTGATAAATGTATAAATTTGCGGCACTTTACATTTATTTAACATATTTGGTTGCTTAATATGTTTTGCTATGCTATAATTTTATTGTATATTAGCCGTTCGTATGTTCTTTTAACAACGAAATAAAAAGGAGGAATTGTTTTGAAAGAAGCAAAATCAATGGCGTTTGTCAACGCATACGGTGTTCTTGCAACCTTAGAGAACCTTTGCGATATGGTTGACGAAGCAAAAGCAGTTTGTAAAGGACTGAAAAAACCGGTATCTCTGTGCTTTGATGTAACAGACGGTCCTTGCGTAACTTATCATTTTACACAAGACGGTTGTAAAATGACAGAAGGTGATTACGGTTGTACTTGCAAAATGAAGTTTTCATCACCGGAAAAATTCAATGCCCTTATCGATGACAGCAAACCGGGCGTGCCTACCAAGAATGTAGCACAGGTTTTGTCATTCCTTTTGGGTCCGTTTACAAAACTTACCAACATTTTAACAAAGTATCTTATGCCGAGTGAAGAGGATTTGAAAGACAAAGAGTTTTTCAAAAAGTCAACTGTTCTTACAATGTACACAATCGGCGGAGCAATTTGTGCTTTGGGTAACAATGACAAAATCAGCAAGCTTTCAGCCTCATATATTCCTGACGGCGATATTCAAATGGGCATAACAGACGCTTGCTATGTAACTATCAGAGCGAGAGACCATCATCTTGAACTTATCAAAGAAAAACCGGACACTCCGAGAGCGGTAATGGAGTTTAAGACAATAGAACTTGCAAATGCACTTTTCAACGGCACTGCATCAACTATGGCAGAGCTTTGTGCCGGCAACATCTATATGTCCGGTATGATTAATATGATTGACAATATCAACAGAATTCTCGACAGAGTTGCTGTATATCTGGGCTAAGGAGGACACGGTATAATGAGTAAATATCCGGAATACAAACACGAAAAATCACAAGAGTGGTTCAACAGAGCACTTGCGGCAATTCCTTCAGGTGTTTACGGTCATCTCGGTCCGTCTGAAGGTTTGTTCCTTCCTATCACAAAATGGCCGTTGATGTCCGATCATGCAAAAGGTACATACTTTTGGGATGTAGACGGCAATAAGTATCTTGACTTTATGTGTGCATACGGTCCGAATGTTCTCGGCTATTGCGATGAGGATGTAGACGCTGCGGCTATGGCTCAGCTCAAGCAGGGTAACTGCACAACTTCTCCGTCATATAAAATGGTAGAATGTGCCGAACTTCTTAAAGATACAGTCGCAATGGCAGACTGGGCTTTCTTTATGAAAAACGGTTCCGACGCCACAACTTTCTCTGTTATGTGTGCAAGAGCACATACAGGTAAAAAGAAAATGATGTTCTTCAAGGGTTATTATCACGGTGACTTCCAATGGGCACAAAAAGCCGACTATCCGGGCATTCTCCCTGAAGAAGTTGAAAACAATGTAGTAGTTCCTTGGTTTGATATGGACGCTATGCAAAAAGCTTATGACGAAGCAAACGGCGATTTCGCAGGCCTTATCGCACAGCCTTATGACCACGGTAACTTCTTTGATAACACAACTGCAACCAAAGAGCAGTGGGCAAAGGTTCGCAAGTTCTGTGATGACCACGGTATGGTTCTTATTATCGACGATGTTCGTACGGGATTTCGTCTCGATATCGCAGGCTCCGACCACTATTACGGATTTAAGGCAGACCTTATCTGCTTCTGTAAAGCACTTGCAAATGGTTATAATATGTCTGCCGTATGCGGTCAGGAACATATGAAAAATACTGCTTCTTCTGTTGTTTACACAGGTTCTTATTGGATGAGTGCCGAGCCGTTTGCGGCTTGTCTTGCTTGTATTCCTAAGATGAAGAAGCTTGACACACCTACGATGTTCAGAGAAAAAGGCACTAAGCTTTGCGACGGATTCGTTGCAGCAGGTAAGGAACACGGATTTAACCTTAAAGTTTCCGGTGAACCGGCACTTTTCTATCTTCGTATTGCAAATGATGACAGCCTTATGCTTCATCAGGAATGGATCGCAGAGTGCGTAAGCAGAGGTTTGTTCCTTGCTTCTCACCACAATCACTTTATGAATGCCGCAGTTACTGACGAGGATATTAAACTCGCCGTTGATATTGCGGAGGATGCTTTTGGCGTTGTTGCCGCAAGACATCCTGAATTGGGACTTAAATAATTTTGGAGTAAATTATTTTAATAAAATCTGAAAGGGGTATTTATATGCCAGCAAATTATGTGCCGTTCAATAAAGAAGAATGGCTCCGCCTTGAAAAAAAGGCAGACAGATTAAGACGCTATTGCTTGCAAACAGCCGTATGGGGCGGCTCGGGTCATGTAGGCGGTTCTTTATCTGCAATGGATTGTATGACAATTCTTTATCACCGTTTTATGAAGATTGACCCGCAAAATCCGGATATGCCGGACAGAGACCGTTTCATTCTCTCAAAAGGTCACTGTGCAGTAGGCTACGGTCCTGTACTTGTTGACCTCGGATTTATGCCTGAGGAAGAGCTTAAAATCTTTAACCTTACCGGTTCAAAAATCGGTATGCATATGGACTGCAATAAGGTTAAGGGCGTTGACTGCTCAACAGGCTCGCTCGGTCACGGTCTTTCTCTTGCAGTAGGCTTTGCACTTGCAGGCAGAGTAAACGGTATCGATTATATGAACTATGTTCTTACCGGTGACGGTGAGCTTAACGAAGGTTCAAACTGGGAGGCTGCTATGAGCGCCGCACAGTTCAAGCTTTCAAACATCGTTGTGTTTGCCGATAATAATAAGTGTATGATTGACGGCCGTGTAGACGATGAAATGAAGGTAGAACCTCTTGATAAGAAGTTTGAGGCTTTCGGATTCAATGTTTTCCGTGTTGACGGTCATAATATGAAAGAACTCAACGACGCTATCGAAGCTGCAATCAAAAATCATCAGGACGGCGGCGATAAGCCTACGGCTATTGTTATGGATACATTCAAGGGTGCAGGCGTTGACTTTATGCAAGACGATTACAAGTGGCATTACGGTTCACTTGATGATGAAAAACTTGCAAAGGCATATGCTTCACTCGATAAATATTTGGCAGAGCGTTGTGCTCGTGCAGAAAAGGAGGCGTAAGATATGGGTGGTATGTCTTATACAATGACAGATACAACTAAACTGTCAACAGCAGAATGTTACGGTATTGCTCTTTGTGAGCTCGGTGAAGAACATAAGGATGTTGTTGCTCTTACTGCCGACCTTGCAAAATCAACAAAAATCGGTATGTTCGGTGAAAAATTTCCGGACAGATTCTTCAATGTAGGTATCGCAGAACAAAATATGTTTGGTGTAGCGGCCGGTTTGGCTAAAAACGGTTTGATTCCTTTCGCTTCAACATTTGCAATTTTTGCTTCTGCCCGTTCACTTGACCAAGTTCACACCGATATTTGTTATCAGAATGTGCCGGTTAAAATTATCGCAACTCACGCAGGTACTTCCTTCGGTCAGGCAGGCTCAACCCACCATTCTCTTATTGATATGGCTTGTATGAGAGTTTTGCCTCATATGACTGTTATCTGTCCTTGCGACGGTGCGGAAACATATAATGCAGTTAAAGCCGCATATGATATCGAAGGTCCTGTTTATATTCGTATCAACAGAGGCTTTGACCAAGTTATTTATAAGAGCCCTGAGGAATGTAATTTCGTTTGGGACAAAGCAACCGTTATGAATGACGGTACAGATATTACTGTTATCGCTTGCGGTTCTTGTGTATTTGAGGCTATGCAGGCAGCTCGTATTGCCGCATCGGACGGCGGACTTTCTGTTCGCGTGCTCAATATGCACACCATTAAACCTATTGATAAGGAAGCCGTGCTTTCTGCTATTTCCGATACCCGTCGTATTATTACAGTTGAAGACCACGAGGTTATGGGCGGTTTAGGCTCTGCCGTTGCCGAAGTTGTTGCTTCTTCCGGTAAGGCTTGTGCATTTAAGATGCTCGGCCATCAGGATGCGTTCTCAACAATCGGCTTGCAGGAAGACCTTCTTGCTATGGCAAAGATTGACGCAAACGGTATTGCAGAAACCATTCAAGAAATGATGCACGCTGACTTTGAGGCAGACGATGCTTGGGATGACGAATTCTAATTGAACATAATCCCGAATATTATCTATCTGAAAGGAGTGTATTATTATGCCAAGCGATGAAGTTCGCTACACAAATAAAGTCTTTATGGCAGGTGCAATGCCGCTTTTAAAGACAATTGCAACCGATGTACCCGAGCTTAAAAAGAAGTTCGAGGGCGTGGACGCAATATATCAAGTATCCGCAAAGGTAAATGCCGAGGATAAAGAGGCTGTTCACTTTATAGTAGAAAACGGTGAATGGACAGTTAAACTCGGTGAATATCTCGGTCAGAAAAAGATTGATGCCGAGCTTGCTTTTCCGTCTATGGAAAAGATGAATGATTTTATGAAGGGTAAGGTTGCAAATCTTCTTCCTGCTTTGAGAATTAAAAATTTCGGCAAGTTCACAAAGTTCTTGCAGGTTCTTCTCAAAATGTCATCACTTTTGAGTATCAAAGACCCTGACAGCGTTGACGAACCGACTGCGATTCTTCTTTGCAAACTTTATTTTTACTTGCTTTCATCGGGCATTTCCCAGCTTAACAAACTCGGTCATCCCGATATTCACGAATGGACTCTCAAGTCACCTGACCGTTGCTATCAGTGGGAGGTTATAGGACATCCCGAGTGCACGGCGTATATTCGTATTAAAGCCGGTAAATCAAGAGCCGGCAGAGGCGAGTATAAGAGAGCAAAACCGTTCTTTAATATGAAGTTCGATTGCCCTAAGTCTGCACTTATGATTCTTCTCGGTACAGGCGATATGTTCAAAATGACTGCAGAAAAGCAACTCATTATGGACGGCGGTCCTGAGTTTGGCGTTCAAATCGGCGACTATATGATGCTCGTCGGTGCTCTTGCGTCATAAAACTAAATAACATAAAAATCGAGGCTACGGATTTCCGTAGCCTCTTTGTGCACTTAGTCGTTAGTGACCTATTGTAGCATATGAATTATCGCTTAGATCTTTCATACTTTTTTTGATTTGTCTGTTTAACTCTTTACATTCATCACTTTTTACATAATTTTTAATTATTTGCTTCTTTTGCTTTTTTATTTCTTCGGATGTTGTTGCACCGACAGCAATATTATATTGGCATACATTATGGGAATTAATAATACTCTTTTTTGTCAAAATATCAATTATGTTAACAATAACAAATCCACCACAGGTTGCAAGTTTTATAACACCTTTTAAGTATTTGCCCTCGTAAAAGGCATCTCCGCCAAACCAACCTAATGTTAATGCTAAGATTACTGCAAGTGTCGGATTTTTATAATTAGCTGTTTGTATTCTTGCAAAAGTCGGTTCATCACAAGTTTCTAATACAGAAATAATGTTTTTCCAATTTGGTTTTGTAAAAAGTTTTTTGTTCCTTTCGAACCAAAGTCGTCTTTCCTCTTTCATTTTAATCACCATAACCTTTCAGGCAACAATTTATTATTAATCACCATATGTCCTGTGTTGCCCGAGCAAGTGTAATGGTGATTTTGTGCGTTTATTTATAACTGTTGCATCCTTGTCTTTCACTTGGATAATAGTAGTGACCGTACCAAGTACAATATGTTCGTCCGTTAGAATCCTTTTTGCTTGGATTCCAATAAGCGCAGCCTTCGTCACATCTTCTTGTATAAAGTGAAAACGGTTTAAGTTCGATTTTGCTCATTTTCTTCACCTCCTGTAATTTTATATTTTTCACTGTATATTTTTACAGTATTGTTTTTTATTTCGGCCGAATATAAATACAAATTATTCTTAGGCAGTATTAAGGGAAAATATAATTTACTTATATCACTCGGCATATTATTCATTATTGTATTTATTGTTTTAATATCGCCTTTTGATAATGATTTTGACTTATCAGTATGAGTGTGAAATATTCCGCAAAAATTAATTGAATTGTTTTGCCATTCATCAATTTTTTTATTTAGATATTCTGTGTTTGCTTTATATATCCCCATATTATAATTCGGTGTTGATTTATCAAAGTAAACATTGCAAATTATATTGTCTTTTTCTCCGATTATTCCACCGATTTCGAATTCTGTAATTGATATATTTATTAACTTTTTGTATATTTCTTTTTTTATTTGAATCATCAGTAGTTATATTTGTTTTGATAGTATATGTATTGCTGCATTCTTGTTTGATATCTGCTTTCCATAGCGGTTATTGCTGTTGAAGCTTCGGTTGCTTTAGCGCTTTTTAAAATCTCTTGGTTGCTTTTTTCAATATTTTTTATACTGTCAAAGGCTTTTTGAGCAATGTTTTTTGAGTCTTGGATTTCATCATAAAGCATTCGTTGGTTTTCTGCGATCATGTCAAGCTTATTGTTGATATTATCTAATGTTCCGATAATTCTTCCGAATTTCAGTTCGTAGTCGTATCTGTCAAACAATCCGCCGTGACCGTAAATTTGTGTGCAAATTCCGTACTCAAGCCATTGATACATTGTTGCCGCTGCCGCAAAATTTCTGTATTGCGGCGGTAATATGTTTTCGGCATATATTCTTTTTAAATTGTTATATGCAATATTTTTTGCCTTGTTTGCTTCTGTTGACTGAATGTTGTAATTCTTAAGAATTAAACTGTTTTTTGCTTGTAATTGTTTTGAGTTTTCAAATTCATTTTTATATGCTCGATTCAATACTTTTTGATTCTTTTTTCGCTTTATTTTTTTAATTGATGCTAATAAAAGAAAAAATATAAACAATCCTGCGTATACTGCAACAGCAGTCCAAAATTCTTTTTCGGTGAATTGTCCTTCTTTTATTTGTCTTCTACCATTTAATAATGTAGGTATCGTAAGTAACATATAGATATAAACCCACCATGGAATCATCTTGAAAACGCTTATTCTTTTATTGGTTTCCAAAGTGTCTTCAAGGTAATTGTTAATGTCATAATAGTTTTGATTATTAAGTGTTTTAATTCGATTGTTAATTTTTGCAACCAACAATCTGCTTGCGTAGTAGTCCGATTCCATTTGCATAACCAATCTGAGGTATGCTTTCATTTGATTAACTCCGATGTTTTTCATAAAATTCCTCCTTTTGTTAATAATTATAAACAAACTGTTTATAAAAGTCAACAAAATTGCATTAAAAAATGATTGTTTTGTTTATATAATTAAACAAAGAGGTGATACTTTGCTTTACGATAATATTAACGCAGAAATCGGCAAAAGAATTTATGAGCGCAGAAAGCAGCTTGGAATTACACAGGAATATTTGGCAGAGTTGGCAGATACAACGCCTCAGGCAATATCAAATTATGAGCGCGGCGAAAGGGAACTTAAAGTAACTACTATAATGAAAATATCATCGGCACTTAAAATTACAACAGATTTTCTGTTAACGGGTAAAACAAATACTTTTAGTGTTAACGATGATTTTTCGAATGTACCCGATAAAAATGTTAGGCTTATTAATGAAATTGTAGAGCGCTGTATCGAATTGACCGAAAAATAAATTATAAAAAAATCGAGGCTATGGGTAATCCCATAGCCTCTTTGTGTACTCAGCCGTTAGTTACAACCGCAACCGCAGTCGTTGTTGAAACCGCCACATAAAAGAAGGATGATGATAAGGATAACAATCCAATTACAGCTACCGCATCCGTTATTGCAACAACCCATTGTGCAACCTCCTTTCGTGTTTTCTAACTCATACTATGAAAACCGCACGGAAGTGTTACAACCGGAATTGTTTTATTAAAGTAAATATAAAAATAAAAACCGCACCGATTTCTCGATGCGATTCGTAAAAAACACCGTCTTAAATTTGTTTTGCCAAAATGTGGCTTTTAGCCCAAGAATTTAGTCATTTCGAGAGCCGCATTTACATCGCCGTCAACTGAGAGCTTGCCGGTTGTGAATGCAACAACAGGATTGAGCTTGCCGTTGATGAGCTTGATCCAGTTTGTGCCGTTGATGTGAATAATAGCGTTTCTGTCATAATATTCGTAAGGCTCAACATGCACCTGACCGTCTTTTATTTCTATGTAAAAAATGCCGTTTACTGCTTTGCCTTCGATGTTAATCTGAAAAGCCAATGTACCCTGTACGTTTGAAACATCTGCGTTGTAGAATTTTGTTCTGGTAGTTGCCACGATTGATTCATATGTCATACCTGCCATGATAATTCCTCCTTAAAATATTTATATTTATATTTTATCATACAATATTAATAAATGCAATAGCACTTTTATAGGTACATTTACCAAAAAATAAGCCGATAAATGCTCTGTTTTATATTTATGGTATATTGAATGCAGTCGGATTTTGTGGTAAAATATATCAGTAATTTTATGATTGTGAGGATAAGGTATGTCAAAATATGTTGATATGACAAAGGAAGAACTTCTTAACGAGCAGATTGTTCTTCTTAAAAAGTTTGAAGAATATAAGGCAATGGGTCTTAATCTTGATATGTCGAGAGGTAAGCCGTCAAAGGAACAACTTGACCTTTCTATGGATATGTTGAAACCTATTGATTACACAGAAGACGGCTTTGATGTTCGTAATTACGGACTTCTTGACGGTATCAAGAGTTGTAAGCATCTTTTTGCCGATTTGCTCGGCGTTGATGCAAAGAATGTTATCGTCGGTCCGTCAGCTTCTTTGAATCTTATGTATGATTATATTTGTCAGTGCTATTGCGAGGGTGTTCTCGGTTCAACTCCTTGGTGTAAGCTTGACGAGGTTAAATTCCTTTGCCCTGTTCCGGGATATGACAGACATTTTACTATTTTGGAACACTTCGGCATTAAGATGATTAATGTTCCGATGACAAGTGAAGGTCCGGATATGGATGTTATCGAGGAACTTGTTAAGGACGAGGCTGTTAAGGGTATGTTCTGCGTGCCTAAGTATTCGAATCCGCAGGGTATTACATTCTCGGACGATACCGTTCGCCGCATTGCTGCACTCAAGCCTGCCGCAAAGGATTTCAGAATCGTTTGGGATAACGCTTATTGCGTGCACGATATCAAGGAAGAGGGCGACACACTTCTTAATATTTATGATGTGTTGGGTAATAACGAGGATATGGTTATCGAGGTTTGCTCAACATCAAAAATGACATTCCCGGGTGCCGGTGTTTCGGCACTTGTTGCAAGTGATGCAAATATCGCACAAATTAAGAAAAGACTTAACTGCGAAACTATCAGCTATGACAAGATGAACCAGCTTCGCCATGTAAAATTCTTCGGCAATGTTGACGGACTTTTGGCACATATGAAAAAACACGCCGCTATTATGAAGCCTAAGTTTGATATGGTTATCGAACATCTTCAAAACGAACTCGGCGGACTCGGTATTGCCGAATGGCTTGACCCTAAGGGCGGCTATTTCATTAGCCTTGATGTTATGAACGGCACGGCAAAAAGAGTCGGCGAGCTTTGCAAGGAAGCAGGCGTAACTCTCACAACCGTAGGTGCAACTTACCCTTACGGTGACGACCCGAATAACAGTAATATCCGTATTGCTCCGTCGCTCCCTCCTGTTGCAGAACTTGATTTGGCAACACAAATCCTTTGCACAAGTGTTAAGCTTGCCGCAATAGAAAAGTTGGTGGGTTGATGGAAGTCGGTGCTTCTTCCTCCTGCTTTTTCCCACTGGTAACGGAAAAATCGCTTGATAATGTTTTATCTCTCGGTTTCAAGCAGGCAGAAGTATTTTTTAACACCTCTTCCGAGCTTGAAGAACCGTATGTAAAAGAGCTTAAAAAGAATGCAGACGAACACGGCACCGGGATTTTGTCTGTTCATCCGTTTTCGTCAGCTCTTGAAAGTAATTGCATTTTCGCCGAATATGAGCGAAGGTATCACGATTTTATCGGACTTTATCAAAAACATTTTCACGCCGCCGCAATTTTAGGTGCAAAAAATGTTGTTATTCACGGCTCGGTTGCCGTGCAAAAACGCAATATGAGCGAGGAGTTTTATTTTGAACGCTTTGCTTCGCTCGTGGAACTCGGTAAAAAAGAAGGCGTCAATGTTTGCCAAGAAAATGTTGTTCGCTTTAGAAGTGAAAGCGTTGAATTTTTAAAAAAAATGAGAGCATATCTCGGCGATGATTTTCATATGGTTTTTGATATAAAACAGGCTATTCGCTCGGGATATGACCCGTTTTATGTTGCAAATGAATTTAAAAACGAAATTGCACATATTCATTTGAGCGATAACACTCCCGAGGCTGACTGTATGCCGCCGGGCAGGGGAACATTTGATTTTAAGCGTTTGTTCAGCCTTATGACAGACAGCGGTTATAAGGGCGGATATGTAATAGAAATATATTCAAAGGGCTATGATGTAATGAAAGAATTAGCCCTCAGTAAGGAGTATTTGGACAGTATAAAATTATGAATAAGCTAAGCAACAAGACAAAAGGAATTTTTTGTATACTTTTTTCCGCTTTCTGTTTCAGCGGTATGAGTTCGTTTATCAATCTTTCGGGGGATGTTCCTGTTCCTCAAAAGGTGTTTTTCCGCAATCTTGTTGCTCTTTTTTTCGCCGCAGGAGTTTTAATTAAAAATCACGAACCGTTTAAGCCTACAAAAGATTGTCTTAAATTTCATTTTTTGCGTTCGAGCGTGGGACTTTTGGGGGTATTCGGCAATTTTTACGCAACAACACATATGACTCATACGGCAGACGCGGCAATGCTTAATAAACTTTCACCGTTCGCTACTTTGCTTTTCTCTGCGATTTTTCTTAAAGAAAAAGTTAAACCAAAGCAGACCGTTGCTATTATCATTGCTTTCGTCGGTGCAATGTTTGTAATTAAACCCACTATGTCGAATATTGAACTTCTTCCGTCATTTGCGGGGTTTGTCGGCGGACTGAGTGCCGGTGCGGCTTACACCTGCGTTCGTCATATGGCAAACAAGGGTGAAAACGGCAGATTTACCGTGTTCTTCTTCTCTGCATTTTCGGTACTTGTAACATCGCCTTACCTTATTTTCAACTATTCTCCTATGACGGGTAGGCAATTTTTGTATCTTATGCTTGTCGGCCTTTGTGCCGCAGGCGGTCAGTTTGGTATTACGGCGGCTTACGGTTTTGCTCCGAGTAGTGAAATCTCTATTTTCGATTATTCAAATATCATATTTACAGCTGCTGAGGGTTACCTTTTCCTCGGTCATCAGGTGCCGGATACGCTATCCGTAGTGGGATATGCAATCATCATCGCTATGGCTGTTTGGATGTTTATATACAATAACAAGGATAATACACTCAAAAAAGCATAATATAAACTATATGTAGATTTACTCTTGTACTTGCATTTCTCTATATCTTGTGGTATAATAACGAATATTCGATAAAAACAACTGTTGCATTGGAGGAAAATGCTATGAAATGTCCGTTTTGCGGTTATACCGAAAGCAAGGTTATCGATTCTCGACCGACCGACGAAAATGAGCGTATTCGCCGCCGCAGAGAGTGTATTCAGTGTTCAAAAAGGTTCACCACCTACGAAACAATAGAGGATGTACCTGTTATCGTTATTAAGAAAGACAGGTCAAGAGAAGTCTTTGACAGAAACAAAATTCTCAAAGGTATGCTCCGTGCCTGCGAAAAGCGTAAGGTTACCGTTGCCGAGCTTGACGAAAAAATTGACGAAATTGAGGCTCAACTTCAGTCATCGGTTGACCGTGAAGTTTCGTCCTCCCGTATCGGTGAGCTTATTATGGAAAAACTTAAAGAGATTGACGAGGTTGCATATGTTAGATTTGCATCCGTATATAAGGAATTTGATTCGGCAGAATCTTTCCGTGACGAACTCGCCAAACTCGGTGAATAAAATATAAACCTATTATAATAAGCAAAAACGAGGTCTTTTTGAACCTCGTTTTTGTATTTAATCCATATGTGTGTTTGTTTTTTTGGGGTTGGTGTTCGGTTCTTTTTGCTTGATGTTATTCTTTGTTTTTGTTCCGTTTCTTCCGTTACGGCGTTCGTTTAATTCCAAATCAACAAACATCATAAGAAAACTTACAGTGAGCAGGGCACAGCAAATCCAAATTGCCTTTACACCTAAGTGCTTTGTAACAACGCTTCCTATGCCTGCACCGATTGCAAATACACAGATAACGCTGAAATATACAAGTGCCTTTTCTCCTATTTTCTTGTCCTTGTATCTAAAGTAGGCAAAGAGCGAAACTATTGCACTTCTCATATTGCCTATGCACATTGTGGAAGCGTACACTTGTCCTCGAACTTTGTGGAATGTTTGCACCTGCATTGCACAGACAAACGAAACAAGTGCGTTTGCAAGTGCGTTGTGCTTTTGCGAAATAAATCCAACAACAAACAAAAGTATAATTTCACACAGTATAATGATTTGCCGCCAGTGGATTTTTTCAAGATATTTAAAGTAGTAGTGTACATGTTCGGCAACATATGTGCCTATCATAAATGACAGCACGGGAATCAGGTATCTTACACAGTTTTTAAACTCACCCTGAAAAAGATTTGCACTCATCAACACAATGTTGCCCGTTTGAGCGTTTGCAAAAACTTCATCCCTGCATATGTAGGTGTACGCATCTTGAAATCCGCCCGAAAGAACTATAAATATTGCTGTTAAAAAAGAATCGGACATTTGCGATATTTTAACTTTTTCAAAAAACGCTTTCATCTTCAATCCTCTCGTTTATCTTTTGTCAAACTGATTATAGCATAGCCGATTATTGCGTTCAACAAATTGACCTCTTTTTTGTCAGGATAACCAAATTTTTTAAAAATACCGCCATATAAGCATAATTTTTGACTATATAATTGCACTTCATCTTTATTTATGTTATTATATTTTTGGTGATGATATGACATTAAAGTTTAATAACGGAAAATTCAGAATATTAATGATAGCCGATACCCAAGAGGGAAGCAAGGTGAGTTCCGATACTATCAAGCTTATTGAGGCGTCGCTCGAACGCAGCCGTCCCGATATGGTTGTTTACAGCGGCGACCAAATTTGGGGTAAACGCAATTTTAAAGGAAATCCGGATAAAGTTAAAGATGTACTTTCGGTTCTTGTTGAACCTGTTGTAAAGCGTAAAATCCCTTTTGCAATATGTTTTGGCAACCACGACAGACAGGTCGGTCTTTCAAACGAAGAACAGTTTGAAATTTACAAAACTTTCAGCGGTTTTATCGGAGAAAACGATGAGGGCGTTGACGGTGTAGGCAACCATTGCTTTGAAATTAAGGACGGCGATGAGGTTAAGTTTTTACTTTACACAATTGACAGTCACAGCAACCTCAAGGTAGGCTATGACTGCGTGCACGAAAATCAAATCGAATGGTACAAAAATATTCGTGACAGCTATGAAAAAACACTCGGCAAGATAGTTCCGAGCGTTGTTATTCAGCATATTCCCGTGTGTGAAGTCTTTGATTTGATGACAAAGGTAAAACGCACAACAAAGGGTGCCGTAAGAGGTTTCAGAACTCACGACGGCGAATACTTTGTCCTTAAAAAGGACAGAGTTAACAAAGATGCTTTTATGAAAGAGTCGCCTGCCGATCCGCAGGTTAACAGCGGAGAATTCGCCGCTATGTGCGAAAAGGGCGATGTAAAGGGCATTTACTTCGGTCACGACCATAACAATTCGTTCAACGGCGACATCAACGGTATTGATGTAGGTTATACGCAGGGTGCAGGCTTCAATGTTTACGGACCGGGCAAGAACAGGGGCACAAGAGTTATCGACCTTTTCACCGACGGTCACATTGAAACTTATGATATGCGATACAAAGATATTGTTGGCAAAAGCGTGGACAACCCTGTTAAATATACGATTATGCAGCTTTGCCCGACAAACACATTTGATGCTGTAACCCGCATTGCCAAAGCATTTGTCGCAATCGCAGTTATTCTCGTTATTATTCTTTTGCTTACAATGTTTTTAAAATAAAATATATTAAACCGAATCAAGGCTCCAAATATAAATCAATAAACCGACCAAGGCTCCCCTTTTAATGTTATAAAGGGGAGCTGTTGCACTTTATGTGCAACTGAGGGGTTAAAAGGAATTAGGCGACCGCAGGTCGCCCCTACGATGTTTCCAAACTTTTTTGGGAGGGTCTAAATCCGCAGTGCCGATTACGAAATAAATTTAATAATTGTCTGCAACTTTTTGGCGTTCTGAACTGTTATAACAGTGAAAGGACCTTTCAGAGAGGAGGCGAAATGATGACAGAGGATAAGTTTATACAAGCTGTCAAAAGAAACAGTCAAAGGTTGTTTGTAATAGCATTTTCGTATTTAAAGAATAAACACGATGCCGAGGATGCTTTACAAAATGCATTTTTAAAGCTATGGAAAAGCAAAATTGAATTTAATGATGATTTGGGAGTTGACAAATGGCTTACAAAGGTGATTGTCAATGATTGTAAAAACTTTTTCAATCTGTCATTCAGGCAAAATAAATCTATTGAAGAAGTTTACGATGTTTCAACATTTGATAAATATTTTAATGTGGATTTATATAATGCTGTTATGTCGCTCAATAAAAAAGAGCGTTTGTGTGTGATTCTGTTTTACTATGATGATTTGAGAATAAGCGATATTTCAAAGGTGACAGGTATTAAAGAATCAACGGTAAAATCATTGCTTAAACGCTCAAGGAACAAATTGAAGCTTAAGTTGGGAGATGAATGGATATATGAACAATAAGGAAATTTTCAAGGGCACATTCTCAAATCTTTCTCCGTCAGATGAGTGTATGGAAAAGATTTGCAATATTACAACCGAAAATAAAAAGGTTAAAGGATTTGTCGGATATAAGCGTTTGGCGTCTGTAATGCTTGCGTTTGCAATACTTGTTACAGGCAGCGGTTTGGGAGCAAATGCCGTTATCAAAAATAAAAAATCCAACCAATCTTTCGGCGTGATTGTTGCATATGCGGATGAGCAGGTTAATATTATCAGAGGAACAAGGCAAAAAGTTCGTAACGGTTTGTATTTTGCACCTGCCGATGATGAAAAAGAATGTGAAAAGCAGTATAAAAAAGCTCAAAAAGATTATATCGAAATGCAAAAAGAGGCTGAAAGCTTTGATGAAAACGAAGCTTATCAGCTTAGCGGAATACTTCAAACCGATATTTATGATGAAAACAATAATGTGCAGGGCAAATTGTACAGTACGCACTCGGGCTTTTTTGTTGCTGATGTAAATGATTTTACAAATGTTAAGTCTATGACCGTTGAAAATGAAATCCCGGACGGATTTATAAAACTTGAATGGTCGGGATTGTCGGACCTTTTGGAAAATCAAACAGAAGAAACCGTTGATGAAGATAATCCTTATTCGTTGTTTTTGAATCATAAGCTTACGCTTACCGGTGACCAATTGCGTGAAAGTCAGAATTCATTTGGCAAATATGCTTATGAGGTTGATTGGGTATCGGCTTATGAGTATTTTGAAGCCTATGGAATGAATTATAAAAAAGATTACAAGGCTTCTGAAATTAAGGATAAAATAACTTTTACCTTTGAATATGAGGACGGAACAAAACAAAGCACAAGTATAGATATTTCGTTTGATAATTACGGTCATATGGTTGTGTCATAAATCAAAGCCTCACAGATACATTTTGTATCCGTGAGGCTTTCAAACTGTCGATAAAGCTCCTGAAAGACGCTTATACAAATCAACCGGATTATGCCTCCACTTGAAGCAAGGGGAGGTGGCAACACGAAGTGTTGTCGGAGGGGTTATAAAAAGCTGTAAGTATTGAACTTACAGCTTTTTGCGTTTTCCTTATTTTGCAATATAATCCCTGACTCCTTGCAGGAATTTGTCCATTTCATCATCTGTGCCGATGGTTATACGCACATATTTGTTGATTCTCGGCTGGTTGAAGTATCTGATAAATATTTTTTTCGTCTTTAAATATTCAAACATATCTTTAATATCAAGCTTGTCATTGGTTGCCATAATAAAGTTTGTTTGCGAATCAAGCACTTCAAAGCCGAGTGTTCTTAATTCATCGGTAACCCTTTGCCTTGTCGCTTTAATCATCGCAACGGTTTTGTTGAAGTATTCAACATCGTTCATCGCTTCAACTCCCATTGCGATTGAAAGTGCGTCAACCGTGTACGAATTGTAGCTGTTTTTTATTGCTTCAAGTGTATTAATCAGCGTTTCGCTGCCGATGGCAAAACCGATTCTTATTCCGGCAAGGCTTCTTGATTTTGAAAATGTGCCGGTAACAAGCAGGTTTTCGTATTTCTTTGTGAGCGGAACGCTTGTTTCACCGCCGAAATCGCAGTACGCCTCGTCAATGATAACCACGCTGTCTTGGTTATAGTCAAGTATCTTTTCAACAAATTCCGTGCTCTCGCCGAGAGAGGTCGGAGCGTTCGGATTCGGGATAACTATACCGCCGTTTTCGGGCTTGTAATCGTCGGGATTAATTCTGAAGTTTTCGTCAAGTTTCGGATTTGTGTATTCGATATTGAAAAGATTGCACCAAACAGGGTAAAAGCTGTATGTAATGTCCGGAAAGGCGATTGGCTTGTCGCTGTTGAAAAACGACTGAAACGCAAGAGCCAAAACATCGTCCGAGCCGTTGCCGACGAATATATTTTTTGCTTCAACGCCGTAGAATTTTGCAATAGCTTCTTTAAGCGGCATACTGTCCGCCTGCGGATAAAATCGCAGTTTGTCCGTATCAAAATTTTTAAGTGCCGCAACAGCCTTAGGTGACGGGGGATAAGGATTTTCGTTTGCGTTGATTTTTACAATATCCTTGTCCTTGCTCTGTTCTCCCGGTACATACGGCTCAATATCTCTCAAATTTTTCATCCATAAATCGTTTGTTATATTATTCATTATATCACCTTTTAACATAGTAGCACATTAAAGTGCTAAATGCAACATAAAAATTAAAAATTTTGTCTTGACAATGCACCTTTTATTATGTATAATATCAATGCTGTAAAGAATAATAACTTTACAAAGGCAAAACACTTTACAGAGGAGGTTTTCGTGTGGCTAAAAATCTTGAAATATCATACCTTTTGGATTTTTACGGCGATTGCTTAACAGAAAAGCAGAGAAGTTTTATTGACTTCTACTATAACGATGACCTCTCTTTGTCAGAAATCGCAGAGAATGAAAACATTACCCGTCAGGGTGTACGCGACGCTATCAAAAGAGCGGAAAATACGCTTATTGATTTGGAAAATAAGCTTGGTTTTGCAAAGAAAACTTCTGAGCTTACCAAAGGGCTTAACGACATCAGCGAGTGTGCGGATAAGATTTATGATTTTAACCTCACCACCAATGTGTCAAAGGATATAAACGATAATGTCGCAAAAATCAAGGCTCTGTGCGAATATCTAAACAGGATGTGATTACTTGGCATTTGAAGGACTTAGCGAACGCCTTGAAAATTCATTTAAAAAACTTCGTGCCAAGGGTAAACTTACCGAGGCAGATGTTAAAGAGGCTATGCGTGAGGTGCGACTTGCACTTCTCGAAGCCGATGTAAACTACAAGGTATCAAAAGAATTCACAAACAAAGTTACCGAGCGTGCTATCGGTGATGATGTTATGGAAAACCTGACCCCGGGTCAGATGGTTATCAAGATAGTAAACGAAGAACTTACCGAACTTATGGGCGGTACGGAATCACGGCTTACTATCGCAAAGCATCCGCCTACAATCATTATGATGTGCGGCTTGCAGGGTTCGGGTAAAACAACGCATTCGGGCAAACTTGCCCTTAAACTAAAAAAAGACGGTCACAGACCTCTTCTTGTTGCGTGCGACGTTTACCGTCCTGCCGCTATCAAACAGTTGCAGGTTGTTGGCTCACAGATTGATGTTCCGGTGTTTGAAATGGGCACAATCAATCCTGTAAATATTGCCGAGGAAGCTATCAAGCACGCCAAAGACCACGGTTATGACTATGTTATTATAGATACCGCAGGTCGTTTGCATATTGATGAAGCACTTATGGAAGAGCTTCAAAACATCCGTTCAACGGTTCATCCTCACGAGATTTTGCTTGTAATTGATGCAATGACAGGTCAGGATGCTGTAAATGTTGCCAAGAGCTTTAACGAATCGCTCGGCATTGACGGTGTTATCCTTACAAAGCTTGACGGTGATACCCGAGGCGGTGCGGCTCTTTCAGTCCGTGCGGTAACAGGTAAACCGATTAAGTTCGTCGGCACAGGCGAAAAACTTGATAATCTTGAGGTTTTTCATCCGGCAAGAATGGCTTCCCGTATTCTCGGTATGGGCGATGTGCTTTCGTTTATTGAAAAAGCCGAAATGGCTCTTGATGAAAAGAAAGCGGCAGAGCTTGAAAAAAAGCTTGCAAAAAATAAATTCGACTTTAATGACTTGCTTGATCAGTTTGACCAAATCGAGCGTATGGGTTCTCTTAAAGATACTATTAAGATGATTCCGGGTATCGGCAAGCAGATTAAAGATGAAGATATAGACGAAAAAGCGTTTGACCGTTTGAGATGTATTATTTACTCAATGACGAAGCAAGAACGCTCAAATCCCGAAATTATAAATCCGTCGCGCAAACGCAGAATTGCGGCAGGTTCCGGCACAAGCGTTGAAGATGTCAATAAGCTTATGTCGCAGTTTAAGCAAATGCAAAAGATGGTAAAGCAGGTCGGCGGCCGCAAAGGACCGAAGGTCAGTAAAAAAATGCGTCGCTTGATGCAACAAAATCCCGAAATGGCTCAAAAAATGATGGGTCAAACGGGTGGCAACAACAATCCGTTCGGATTTTAACAGTTCAGTATTAACCCAATTAAGTTTTTGTAAATTTGGTTGATAAATAATAACTATATATTTGGAGGTAAGAAAAATGGCAGTAAAAATCAGACTTCGCAGAATGGGTGCAAAGAAGGCTCCTTTCTATCGTGTAGTAGTTGCAGATTCAAGATATCCTCGTGACGGTCGTTTCATCGAAGAAATCGGAACATACAACACAATGGTTGACCCGGCTGAAATTAAGATTGACGCTGACAAGGCTAAGAAGTGGATTGCAAACGGTGCTCAGCCAACTGACACAGTTAAGTCAATTCTTAAAAAAGAAGGCATTCTTTAATCTTGCTTCAAAACAAGATTATAGTAGGAGGTGTTTTCTTTGGAGGAATTGTTGATATCCATTACCAAGGGTCTTGTTGATGATCCAACCAAAGTTTCCGTTGATATTGACGAGCCTAACGAAGAAGGCGTAACAGTTTATCATCTTCATGTAGCTGAGGGTGATATGGGCAGAGTAATCGGCAAGCAGGGCAGAATAGCGAAGGCTATCCGCGTCGTTATGCGTGCCGCCGCAACCCGCAATGATGCAAAAATATCAATCGAAATTGATTAATTTCAAAATCCCGTGTGAAATGAACAAGTCCGTAAAAAATGGACAATAGAAAAAAGAACCCTCTTGATGTAGAATATACATCAGGAGGGATTTTTTATGTCAAGAAGTTATCGACACATATGCAATTACGAAAAAGAAATATTAGAAAAATTTAATAGCAGAGAAAGTTTGAAAAGCATAGCCGAAGAGTATGGTTTTAGCTACAAGCAAATAAAGAATTTCAAATATAGATATAATTGTAGCCAAAGAAAAATAAATTCCGGTCAAGCAATCCACAAGAAAGGCAGACCGCCAAAAGATTATGAAATCACAGAAGATATGAAAATCAACGAGTTAAAATACATCATCGCTCGTAAGGATTCAAAGATAAAACGATTGGAAATGGAAAATGAGTTAATGCGGGATTTTCTCTCGCTCACAGAAAGGAAGTGAGGCCGTCGGTTAAGTATCAGATAATCTTTAAGCACAAGGACAAGTATAGCGTAAACTCAATGTGCAAATTCTTTGGAGTATCAAGAAGCGGATATTATGCGTTCTTAAAACGAATGAATATACCTGACAGAGATTTGAGATTTGCCTTTAGCTGAAAATTTCTTTTCAATACTCAAAACCGAGTGTATCCACAGAGTAAAACTTTCCGGATATGATGAGGCTCGCCTCATCATATCCGAATACATCAACTTCTACAACAACTACCGTATTCAAACGAAAACAAAACTGACTCCGCTTGAAAAACGAAATCAGTTTGTTGCTTAAAATTTAATTATTCTACCTTAGGCTCCCTTTTTTGTACTGTCTGCACAATCTGG
>CAVLCA010000022.1:0-29527 GCA_963661495.1 bacterium
AAATATAAACCGTAATTAAAAAATAACGCATTTTTCAAACTACGGTTTACATTGTTGGTTATTTAATTTTGGCAAAATAAATCAGTTTACTTTTTCAATCGTTACTGAGAAATAACCGCTTTGTTTGGTCGTAACATCAAGTTCCGATTCAACCTTTTTTTCGCAAAAATATCATTTTCTTATCCGGAGGTTGGTATCCGTTCTACTGTGAAATGTCTTGTAGGGATATGTAAAAACTAATCTGTTTTAAATAAAAGGATTGCTTCACAAAAAAACTTGAAGCAATCCTTTTTATCTGTTTAATCTAAATTTAAATTTCAATTATACTATGTGTGCGACATTAATCAAAACTGCCCACGCTAAGCCGTAATATATTACAACTGCCACCAAATCGTTTACTGTTGTAATGAGTGGACCTGATGCAACAGCCGGGTCGATTTTTATTTTTTTGAAAAACATCGGTACAAGCGTTCCTACAAGGCTTGATACTATCATTGAAAGAAGCAAGGAAACACTGACGCAAAGCGAGATTAAGAATGCGTGCAAAGTATCGTATCCCTTAAACATATGAATGTAAATTCCGAGGAATACCGTTGCAAGTACACCTAAAAGCAGACCGTTTAGCAGTCCGACTTTTGTTTCTTTGAGAACGAGTTTAAGTTTATCCTTAGTACCGAGTTCTTCGTCCATAAGTACGCGGATTGTTACGGCAAGCGATTGTGTGCCGACATTTCCTGCCATATCAAGAACCAACGACTGAAAGCAAATAACTATCGGAAGAATTGCAACAACATCTTCAAAAATACCTACAACGCTTGAAACAGCCATACCCAAGATAAGTAAAACTATAAGCCACGGTAAGCGTTTTTTGACGCTGTGACCGACAGTTTCATTTAAATCTTCTTCAGAGGTCAAACCTGCAAGTTTCGCATAATCCTCACCCATTTCGTCGTCAACAGCCTCAACAACATCCTGTGCGGTGATAATTCCGATTATCTCCTTGTTGTCATTTAAAACCGGAAGCGAATCCTCGGCGTAATCTTTGATTTTTTCAATGCAGTCTGATATTTTTTCATTGGCAAGAAGATACGGATAGGAGTAAATAATAAGCGAGTCAAGCGAGTCGTTTTTCCTTGCTATAATCAAGTCTTTTAAATCAATCGCACCGCTGAATTTTCCGTTTTCGTCCGTTACATAAATAGTTGAAATGTTGTCATTGTCGCCTGCCTGACGAACAAGCTCGTGCATTGCTGAACGAATGTTGAGCATCTTAGAAATGCAAATGTAATTTGTGGTGATTAAACTTCCGATTTCATCCTCGTCATAGGACTTAATAAGCTGAATGTCCGCCTTGACATCTTCGTCAAGAATGGGCTTGAGCTTTTCCTTAACTTCATCGTCAAGCTTTTCAATCAAATCCGCCGCATCATCGGCATCCATCTCGTTAATAATGTCGGCAAGCTTTTCAACATCAAGTTCGGTAATATATTGCTCAGGCTCCTCAACATAAGCCAAAATTTCAGATATCCACTCGTCTCCGAGCACTTCGTAGAGTGCCAAACGCTCGTTACTTGTTAAATATTCAAAACTTTGTGCAATATCGTTTGCGTGATAGTCATTAAGCTTTTCAATCAGCTTGTCTTTGTCAAAATTGCTCCTGATAACAGATACAATTTTATCTATAATCTTAGGAGCGTTTAATGTTTTGTTTTCCATTTCAGCCTCCGTTTCCGCCACAAAAGGGCATAAAAAATCCATCGTGTAAAGTTACACAATTAAACCAATAGTTGTGATATTCTTTGTCTACGACGGAAAAGGCTGAAAAATATTAAGTTATAGCGAAAAAATACAAACACTTGTAATTTTCGTCAGCTCCTGCCCGTCGCCAAAGATACTTCGATTATCACAACTGTCCATATAATTCGCCTCCTGTCTTTTAAATTCAGCAAGATTATAACATTTAAAAAGCAATTTGTCCATAGAAATTTATTAAAAATATTATGAGTTCTTGTTTTCAAAAAGCTTTATAAGTTGTTCGATTATTGCAATTTCATCGGAAGATAAATGCGAAACATCAACACTGTGCTTTTGCTCAATACCAAGGAGGTAATCGGTCGTCACATGAAATATTCCGGATGATTTAATCAGCACTTCGGGTGACGGCGAACGCTCTTGTAATTCATAATACGAAATTATAGATTTAGTAACGGCGATTTTATCCGCAAGTTCTTTTTGAGTCATTTTGTATTTTAATCGTAATTCTTTTAATTGCTGCCAAAATCAACCGTATTGTTACCTCCGTTTTAAATATAGTTTACCTAATAATCGTATTAATAAGGTTAACTGTTAGTATTAATATAGTTAACTTTGCAATTTTGATAAATTACAATGGACTTGTTATAGGATTGAAAAGGCGACAAATAATTTATATTATGCGTTTTATTTACGGCAGAAGATATTATATAAATTTGCTGTAAGTTTTATCAAATGACAATCCCCGAACCGTTCATTTTGTCGAACAGTTCGGGGTTATGTTTTATTTTTATTTTTCATTTTTTGCTTCTTCGGTATCACGGTAGTATTGCGTGAACGGGTGGAAGCGTTCTTGTTCTTCCCAAATTTGCTTTGCCATCGGTGCCCATTTCTTTGCATAAAGGTCACATTTTGAGCAAAGCTCTTCTGCTGATTCAGGACAATTGAGATTGGTGGATTTTGCACCCGTTACATTAATAATATGTCTTAACGCTTGCGGATTTTCAAGCATTGGGCAAGGACGAAGCATATTGTTATTAAACGGTTGACCTTTGTAGTATTGTTTGAAAAGGGGAGAACGCAAACATTCGAGAATGCTCTTTTCTCTGATGTTGCTGTCGCTGTAATGAATAAACACGCATGGTTCGGCGTCGCCTTCGCTGTTGATGTGGAAGTAGTTTCTTCCGCCTGCGATACAACCGCCTACAAATTCACCGTCGTTTTGGAAGTCCATAACAAATATTGGCTTACCGTTTCGTGATTGTCTTTTTTTGCGTATGGTTCTGTAAACATGTTCTCTCTGCTCCGGAGTGAGGAGGAGGGAAGTGTCTGCGTCCGAACCGACCGGCATATAGTGGAAATAGAGTGCAAATTTTGCACCGGCTTCAATTTCCATATCGTAAAACTTGTCCGATGTTACTGCATCGTAGTTTTTGCTTGTGTAGCAAACCGAAGTGCCGAAAATGCACTTGTGTTTTTTTAGCAGTGCCATAGCGTCTACGACCTTTTTGTAAACGCCGTCGCCTCGTCTTGAATCCGTGGTTTCCTCCGTGCCCTCGATAGAAAGTGCAAGAGTGAGATTGCCGGATTTTTTCATTTCTTCACAAAACTCGTCGTCAACAAGCGTTCCGTTTGTAAATGCAAGGAAAATACAGTCTTTATTTTCGCTTGTGAGGGTAAGAATGTCTTTTTTGCGAACAAGCGGTTCACCGCCCGTAAACATAAAGAAATGCGTGCCGAGTGCCTTTGCTTCGGTAACGATTTTTCTCATTTCGTCAAGCGTAAGGTTTGAATGATGACCGTATTCAGCCGCCCAACAGCCTTTACACTTGAGATTGCATGCCGATGTCGGATCCATAAGAATAATCCACGGAATGTTGCACTTGAGCTTATCTCTGTTTTCACGCAGGGTTGAAGTTCCTATATATCCTGCGTCAACGGCAAAAGTCAGAAGCATATTTGTGAGAAATTCTCTATCGGTTTCTTCAATAATGCGATAAACATACTCGTTCCAAGTGTTTTGCGGATTTGTGATAACATCAAGCGGAGCAGTCCAGGTGGATTCCGGGAACAAATTGCCCGTAACCGCCTTGCCTACTTTGAGCACTTTGGGAATATTTCTTTTTGGGTTTTTGTAAACATAATTGACAAGAGGTCTGCCGATTTTGTGTAATGTGCTTGCTTTGAACTTCATATTTATCCCTCTTTTTTGTGTGCTTTACATCGATTCAGGAACATCAACCTTGAGCATAACAAGAATATTTTTGATTGTATTTTTTACTGCCGAGCAAAGGTAAAGTCTTGCCTCGGTAAGCTCTCTGTCCTCGCTTACAACTCTGTGTGCGTTGTAAAATTTATGGAAAAGAGTAGCCAGATCGATTACATAGTGAGTGATTTTTGCCGGGTCGTAATTCTTTGCCGCACCGATGATTTCGTCGGTAAGACCGGCAAGGTGAGAAATAAGGTCGCGTTCTTCACTTGAATTAAGTCTGTTAAGAGCTTCAACAGACGGTGTGGTTATTTCAATGCCTTCATCTGCGGCTTTTTTGATAATCGAGCAAATTCTTGCATGAGCGTACTGAACATAATATACAGGGTTTTCACTGCTTTGCTTTGCCGCAAGTTCAAGGTCAAAATCAAAATGAGAATTCGGCTCACGGAGATTGAAGAAAAATCTTGCCGCATCAATCGGAATTTCTTCAAGAAGCGTGTTGAGCGTGATAGCCTTACCCGAACGCTTTGAAAGCTTGATGGTTTCGCCGTTTCTTACAAGACGAACCATTTGCATAATAACAATATCAAGCCTGTCGGCGTCAAGACCGAGAGCTGTAAGAGCCGCCTTCATTCTCGGAATATAGCCGTGGTGGTCTGCACCGAGAACATCAATAGCCTTGTCGTATCCGCGGGTTACAAGTTTGTTGTAGTGGTATGCGATGTCCGGCACAATGTATGTCGGAATGCCGTTTGCACGGATAAGCACAATGTCTTTATCGTTGCCAAACTCGCTTGCTTTAAACCAAAGTGCACCGTCCTGCTCGTAGGTTACGCCCTTTTCTTTGAGTGCTTCAATAATTTTTTGTACAGAACCGTCTTTGTGGAGAGTTGATTCTCTGAACCACTTGTTATATTTGATTCTGTATTTGCCGAGGTCTGCTTCAAGTCCCGCAATGTTTTTAGGTAAAGCGTATGCAACGAGTGCGTCTCTGCGTTCCTTTGACTCACATTCGGCGTATTTGTTGCCAACTTCGTTATAGAAATTCTTTGCGTGAACGGTGATGTCTTCGCCGTGGTATGCATCTTCCGGAAGTTCAACATCTTTACCGCATTTTTGCAAATATCTCACTTCAAGAGAAGTAGCGAATTTTTCTATTTGATTGCCGGCGTCGTTAACATAAAACTCTCTTTGAACATCATATCCTGCCGCATCAAGAACGCTTGCAAGACAGTCGCCGATTGCGCCGCCTCGTGCGTTACCTATGTGCATAGGCCCTGTCGGATTGGCCGATACAAATTCAACAAGAACCTTCTTGCCCTCACCGTAGTTTGAGCGACCGTAGCTGTCACCGCTTGCAACAATATCCTTGAGCACATCGCTGTAATATTTGTCCGAAAGATAAAAATTGATGAAGCCCTGACCTGCGATTTCACACTTGTCGATATAGCCGCCGTCAAGGCTGAAATTTTTAACAATAGTTTCCGCAATCATACGGGGTGCCTGATGAAACGCTCTTGCACCTGCCATTGCGATGTTTGACGAAAAGTCACCGTTCTTTTTGTCGGCAGGCTTTTCAATTATGAATTTCGGCATATCCGCCTGAGGTAAATCTCCGTTTTGAGTTGCCGTTTTAACGGCATTTTCGATAGCCTCGTATAATTTGTTTTCTACTTCTTTTACCATTTTTGACATATCTGTTCTCCCGATTACTCACATACTTTGAATTTTATAATCACATCGTTTTGCGAGGAAATTGCACCGTTAATGTCAATATCATAGCTGAACTTAAATGCACCCTCGTTTTCGTTAAAGCTATTTTCGATATTTCTGCCGAAAATACCCATAAACATTTCGCCGTATTCCGTGCCGTAATTACACAAATGACGCTTTGATTTTTCAATAATAAGGCATGAGAAGTAGGGACCGGATTTAATCATTTCTACCTTGCTTTCATCTTTTGAAATGTTCAACTTTGCACGGATGGGCATTGAGTTTTCCTCAAGTTCCTCGTTATACCTGATTATATAATTATTGTCGTCGTGTTCAATCGTGCCGACGGTTTTCATTTCAACCCGGTCTCGGTCATCGTCAAATTTTTGATGGCCTATGATTGTTATCAATGCTTTTGCCATTAAATAATGCCTCCGCGTTTTATTGCAAGGTCAATCAATTTGTCTATAAGCTGCGTATATCCCACGCCTACGGCTTCAAACAGTTTTGGATACATACTGATTGAGGTTTGACCCGGAATTGTGTTTATTTCGTTGAGCAAAACCCTTTGACCGTCTTTTGTAACAAAAAAATCGCATCTGCTCATGCCCTCACAACTTAGTGCTTTGTATGCCCTGAGAGCGGCTTGCCTTACTTCATTTCTTTTTTCTTCGCTCAAAAGAGCCGGAATATGAAGTTCCGACGCCGGATTGTTGTATTTTGCGTCAAAATCGTAGAATTCTGCGGCAGCAACAATTTGACCGACTTCTGCGGCAACAGGTTCTTCATTGCCGAGAACCGCAACCTCAACTTCTTGACCTTCAATAAACTCCTCAAGAACGGCTTTTTTGTCTTCTTTAAATGCTTTTTCCATTCCGCCAATAAGCTCTTTTTCATTGTGAGCCTTTGTGATGCCTACGGACGAACCGGCGTTTGCAGGCTTTACAAAAATAGGAAAACCGAGCTTGTCAATTGCAAGTTTTATGCATTTTTCACTGTCTTTGTTGTATTCATATTCGGTAAAAGCACACCATTTTGCCTGCTCAATACCAAAAGCGTCGGCAACTGCGTTTGTAACCGCTTTGTCCATACAACTGCCCGAGGAGGTTGCGTCACAGCCTACAAACGGAATTTGAGCAAGTTGAAGAAGTCCTTGTACTGTGCCGTCTTCACCGTTCTTGCCGTGAAGAACAGGGAACACAACATCAAGTTTGATTTGCTCTCCGTCTTCCGTTACTATGCCGTGAATTTTGCTGTCCGGTGTGATATATGCCTTTTTAAGCGAATCGGATTTGAGCCATTCGTCGTTTGGAAGCATATTTACATCATCGTCAAATAAAAACCATTCGCCCTGCTTTGTTATGCCGAGCATTACAATATTGTACTTTTCTTTGTTTGTATTTTCAAGTATACTCTTTGCGCTTATACAACTGATGTCGTGCTCCGACGACACTCCGCCAAAAAGTACACCGAGTGTTAATTTGTCCATTTTTTCACCTTATTTAGTGCCCGTGGGCAATATTCTCTATAGTTTAGCATATTTTAGTAAATAATTCAATATAACTTTAGAATTTATCTTAAAATTATATTTACAAAATATTTTTATAATTAATTAGTGACAAAAGGGTGCAAGTGTGCTATAATTTACTAATTAGTGGGATTGTGTCTTGCTACTAATTAAAAAGTTATAAAGGAGCGGTTATACTGAAAAGTGAAGCTACCGGCGATTTTGTCAACAATACAGAAAAGTCGCTCAGTCGTAATTTGAAAGTTAAAGGTATACTTATTCCGATTATTTTTGCAATTATCGTTGTGGGTTTATGTACATTTCTTGCAAGCGATGAGGTTGCGTTTTTTCCGAGCGGCAATCATCACGACAGCCTAACCACAACGGCACCAACACAAACAACGGAGTTTAATGAAGATGAATATGCACAGGTTATACAAGATTAAAAGCACTTTTTATGATGTGTTGCTTGCACTGCTTTTGTTTTTGTTTTTTATTCTTGCAGTTGCGTCACCGACAATCGGCAATGCGGATTTTTACAGTAAATTCCTTACCGGCGACAACATCACGCAGGCAATACAGACTTCTTTAAATGAAAAAACAGATGAAATAGCCGAAAAGACAGGCATTGAGGCAAAGGCATTTGAGTATGCCGTCGGCAAAAACAAAATCAGTAATTTACAAAAAGAAATAGTTAAGTCCGCATTCAGCGGCGGTAATTATGATTATTCTGAAAGCTCGAATATTGAGGGCTGTTACCGTGACGGTATTAAGGAATTTTATCGCTATAACGGCTTTGAACTTGACGAAAAAGCACTTGACACTGCGGTTGAACTTGCATGTCAGGCATTTAATGAAGCAATGGGTATTGATAATAATGTTGAGTTTTCGCAATTCGCCGGCAGACTCGGCAAAACTGCAGTTATGATTGTTGTTGCGGTGTTTGTTGCGATTGTTGCCGTGTGCATTAAAATTTATATGCTCAATGCGGCACGCACAAAAATGTTCGGTCACTATGCTTCGGCTATGATTTCCGCAGGCGTTGCTTTGGCACTTCTCTGTGCGGCAAATTTTGCCTCTTCTTTCAGTCAAAATATGTATCTTACCGAAAACGGCGGAGTTAATATTGCCATGGGCAAGGCTTTTGACGCTTATTTTATAATCGAAGCGTGCTTCGGTGCACTTCTCATTATCGGCGGATACAGTATGATTGCTTTTGTGTACAGATATTATGTGCGTAAGGCGGAACGCCAAAATTTGGAATTGGAAATAAATAAAACCCTGTATGTGGGCGGTGATGAAAATGAAAAAACCATCGGCGAAATTATTGAACAGCAGGAAATAAACAAACAGGAGAACAGCTAAAATGGAATTAACTTTGGCATATAAGGATATAGAAAAAAATCTTGCCTCTGTAAATGAGGAACTCGGATTTAAAAAGACATCGGAAGACGAAACTTCGATTTGTTTTAAGGGTGAAAAGGGCGTCTACCGTCTTGTTCACGATAAAAGTACAAATATTCTTCAATTTGAATGTGCTTATGAGGATAATGGCGAGCAAACGGAATACAATACGATTTCACGCAGCTTGTTTGAACTTGATGTAATTAACGACAGAGATATTAAATCAATATCAAACGAAATCGTTGATGAACTTGAAAGACTTTTTAAGGTTCGTAAGCAGGTTGACCTTGACAAGGTTAAAATGCCGAAATCCGTTTCAAGAACAAAGGCTAAAAACGGTCTTGTAAGCTATGATGTTGACAGCCTTGCAAACCGTTTTGGTACGCTTTATCCGGAATTTAAGGATGAAATCAAAAAGAATGTTATGAAGTACGGCGAATTTTTGCCGGAAGATTTCTTTATGAATTACGGCACGCCAAAAGTTCTTGATGTTATTAAAAACGGAACCGATGCCGAACGCAAAAAACTTTTCAAATTGCTCAATGAGGTGTACGAGGACGGCATTAATGATGTTCAGGATATTATTGCCGTAACCATTCTCGGTGAAATGAAAAACGACAAAGAGATGATGGCTGTTGCCGATAAGTATATGATTGAATATATGGCAGGTGCCGTTCACGAGGTTAATAAGCTTACGGCTAAGAATAACCGATTTACAAAGAAACTCAAAAACCCTCCTGCATACAAGCCAAAGAAGAACAAAACTTTCAGTATGGCAAATCAGCTTGGTAACTAAATGGCAAACAGTAATTTTAAACAAACGCCGAAAAACAAAAAATCCGTTGCAATAAAAGCAGTGATATTTCCGCTTGTTGCGGGAATTATCATTGCCGCTGTTGCAGTCGGTTTTCGTTTCGACGCTTCTTTTTTTGATATAGCAAATAACAGCGATGTGGCGTATTTTGATTCAAACAGTGACGCAAACGAAATTGCACGGCTGAAATACGGTGACTGTGAGTTTCCTGTTGTTGACGGATTTAATTATTCGTCTTTGAATACCTCTGTATGCCGTACAAAAGGCTCCGCTTTCGGTGAAGTCGGCGTTGGGTATTGCCTTGTTTTGCAAAATCGAATAACATCGCTTAACAAACAGAATATTACTGTGTCCGCTTCTGATAAGAGCTATAAATATAAGTATAAATACAGCTTTTCGGCAAATAACGAAAACGAGGTTTTCAATCAGACTTGCAATGTGAGTAAAGGTGTTGTACTTTACTTTCAAAATGCCGACGATTACGGTTTTTCGTCCGATTACACGGCACTTGTTTATGAGGAGGTGGCTGAATGACATTCGCTTCTTCACGCAAAATCCTGTCTTATTTGCTCTCAGTCACCGTTGCAATTTCAATTGTCATTGCGGTAGCTTCGGGGATTAATCATCTGACTGTCGGCAGCAAGAGCTTTTATGTCAAATCATTCGCAACCCAAACTTTGGCAGACGAGTGCGATAAGCAACTGACCGAAAAGTACAAAACGCTGTCTGCAAAAAGCAATCTTCCGCTTGATGTTTTTGACAGCGTAAAAGTTAAGTTCGACACAAAGGAAAGCCTCAATCAGGCGGCAGAATATTTGTTTGACGAAAATGACGCAACGCTTAAAAACGGCAGCAGGTATGAGTATTTTAAAAGCACAATAATTGAATACACCGACGCAAATAAAATAAAAATGTCGGACGAGTCCGTTGATGATGTAGCTTATGAGGCACAGCAGATTTATTGCGATACGGTCGGAATTCACAATCTTGAGTTTTTGCAAAACGATATGCCTAAGCAAAACACCCAGGCAATCGGTTGCTTTTCGGTTTGTCTTGTCATTTTGGCACTTTCGGCAATTGTTCTCGCCTATGTTTATGACAAGAAAATTAAGTTTCTCTCATATTTTGCAAGCGGTATTATAACCGGCGGCGTCGCAACGGTTCTGTCGTCACTTGCAATAAAAATTTGGCATATCGGTGCGGTTGAAATTTCACCTGCCGTCTGGAATACGGTTTTTGACGGTATGATGCAAAAAATACTCCTTTACAGAATTTTTGCCGGCATAGCCGTTTTACTATTAGGCATAGCTTTGTTCGCATACTCTCAGCATCGGCTGAATCGTGAACAAATGCGTAAGGACACAAGGTATTCCAAAATCTTTTCAAAATTATAACGCGTAAATAAAGAGTACGAGGCATTTCACTTCGTACTCTTTTACTTTATCTTGAAAATAACCCTTTTTTAATTTTCTTAGGTTCAACATAAAACCTGTTCTTGCCTTTCGGCAGACCGTTTTGAATGTAGTTCAGCTTTTCTTCGGCTGATTTGCACTTTTTGAGTGCTTTGTCAACATCGGCAAGGCTGACCGTGTGTTTGTCACGGGTGTAAATCCATTCGTCCGTGTCGTTAATTTCGTGCTCGGCAGTCGTTTCCTCCGTCCACTGATGAACACATTCCTTGGTGAAAAATACGCCCTGCTTTAGAAGCTTTGCCGGATTTCCCGCATAAGATGCGTTAGACGGAATCTTTTTGCCGGCACAAACAGCCGCCGCTCCGATAATCGAACCCGAGCCGACTTGTGTTCCTTTGAGGAGCATCGCACCTTGACCAAGCCAAATATGGTCGCCTAAAAGCACCGAAGCACTGTGATTTATGCGATGCTTTGTTTCGCAGTCAAATACCAAATGCGGGTCGGCAGTGCGTAATGTTATCCCGTAAGAAAACAAGCTGTCGTTGCCGATAAAAATATTCTGTCGCTCCGATGTAACGGCAACAAGCCTGCCGTTCAAAAAGCAGTTTTTGCCAAAATAAACAGCGGTATTGTTGTTGCCCGTGATGTCAAGATAGTACCAGTGCTTGCTTTTGCTTAGGTAAAACAGCGTGTTTTCGCCGTTGATTTTCAGCATACAGTTTTTCATCTTAACGCCGTCTTCAATCACAATTATGTTGTTCGAACCGTTAAATGTAATGCTGCTTTGCTCAAACTCGATGTTCTCAATGTCGCTGTGAATGATTTTGTTTTCTCCAACATCGTCAAACTGTGCCTTGTCGGTAATTGTTATCATTTTTAACACCTCGATGTGTTATTTGATTTTCTCTCTTGCGGCTTTAACCTGTGCCGAAACATTTTCCGGGCACGGTGAGCCTGCAACCTTTCTGTCGTTTACACATTTTTCAAGATTGATTGCCGTGTACACCTCATCGTCAAAGAGGTCGCAAATCTTTTGGTATTCCTCAAGCGGAAGCGTTTCGAGCGTAAGTCCCTTGTCTATGCAAAGTGCAACAAGTTCGCCCGTGCACTTGTACGCGTCTCTGAACGGTAAACCCTTGCCAACAAGATAGTCTGCACAGTCCGTAGCATTGATGAAACCTTTTGCCGCCGCATTTCGCATATTTTCTTTGAGCACAGTCATCGTGTCAATCATCGGAGTAAAAGCGTTGAGACACATCTTAACCGTGTCAACAGCGTCAAATATTGCCTCCTTGTCCTCTTGCATATCCTTGTTGTACGCGAGTGCAATGCCTTTCATAACAGTGAGTAGAGTAGTCAGGTCGCCGAAAACACGACCGCTCTTGCCCCTTACAAGCTCTGCAATGTCGGGATTTTTCTTTTGCGGCATAATCGACGAACCTGTTGAAAATGCGTCGTCAAGCTCAACAAATTTGAATTCCCAGCTGCACCACATAATGATTTCTTCGCTGAAGCGTGAAAGATGAACCATAACAAGCGATAACGCACTTGCAAGCTCAATGCAAAAATCCCTGTCCGATACGCCGTCAAGCGAATTGTATGTAATGTCGTCAAATCCAAGCAAATCGGCAACCATATTTCTGTCAAGCGGATAAGTTGTGCCGGCAAGTGCACCCGAACCGAGCGGGCAAATGTTCATTCTCTTTTTAACATCGCCAAGGCGGTCAATGTCACGCAAAATCATTGCACAGTACGCCATCAAATGATGACCGAATGTTATCGGCTGTGCCCTTTGAAGATGCGTGTAGCCCGGCATAATCGTGTTGCTGTGTTCCTCCGCTTTGTTGCAAAGAACTGTTACAAGACCCTTGAGCTTTGCAACGATTTCGTCAATTTCGTCACGGAGCGTAAGACGAATGTCGAGTGCTACCTGGTCGTTTCTTGAGCGTGCCGTGTGAAGTCGCTTGCCCGTCTGGCCGAGCCTTGCCGTAAGCTCACCCTCAACAAAAGTGTGTATGTCCTCGGCTTCCATATCTATATTGAGCTTTCCGCTTTTTATATCGCTCAAAATACCGTTCAATCCGTCAACAATTTTGTCGCTTTCGCTCTTGTCAATAATTCCCGTTGCACCGAGCATTGTTGCGTGTGCAATCGAGCCTTTAATATCCTGCTCAAACATACGGCAGTCAAAGCCGATGGATGAGTTAAAGTCGTTGGTTTCTTTGGCAAGTTCCTTTTTGAACCTGCCTTTCCATAATTGTGCCATATCTGTACCTCATTAAAAATTTAGGACGGTCATACTAACCGCCCTAATTATAATATATTACATTTGTATTGTCAAACAGACTTGAAATATAAAACCTTGCGTAGGGAGTGCCGTCCTCGGTATTCCGAAGTTGTGCTTTATATTCGACTTACTTGTTGTCCCTGTTCTGGTCAAGCAAAGCTTTTACCTTGATTGAAAGACCGAAAAGGTTAATGAAGCCTGCGGCGTCTGCCTGGTTGTATGCACCGCCGTCGTCACCGAATGAAGCAACATTTTCATCATAAAGTGTGTACGGTGAAGTAATACCTGCGTTGATAACATTGCCCTTGTAAAGCTTAACCTTTACATCGCCGGTAACAGTCTTTTGTGTTTCGTCAACAAAAGCCGAAAGTGCCTCACGGAGAGGAGTGAACCACTGACCGTTGTATACAAGTTCGCCAAATTTTTGAGCGATGAGCTTCTTGTAGTGCTGTGTTTCCTTGTCAAGAGTGATTGTTTCAAGCATTTCGTGTGCCTTGTAAAGAATTTCGCCGCCCGGAGTTTCATATACACCGCGGGACTTCATACCTACAAGACGGTTTTCAACAATGTCAAGAAGACCGATTCCGTTCTTGCCGCCAACTTCGTTGAGCTTCTCAACGATTTCAAGTGCACCCATGTCTTTGCCGTCAATAGCTGTCGGAACACCCTTTTCAAAGTGAAGTGTAAGATATGTCGGCTCGTCCGGTGCCTGCTCAGGAGATACGCCAAGTTCAAGGAAACCTTCCTTGTTGTACTGCGGCTCGTTTGCCGGGTCCTCAAGGTCAAGTCCTTCATGGCTGAGGTGCCATACATTCTTGTCCTTTGAATAGTTTGTTTCACGGTTTATTTTAAGAGGAATGTTGTGTGCTTCAGCATATTCGATTTCCTGCTCACGGGATACGATGTCCCACTCACGCCAAGGAGCAATGATTTCCATTTCCGGTGCAAATGCCTTGAGTGTAAGCTCAAAACGAACTTGGTCGTTGCCCTTACCTGTGCAACCGTGGCAAATTGCGTCTGCACCCTCTTTCTTTGCAACCTCTGCAAGTGCCTTTGCAATGCAAGGACGGGCGTGAGATGTGCCGAGAAGATAATTTTCGTATTCTGCTCCTGCCTTGAGGCAAGGGAAGATGTAATCCTCAACATATTCTTCCTTGAGGTCAAGAATGTAAAGCTTTGATGCACCTGTTGCAAGTGCCTTTTCTTCAAGTCCGTCAAGCTCTGTGCCTTGTCCTACGTCACCGCTTACCGCAACAACCTCACAGTTGTTGTAGTTTTCCTTGAGCCAAGGAATAATGATTGATGTATCAAGTCCGCCGCTGTATGCGAGAACAACTTTTTTGATGTCTTTCTTATCCATAATAAAACTCCTTATTGATATTAACTGACACTATTATAACACTTCATATTTATATTGCAACCCCTTTTTGCAATTTTTTGCATAAAAATACAAATAAACCTGCAATTTTCTGCCTTTGTATGTATACTTTTACAACAAATTCTGTATTTTTATACATTCTCGTGTATATCCGCACATATATAAATGTATATAATACGAGGCAAATAACAGGCTCCCCTAATGGTTAGGGGAGCTGGCAAGCCGTAGGCTTGACTGAGGGGTTAAGAATAAAATCCAAAGGGGAGCTGGCAAGCCGTAGGCTTGACTGAGGGGTCAAGAATTAAATCAAAGGGGAGCCGGCAAGCCGTAGGCTTGACTGAAGGGTCAAGAATAAAATCAAAGGAGAAATGTCGATTTAGGTTAACATTGATTGTCGATTAAAACAAAGCGGTGCGTCGAGGACGGCACACCCTACGAGCGGTCAAAATACACCGCACAATCCTCAAAAAATCCGTCAAAATCAGCCAAAAAAGGGCAGTTACAATAAAATTTACAAATTGTTAAAAAAATTAAAAATACTCTTGAAATTTCTTAATATATATGTTATCATTTAAGAGAATTAAATAATGGTATTATGTGTAAACTGTACCAAAATGCATAGTTCCATTAAATCTAAGGGAGGTTTTTTTATGGTTAAAAGACTATTCAAAAAGTCAATTGCGTGTTTGATGGCAGTGCTTATGATTGCTACTTCATTGCCTCTTACAGCTTTGGCTGACTCAACAACCGATAACGTTATTGTTGAAAAAACTGTTACTGCAGATAATGTCAGAACCGGTTTGATTAACCAGGGTACCCGTTATAAGGATACTTATTATCAAATCGTAAACGACAGCGGTGACGCTTCTTTCTCCATCGGTTATTGGACTTACAACACATCGGATTTCAGTAGTGCGGCAAGCGAATTTACTGCTGCTCCTTTTGAAATCAGCTTCGAGAGCTCTGTTTTCCCGAGCGATGCCGATACTAATATCGGACTCAGCGTTTATTATGTTACAAACAACGCTGCCGATAACTACACAGGTGCAAGCACCAATGTATCAAGCGGTATCTTCACGGGTTCAAACCACATTTCAAATGCGGTAAGCTACTACGGACTTACCAAGGTTGCAGACATTTCAAGAAGCGAAATCTCTAACGGCGGTACAGCAACGGTAGATGTTAAAGATGCTGTTAACTATGCAGTATCACAAAAGCTTACTTATTTGACACTTATGGTTATGTGTTCGTCTGCTTCTGCTTCGGGTAATCCGTGGTCGGATATTTATGTAACAAAGACTACACCGAGCATTACAGCCACATATAATGAGGAAATTGAGGTTATCCCGGGCGTTGCCGGTATTGACTCACAGATTTCCGCATACGAAACAAAGATGAAAAATGTCGGCAAGGAAGGCCTCATTTACAAAAATATGCTTCCTGCTTATCAGGCATATTTAAAGGCAGTTCGTTACCGTGACGCATTTGCTTACGGCGGTCACGACGCTCCTACCGAGGCTGAGCTTAACGCCGCTGCGGAAGACCTTGCAACCAAGTCTGCTCAAATGGAAGAGTGGAAGGATAATGTTACCGGCAAGTTCACATCGGCTCAGCCGCAGTTCACAAACAGCAGCGGTACAGGTAAAGTAAATAACACAAGCACCTATACTTATTATAATAACATTATCTATACGGAAGATTGTAAGAGCACCAACAATGGAGTAACATGGGGTTCAGGATCAAACATTTCCGGTATGGCTATCGAATTTGACGCCGCAGCCGATACTTATGTTCAAATTTATTATCCGAACACCGTTCTTCTTTATGACGGTTCATCGGATGTTATTATGCCTGTTATGTTCATGGCTATTAAAACTGTAAATAAGACAAGATGCGTATGGCAGGTTTATCCTGCTCAGCAGTCTGCTGCCAGCTCATACACAACATCAAAGGCTGGTGTTGACCCTGAATTCCAAGCCCGTTCGACATTCACAAACAATTCCGGCGACACTTGGTACGGTACAAACGGTACAAACTATCTTGACTTCAATAACTCCCGTAATAGCGGTACTAATCATGTAGGTGCCGACCCTAACAATACTTGGAGTGCTTCATCTAAAGATTTGGGTCGTTGGGCGGGCGCAAACTATTGGAACGCATATGCAATGTCCTTCCAGGTTAATAATGACAACATTAACTTCAGCAATGAAGGCTTCAAAGAAATCGGTAAGTATTGGGTTTGGTACGGCGGTAGTTCAGAAACCTATTCATCGGGTATTGATGCAAACATGCGTGGCTTTAAGAGCAACAACGATTCTGCAACTACCGACCATCCTAAGAAGTGCATTTATGTTGTTAACTACAAGGGTGTTGCAGACGCTATTCAAAACAGAACTATGCAAGCATATCTTGCCGATGTTTCAAACTACAAGCAGGGCGGCTTGACAGACCTTATCACAGCATTCGATAATGCAACAACAAATGTAACCTATGACTACATTGCAGGCATTACAACGGATACTGTTAAAGAAAAAGGTAACGAAATCAAGGCTTATATAAAGGCTATCAACAATGCCACAAAGCCAACTGCCGACACAGGTTCAACTTCTTACGCAGAGTTAAAGACAGCAATCACAAATGCAAAGAAGATTTACACTGCAGGCAATGCGGATTACGCAAACTACACTCAGGAAGTTTGGGATCCGTTCCAAACAGCATATGAAAATGCTATCAATTACTTCTACAATCTCTACACAGCCGATTTGGTAATGGCTGATGCAGAACAGTATATTGAACCTCTTAATCTTGCTAAGGAAAACCTCAAAAACGGTATGATACGAAGTGTTGTAGACACGGCAACGCTTGAAATAGCAATCGAAAATGCCGAAGCAATTGTTCACAACTCGGTTTACTTCACGGCAAGCACAATAGACGCCACAACTCTTGAGTCTCTTATTTCAGAGATTAAAGCAACAATTTGGGGTTCCGAGGACAATTACGGTTACGATACGGAAAAGATTGATTTGAGCGATGAAAACCAAGCAAAGGTTGATGCATATGTTGCAACGCTTTGCACACATATCGAAAAAGCAACAATCAATTTTGATTATGTAACAACTTCAGGCTATTCGTTAACAACCGCATTGGAAAAGGCAGCAACCTTTAACACTTCCGATGCAAACGAAAAGTACGGTAACTATGCAACTCTTACTGATGCCGTAAACAGTGCAAACACTTATAAGAACAGTGTTACAACATTTAACGGCAGAGTTGACAGCTCGGTTGAAAACGCAGTTTCAAACTATGTTAATATGGTTAAAAACGTAGTTGACGCGTTTACTAACCTCCAGGCTGCATTCAAATCTATACCAAACGGTCAGGTTGCCAACAAAGGTACTCTTAACAAAACAGAGTTTGCTTCTTCTGCAAGAAGTGACCAGTACAAGTTCTATTGGGAATACACAACAGGCGTTATCCTCTTTAAGACTAAGGAAGACAAAATTGAATATTATCTTCCGACTTCAAGATGGGGCTCATACAACAAGCAAACGGGTACCGACTTTGAAACCTGCTTAGACTCAATTATACTTGACGCAAGTAATGTAGAATCAGGTGAGTTGACATCAACTTCAACCGGCGGTTTGGGTTGGCCGTCAAACAACGGCATCGGCTCCAACATTATGGAAAACTACACGGCACAGCTTGGACTCAGCGGTTCCGGCTTACAAATGGCAATTGACTCTGTTCTTGTTACAAAGTCAACAGGTAAGTCCTACGGTATCGACTCGCAGGGTAACCAAATCACCGAAGGAACTCACGATTTCGTAACAGAACTCGGTGTTACCGACGGTCACGCAGGTCAACCTTACGGCGGTATTTACGCAAAGAACGGTTGGACAGAGTTCGACACAAAGACAAAGTTCACTATTCCTGCCGACGCTATGCAACTTTCGGCAACAACATTGCCGTCAGCTTATTCAAAGCAACTCGACCTTGCAAGTAACAACGCATACTTCGGCGTAGTTTACTTCTGGAAATACGCTCCGACAGTATTTGTTACATGGGCAGGTTACGGCTTTGAAAGAGCAAAGTACAATTTCGACTTCAGCGTTGTAAATGTTGTGCCTTTGTTCAACCTTATTTCAGAATGTACTGCTTCTGATTTCCTTGCAACATCAAGCCAGTACACAACATCATCTTGGAGCACTTTCCTTAATGCTGTTACGGAAGCTAACAGCAATATGGACTACGCTACAATGGCTTATAAGGACATTGTTACAGAGTGTGACAGAAGATACACAAACCTTTGGAATGCAAGAAGAAACCTTAAGAAAGCTGCAAACAACACTGCACTTAAGGAAGCACTTGCCGCTGCAAAGAGCGTTTATGAAAACGATCAGGCAAAGGTTAAGGCATCAAGCTGGACTACATTCCAATCAGCATATGAAACAGCACTTTCAAAATATCAGGGCGATTACAGCGACCTCAAGATTACAGATGTAGCATCATCTGACCAATCAAAGGTTGACGCATTTGCAACAGCACTTACAAATGCTCAAAACGCACTTATTTATCAAATCGACTTCTCACCTCTTAAGACAGCCGCTGAAACACTTGTAAATGCAATTACGCAAAACAAGTACACCAAGGCTTCAGTTGAGGAATTGAGAGATAAGCTCAATGCATTGACATATCTTAATATGACAACTGTTGAGCAAGCAAAACACTACACAGACGAAACTGATGTTGTAGCCGCTGTAGCTGAAGAAAAGACTGCAATTGAGGGTTACGCATCACTTCTCAAAGAAACAGATGTTGACACATCTGTACTTGAAAGTCTTAAAGCGGACGCTAAGGCTAAAAAGGCTGACCCTGACGCTTACGACCAAGATGCTATCACAACGGCACTTGCAACAATTAACGAAACAACAACAGTAAATGTAAGAGGCGTAAACATCACAACAAAGACTTATGCCGACCAAACAGAATGCGACAGCGACATTGCAAAGGCACTCAGCGGCATTCAGCTCAACACATACACTGTTACAATTGTTCCTAACGGTGACGAAACACAGTCATATGTCAAGGGCACTTACGCTTACGGTACAGAAATTTCTGTTTCTCTCACCGACAAGCCGACAGTTGACTGGTATTATGAAATGACTTCACCGTCTGCAAGCGTTGCTAAGAAACTTTACTCAACAACAGATGAACTTACATTCGTTGTTAAGGGTAACACAACTCTTACAACAAAGAATGCAACATCCACAACTCAGTACAAGATTTCTTATGTAAACGGCATTAACTCTTCAAATGTTGCAACCGATTATGTTGCAGCCGGCGAAACGATTACACTTGATTCTTCAATCGCTCCGAATCTTCCGTATTACACATTTGATTCATTCAGCGTAAACGGTCAAACAAAGGCTTCGGGCGACAAGATTACAATCAATGCAAACACAAACATTACACTTGTTTACAACTTCTCAGGCGCACAAACTTACACAGTTTATGTTTGTGATATGTCTTACGGTTACGGTTTTGATTATGACTTTAAGGTTGAGAGCCTTCAGTACAATGATGAAGTAGTATTCAAGCGCGGTACAACTTCAGATGAAGGTTACAACGGCGTAACGATGCATTACACTGTAAACCGTGGAACAACATCAACTGATTATTCTATAGATAATGCCGGCAGAGGAATTTCTGAATATTCAAGTCCGGAAGTTTATGCTTGGGTACAGGTTTGTGCAGATGGCTTGGCAGATTGGTACAGCCATTCAACATCAACTGAAGGTTCCTTCTCAGACGGTGGATATATTTACGGTTCAACTAGTTCAAGCAGAGCTTGGAACCCTGCCGCTGTGGGTATTACAAAGGGTAAGGTTGTTGCTTACGGCACAGATTACTCATTCCGTATTCACGAAGATACACTTCTTATTCCTCTTGATGAGGTAACATACAAGAAGGGTGTTGAAATGGGCGTTATTGAGGACACAGGTGATGACAACGGTGCAAGAGTAGACACAAAGTCAGAACTTGTTATCGCTCAAGGCACAAAGGCATCAATTATTTCACAGTTTGTTCTTCCTGACGGATGCGAACTTGTTGAAAAAGGTATACTTATCAAGGTTAACAAGAACGGTGCAGTTGACGGTGACGACAGTGACCTCAAGCTTGCAAACGCCGGTCAAAACGGTGTAAACAGACTTAAGTCAAACTACACAACAAACGGTAATCAGTATGTTATTTCTATCAACACAGCGTCTGTTGCCGGCAAGGCTGTTTCTGAAGTTGGCTTCCAGTGGGTTGCTTACTTCACATACAAAGATGCCGATGAAAACCTTGTAACGGTTTACTCAGATGTAACAACACCAACAAATACAACAGACCCATTTTAAGATTTTCTAAGGAGGTAAAAGCAATGAAGAAATTTTATTCTGAGCCTGAATTAGAAATCAGGAAATATTCGTTGTCGGGTAACGGTGTGGTTACTGCTTCCAATCCGGACACGGATGGCGGCGACCTTAACAAGGACGACACTTATAACTTACTTGGTGACAATTAAAATCACAGAGCCGTGGAGAAATCCACGGCTCTTTTTCTTTTTTATTAACAATTTATTACATTATTTGCATATAATTTGACATTATGACTTTTATAAGTTAATATTAATATGTATTTTTATGTATTAGTAGGAAAGCAGTATGAACATTTTAATTTGCGGTTTGGGTCTTATCGGTGCCAGCTTGGCAAAGACTCTTAAAAAGAACACTAACCACACTGTTCTCGGTTGGAACAGAACGGAGTCTGTAACAGAAAAAGCACTCCGTGACGGGACTATTGACAGAACGGGCGATGTTGACGCTCTTATGGCAGAAGCCGATATCACATTTGTGAATTTTTATCCGGAGGCTATCGTTCCGTTTATTTTGGAACACAAAGACAGCTTTAAAAAGGACAGTGTCGTAACTGACTCGTGCGGTATTAAAACAAAAATTTGCCGTGCCCTTGAAAAGGAAAATCTTAATTTTTATTTTATCGGTGCTCACCCTATGGCAGGCAGAGAAGTTGGGGGATATGACAATGCACTCGATACTTTGTACGACAATGCAAGCTTTATCGTTACTCCTGTTGACGACACTCCACGCAATAAAATTGACGCACTTGTCGGTCTTGCCGACGGTATGGGCTTTGCCCGAACAGTTGTTACAACTCCCGAACACCACGATGAAATGATTGCGTTTACTTCACAAATTGCACACGTGCTTGCGTGTTCCTATGTGCTGTCACCGCTTGCTCCGTCTCATGCCGGATATTCTGCCGGCTCGTATCGTGATGTGTCCCGCGTAGCACGAATCAATGCTGATATGTGGGCAGACCTTTTTATCGACAACAAGGAAGCACTTGTCAAGGAAATAGATGACCTTGTATCAAACCTTATGCAGTTCAAGTACAACATTGTTAACGAGGATTCGCAAGCACTTAAGGATTTGATGAACAGAGCCAATAAGATTAAGGAAGAAATCGGATAATGAAAACTTTAAATGTAAAAGTCGGCAAGGGGTATAATATTTTTATAGAAAAAGGGCTCATATCCTCTTGCGGTAAATATATCAAAGAGGTGTCAAATGCGGCAAAAATATGCCTTATCAGTGACACCAATGTTTATAAAATTTACGCCAACACAGTTGAGGAGCAGTTGAAGTCCGAGGGTTTTGAGGTTCTCACCTATGTTTTTGAAGCGGGTGAGGAATCAAAAACCACCGCAACCGTTATTTCTATGGTGGAATTTATGGCGAAAAACGGACTCACAAGGAGCGACCTCGTTGTTGCTCTCGGTGGCGGTGTTTGCGGAGATATGGCAGGATTTGCCGCCGCAATTTACCTCAGAGGTATAGATTTTGTACAGATACCTACATCGCTTCTTGCACAGGTGGATTCATCTGTCGGCGGAAAAACAGCGGTTGATTTGCCTCAGGGCAAAAATCTTTGCGGTGCTTTTCATCAACCCATTTTGGTTTTAATTGACCCACACACGCTTGATACCTTGACCCCGCACTTCTTTTCGGACGGTATGGCGGAGGTTATTAAGACCGGGTGCATAAAATCAGCCTCTCTGTTTGAAAAAACCGAAAAGCAAAACGCCAAGGACATAATTGACGATATAATTTTTGAATGTGTGAGCATTAAAGCAGGCGTCGTTGAGCGTGACGAAAAAGAGCACGGCGAAAGAGCACTTCTCAATTTCGGTCACACTTCGGGACACGCCATTGAAAAGCTCCACAACTTTACAACGGTTTCGCATGGCGAGGCTGTCGGTATCGGTATGGTAATGATTACCAAAGCCGGTGAAGCAAACTCAATTACCGAAAGCGGTACTTCCGCTCGTATTGCAAATGTGCTTAAAAAATATAACCTTATGACCGAGGACAGCAATGCGTTGCAGGATATTATTACCTGTATGAATGCCGATAAAAAGCGTACGGCGGATTCGATAAACTTTGTGCTCTTGAACAAAATAGGCGAGTCGTTTACGCAGAAAATTAAGAATGAGGATATACCGAAATTTTTCGGTTTGAAATAATGAGAATAGCAAAAATACAAAAATCAAATATCAGCGGAACAGTGCAGGTTCCTCCGTCAAAATCAGCGGCACACAGAGCACTTATTTGCTCTTTTTTAGCCGGTGGCGGTAAGGTACTTCCACTTATAGATTCAAAGGATATGCAGGCGACTCTGGGTGTCATATCGGCACTCAAAGACAATAAACCTGTTGCCGACTGCATTGAGTCCGGTTCAACTCTTCGCTTTATGATTCCGGTTGCGGCGGCACTTGGCAAGACGGTTAAGTTTGTCGGAAGAGGTAAACTTCCCGAACGCCCAATCGGAGATTATCTTCGCTTGCTTCCCGAGCACGGAGTGAAGTGCGATTGTACGGGCACACTGCCCCTCACGGTCAGCGGTAAGCTTACCCCGGGCAGATTTGAAATTGCAGGTAATGTCAGTTCTCAGTTTATTACGGGATTGCTTCTTGCACTTCCTGTTCTTGACGGCGACAGTGAAATAGTTCTTACTACCGAACTTCAGTCAAAGCCGTATGTTGATATGACTGTTAAGGTTATGGCAGATTTCGGAGTTGAGGTCGAGGAGAGAGAACATTCGTATTTTATACCGGGTAATCAGGCGTATCAAAAGCGAGATTATACGGTTGAAGCGGATTGGTCGCAGGCGGCGTTTTTTATGGTTGCAGGTGCACTTTTCGGCGATGTTACGCTTACCGGTCTTGATGTTAACAGTGCACAGGGCGACAGGGAAATTGCCGATATTCTTAAAAAATTCGGTGCTGATGTAACTGTCGGTAATGACCGCGTTGTTGTTAAAAAATCACAGCTTTGCGGCATAGAAATCGACGCAACAAATATACCGGATATGGTTCCGTCACTTGCGGTTGCGGGTGCATATGCAAGCGGTCAAACCGTCATAACCGGTGCCGAAAGACTTAGATATAAAGAGTCGGACAGGATTGAAAGTATCGTTTACAATCTAAAAAAACTCGGTGTGAGTGTTGAAGAAACAAAGGACGGTATGATAATTACCGGCGGTTCGCTCCATTCGGCTAATTTAAAAGGGTTTAACGATCACAGAATCGTTATGGCAATGACTGTTGCCGCAACCGGTGTTGACGGACTTTCAACAATTGATGACGCACAAAGTGTAAACAAGTCGTATCCCGACTTCTTCAATGATTTTAACAGTATCGGAGGTAATGCAAATGTCTTCATCGATAGGTGATAATATTAAAATTTCCGTATTTGGCGAAAGCCACGGTGAGGCTATCGGTTGCGTTATCGACGGACTTCCGTCGGGCGTTAAGCTTGATATGGATAAGATTTATAAAGATATGTCACGCCGTGCTCCGGGCAAGGATAAAACCGCTACGCCGAGGCTTGAAAAGGATATTCCGCATATTTTATCGGGCACTCTCGACGGCGTTACAACAGGTGCACCGCTTGCTATGGTGATTGAAAACACAAATACAAAAAGCGGCGATTATTCTAACTTGATGACTGTTCCGCGTCCGAGCCACAGCGATTATCCGGCTTATGTTAAATATAACGGATTTAACGATATACGAGGTGGCGGACACTTCAGCGGCAGACTTACTGCACCTATCGTTTTTGCAGGTGCGGTTGCAAAACAAATTCTTGCACAAAAGGGCGTAACCGTCGGTGCACATATTAGGCAAATCGGCTCCGTTTGCGATAAAGCGGTTGATTATAACAATATAAGTACCGAAATGCTCAACGAACTTTCATCAAAAAACTTTTCGGTTGTTGATGAATGTGTTGAAGAAAAAATGCGTGCCGAGATTGAAAAAGCAAGACTTAATCTTGACAGCGTAGGCGGTATTGTTGAATGTTTTGCCGTCGGACTTCCTGTCGGAGTAGGAGCTAATATATTCGACACGGTTGAAAGTAAACTTGCCTCTCTCCTTTTCGGTATTCCTGCCGTAAAGGGTGTTGAGTTTGGTTTGGGATTTGATTTTGCTGACAAGAATGCATCCGAGGCTAACGATGAATATGAAATAAAAGACGGCAAAGTTGTCACTATTTCAAATAACAACGGCGGCGTTTTGGGCGGTATGACTGACGGTGCACCTATAGTGGCGTCGGTTGCAATCAAGCCTACTCCGTCAATTGCTTCAAAACAAAGAAGCGTCAATCTTCAAACTATGGAAAATACCGAGCTTGAGATTAAAGGCAGACACGACCCTTGTATTGTTCCGCGTGCCGTTCCCGTTGTGGAGGCGGCAGTCGCAATCGGTCTGCTTGATTTAATGATGTAAGAAGGAAAATTTTTTAATGGATTTGTTGGAATTAAGAAACGAAATAGATAAATTGGATGACGAGTTAATCCCTCTTTTGCTTAAAAGAATGGGCATTTCCCGTCAGGTTGCCGAATATAAAGTTAAAAACGGCATTCCGGTTCTCAATGAGCAAAGAGAACTTGAAATACTCGATGATGTTGCCTCAAAATGCGGTGAGCAGGGCGAAGTTATGAAAACTGTTTTTTCGGCCATTATGGATGCTTCAAGGGCACTTCAGCATAAAATTATCGGCGGAGGCGACGAACTTCGCACGCTGATTAATTCTGCAAAAAGCGGCAAAAATTTGACTGCAAACGGTGCACCCATTGCTTGTCAGGGTGTGCAGGGAGCATATAGCGGTAAAGCTTCAAAAGCTCTTTTTCCGGACTCTCCTATAATCTTTCATAAGCAGTTTGAGGATGTTTTTGAAGCTGTAAATCAAAACAAGGCACGCTTCGGAATTATTCCTGTTGAAAATTCTACCGCCGGCTCGGTACACGAATCGTATGATTTGATTATGAAGTACAAATTTTTTATTGTCGGTGCATATGATTTAAGGGTTGACCACTGTCTTTGTGCAAAACCGGGTGTTGAATTTGAAAATATCGACAATGTGTACTCGCACCCGCAAGCTCTCAGTCAGTGTAATATATTCCTAAAAAACTTTGATTTTACCGGAATCAATTTCAGCAATACGGCTGCGGCGGCAAAGTTCGTTTCCGAAAGCGAAAAAAATAATATTGCCGCAATTTGCAGTGAGAGTGCCGCTAAAAAATACGGACTTAAAATTATTCGTAAGGGTATTCAAAATGTTACAAACAATACTACCCGCTTTATTGTGATTTCAAAAGAGCTTGTTATTGATGACGACGCTGAAAAAATCTCGCTTATTTTTTCGGCACCGCACCGCACAGGTTCGCTTTACAGAGTGCTTGGCAGATTTTCAATGACCGGTCTCAACCTCACAAAATTGGAATCACGCCCTGTTGCAAACGGTAAATTTGACTACTATTTTTATGTTGATATTTTAGGCTCTGTCAGAGATGCACAAACCCTTGATTTGCTTTGTGCTCTGTCGGACGAATTGCCTGAATTTTCATTCCTCGGTAATTATTACGAAGGAAAATAATAAAGTATTGGTATGATTTAATGAAACAAACAAAACGACATCGAACGGGATTTGCATCGTTTATGATACTCACCGTAACGGTCGTTGCTCTTGTGCTTCTTTCAATTGCTTTGTATGAACACGAAAGTCTGGAACAAAGATTTGAAGTGATCATTAAACTTCTTAAAAGAATGGACGATGCGGTCGCGAGGCTTGAAACGCCGGTGGAAATTATACTGTGCATCTTTGCTCTTTATATAGCAAAGTGTCAGCTTCCCATTCCGCTGTCGGCATTGTGCGTGATTTCCGGTATGGTGTTTCCGCTCGGACCCGCACTTGCACTTAACGCTGTGTTTATATTCTTTTTCTTTACGGTTAAGTATGTTGAGGGCACATTTTTGGGCGGCGGCTGGACAGGAATGATTCTCAATATTGACAACTTGCGATTCGTCAGAGATTGGATTCATTTTAAGGGCAACGGCAATCCCTATGTGCTTGCGGTTACACGGCTTGTGCCGATTATTCCCGTTGGTATGGTTTCGAAGTATTACGGTTCTATGCGATACGATTTTGTCTATTATTCGCTGCTCAGTATGCTTGGATTTTTTCCGAGACTGTTTATTTATACAAAGCTCGGAACATCATATACAAATCCGTTTTCCGTAACATTCATAACAACGCTTATGATAATTGTTGCTTTCAGCGGATTTTCAACATTGATATTCAATATCTTTTACGGTGTAAGATCAAGGCAGATGACTCAAACGCTTTTGATTTACAGCGAAAAGGATAAGTATAAAATAGTATTATAAAATTTAAAAGAGGATTAAATATGAAGGTAAAGGAACTTATTGCCGCTGTTAACGACGGCATCTATGATGAAAATTTAAAGTCTGTTTATGTAACGGACGAGGCTGTTCAAAGCCAAAAACCGCGTTATGTTGAAACTCTTAAAGACTTTGGTGAACTTTTTGGTTACGACAGAGATGTAAGCATTATGTCGGCTCCGGGAAGAACTGAGGTTTGCGGTAACCATACCGACCATAATAACGGTAAGGTGCTTGCCGCTTCAATTAATTTGGACGCTATTGCGGTAGTTGCAAAAACCGATAATAATATTGTTCGTGTGCAGTCAAAAGGCCATAAGATGAATGTTGTTGACCTTGACGACCTTGTTCCGAATGAAGCCAATTTCGGCACCTCCACCACTCTTGTACAGGGTGTTATGGCAGGAATAAAGAATTTGGGATATACCGTTTCGGGCTTTGACGCATATACAACAAGTGATGTAATGGGCGGTTCGGGACTTTCCTCTTCGGCGGCTTTTGAAGTACTTTTAGGCTCAGTTTTGTCATATATGTTTAACGACGGTAAAATCAGTGCCGTTGACATTGCAAAGGTTGCTCAATACAGCGAAAATGTGTTTTTTGGCAAACCTTGCGGACTTCTTGACCAAATGGCATCATCTGTCGGCACCTTTGTTACAATAGATTTTAAATCGACCAAAGACCCTGTTATTAAGAAAATCGAATTTGATTTCTCAAAATCCGGTCATTCACTTTGTATAGTTGACACTCACGGCAATCATTCGGATTTAACAGACGATTATGCTGCAGTAAGAACCGAAATGGAAGATGTTGCAAAGGCACTCGGCAAAAATGTTTTGCGTGAAGTTTCGTATGAAGAATTTTTTGCGGCTTTGCCTGAACTTACAAAAAAGGTAAACGACCGTGCAATCCTCCGTGCAATTCACTTTTTCAACGAAAATAAGAGAGTTGAAAAGGCTGTGGCTTGCCTTGAAAATAACGATTTTGAAGGCTTTAAGCAGGTTATCATTGATTCGGGTCGCTCATCATTTATGCTCAATCAAAATGTTTATACTCCAAAAACGCCAACAGAACAAAAACTTTCTTTGGCTCTTGCAATCAGTAAGCAACTTCTTGACGGCAAGGGTGCTTGGAGAGTTCACGGCGGCGGATTTGCAGGTACAATTCAAGCGTTTGTTCCAAACGATATGCTTGATACTTACAAGAAAACCCTTGAGGGCGTGTTCGGCGAGGGTAGCTGTCATGTTCTTATTATTCGTCCGGTTGGCGGCACACAGGTAATATAAATCGTCTCTTATGACGAGAGGAGACCGGCTATGAAAAGTCAAGATAAAAATTAAGACTGAGGAGAGAAAGGAATATTAAATTTCAAAAGTTTGAAAATAACTCTGATAAGTTTAGAAGCACAATGACCGAGAGCGGCATAATGGTTAAGACCTTGAGAGCGTTTTAAGTTGTAGTAATCGAAGAAAGTTTTGTCATGCAAAGAAAGCTGCCAAGAGGCGTTAATTAAAGCAAAGCGTAAAAGTTTAGAGCCACGCTTGGACATTTTAGTGTGAGAAGCATTAAAATTACCGGATTGATAAACAGAAGGGTCAAGACCGGCATAAGCAGTAAGCTTAGAAGGAGAAGAAAAGCGATTGATATTACCGATTTCGCCTAAAATCATAGCACCGTCAATGTAACTGATGCCGGGAACCGAAGTGATAACAGAATCGGTATCCTGCATCAAGGAAATAATTTGGTTATCTATCTCATCAACCTGAGATTCAAATAATTCAATTTGACTAATGGTTTGAGATATTTGAATATTAATGCATTTGTTCTTCACACCAACCGAGGATTTAGCGAGACTTTTTAAAGCAAGAGCTTCTTCTTTGCCAAATCTTCCTTTAGAAGAAGAGGAAAGGAGATTACTTAATTTAGTTAAGTGTAAAGCGGCAATTTCCTCGGGTGAAGAATAAAGCTTAAGAATAGCGTAAGAAGTGCCGATATGTATGCCGGATTTAAAGAAATGTAAATACTCAGGGAAAACGATATTAATATAACCGTTAAGTTGAGTTTTCAGGCGTGCAATGGATTTCTTAATGTTCTTACGGTATCTGCATAAAGATTTCAGCTGCATAGATTTATCGTCTTGTTCAGAATAAAGATGATAAGAATTAACCATAAGAGATTTGATGATAAGAAATGTATCGATTTTATCTGTTTTGGTTTTGCGAATAGAAGTTTTACGCAGAGAA
>CAVLCA010000023.1:0-28352 GCA_963661495.1 bacterium
CTTAAAAGATTAAATACTTGCTTTAGTTAAAATACCAAAGCAAGTATTTTTCATTTTATATAAGTTACTCGGTATATCGCTGAGTTGCAAAAATACAAATTTGGCCGTTCATCGGATTTAAGAACGAGGGAAATTTAGATTTATTGTGACGAGAGCCGTGTCGCTGTACACCGCCGAGTTGCAAAAATCCGAATTTGGCCGTTCATCGGATTTAAAAACGAGGGAAATTTGGATTTATTGTGACGAGAGCCGTGTCGCCGTACACCGCCGAGTTGCAAAAATCCGAATTTAGCCGTTTTTAAACGCCTGAATATGCGTTGAAGCCGCCGTCAACGGGAATATTTACACCCGTGATAAATCCGCTGTACGCTTCGTCGCAAAGGAAAAGAAGTGTGCCGTCAAGCTCTTCAGGCTCGCCGAAACGGTCCATAGGTGTTGCGGCAAGGATTTTGCCTGTACGGGCAGTAGGTGTACCGTCTTCGTTCCAAAGAAGAGCGGCATTTTGCTTTGTTGAGAAGAAGCCCGGAGCGATTGCGTTTACTCTGATACCCATAGGAGCAAAGTGAACAGCCATCCACTCGGTGAAATTCTTTACAGCCGCTTTAGCTGCTGAATATGCAGGAATACGGGTAAGTGGGCGGAACGCATTCATCGATGTAATCATAACGATGCAAGCGTGCTCCTTTTCAACCATATCTCTTGCGAAAACCTGGGTAGGAATAAGCGTACCGAGGAAGTTGAGATTGAATACAAACGAAATGCCGTCTGCATCAAGGTCAAAGAATGTTTTTACATTTTCGTCCTTTTGAACAAGGTCGATTTGCTCCAAAGTGTCCTTTGTTGTTGTACCCTTTGGATTATTTCCGCCGGCACCGTTGAGAAGAATATCGCAAGTGCCGAGCTTTTCGTTGATTGTTTTTCTTGCCTCTTGCATAGACTCCTGATTGAGCACATTACAGCCTACCGCAATGGCAACACCGCCGTCTGCGGTAATTTCATCGGCACACTTTTGTGCTGCCTCTTCGTTTAAATCAAGAACGGCAACCTTGCAGCCCTGCTTTGCCAAAGTCTTTGCAAACTGTCCGCAAAGAACTCCGCCGCCGCCTGTTACAACCGCAACTCTGCCTTTTAAATTTTCATGTGTCATTTTATTATCCTCTATATTTAAATTAATGTTATTTTCTTGACTTTTCCACAGCTTCCCAAAGGCCGTTTAAGTAGCACGCTCCGAGTGCTCTGTCATAAAGTCCGTAACCCGGACGGGCAACCTCACCCCAAATCATTCTGCCGTGGTCAGGGCGGATATATCCGTCAAAACCGACTTCCTGCAAAGCCTTTACAATCTCGTACATATCAAGTGAGCCGGCATTGCTTTCGTGTGCGGTTTCGTTAAACCACTGATTGTTAATTTGAACATTGCGAAGGTGAGCAAAATAAATTCTGTCGCCTGCCGCTTTGATAATTTCAACCATATCGTTGTTCGGACTTGCGCCGAGTGAACCCGTGCAAAGAGTCACACCGTTGTACTTAGACGGAACCATAGTAAGCAGTTTTTCAACTGCCGCCTTATCCGTGATAATTCTCGGAAGACCGAAAATGCTCCACGGCGGGTCATCCGGATGTATTGCCATTTTAACATCACATTCCTCGCAGGTAGGCATAATTGCTTCGAGAAAATACTTTAAATTTGCCCACAAATCGTCCGCAGTGACATCCTTGTATTTTTCAAAAAGCTCCTTAATTTCGCCCATACGCTCGGTTTCCCAACCCGGCATTGCGTAACCGTTTGAGTTGTCGTCAATTTCCTTAAACATATCCTCGGGTGACTTGCCCTCTACCTGCTTGCCGTCGTAGCAAAGGCAGGTTGAGCCGTCAGGCAAAGGCATATAAAGGTCTGTTCTCGTCCAGTCAAATACGGGCATAAAGTTATAACAAATTACCTTTACGCCAACCTTTGAAAGATTGCGAATTGACTCCTTGTAATTTTCAATATACTTATCTCTTGTCGGCAAACCGATTTTAATATCTTCGTGCACATTTACACTTTCTATGCACTCCATAGTGAGCCCGGCGGCTGTAATTTCATCATACATTGCCTGAACTCTGTCCATACTCCACGCCTCACCGGCAGGCAAATCGTGAAGTGCGGGAACAACGCCGACTACATTTGGTATTTGCTTGATTTGTTCAAGAGAAACGGTATCTTTCTCCTTGCCAAACCAGCGAAATGTCATTTGCATATCCTATTCCTCCGTTTTTTTATTCTCTATAATTTTAGCACAACCCGATAGCATATTCAACCGCTAATCGGACTTTTTTGTTTTATTTGACTTTTTTGAGATTAAGCCTACCTCTTCGCCTATATTTTCCAAAACCTCAACCTTGCCGCTTGCAACGGCTGAATTTGAATTTAAAGCGACCTTTATATCCTTTGAAACAACATTATCCTTGCCGTAATTTGACATCAGTTTTTGTTCGGTCAAACTGTCGGTCAGTTTTAGCAGTTCCCTGTCTGACAGCGTAACTGTGTAAATGTTATATGTTTTAACCTCAGTTTTGACGATACCAATCGGAACGGGATTTTTGTTAATCATCAAATACGAATTATATGTCACTTTTTCAGTATTTTTCTTAGGAATTTTGCCGATATAAAGCGGTAAATACAGCCCGAAAAACGAAATGGCTCTATACTCTTTTTCATCGGTATATTCCTTTCTGCACTGCTCACGGCTGACAGTCAAACTGAATTTTTCGCTGACTTTTGCTATAAAATCACCGCTTGCGTGGGCAAAGAAATTTTCCTTTTTCTTTTCAGGTGCGTAAATGCCGGACACAAGCACAGTCCCCTTTGTTACACTGTCACCCACAAAGGCTTGCTGCCAGCCGTCACGCACCGTAGCCGACACAATAACGCCGTCCTTTGTTGCCGTAAGATTTGTATATTCCTTGCTTTCGATATCCGGCTTTGGCGTCGCTTCCTGAATTTCCACACGGGCGGTTGTGCCCACACGGTTAATATGTACCCAGGCAATTTCATCGAACGACGCGAGCATCAAATCCTCAATTTTCTGTTTTCCTTCAACGCTCCATCGTGTGCCCGCTCTGAAATCCTGCTTATCCAAAAACGCTTCTATCCTGCTGTCTTCAATCGTGCTGTTTCCGATATACTCAATGTTCCACACAAATCCCGACAAAAAGCAAAAAAGAGCAACAAACAGCACGCAACCGACTGCCAACCCCGGGCGGAAAACGAGTTTTGACAAATACATCGGCAGTCCGCATTTTTTGCGTATTTTAACCTTTCCGCCGTGGCGGTGGGCGATTTTATGCAAGTATTTATATGCCGAAACAGGGCAACGGGCAACAAGCGTTTTTTCGTATCGTATGTCATAAATATTCAGGTGCAGACGGAAACAGTCATCTAAAAAATCACTGCAAAAGCCGTCCGAAAAAGAAAACTCAACATAGCCCGCAAACCAATTGACAAAACGGTTAATCACCGCAATACTCCACAGACAGAATATCACCTTCGATTACGGCACCCTCGGGCGAAAATTCGTTTATACTCAAATTTGAACCGACAACCTCAAGGCAATATCTGCCGAGGTTGATTTTTATTTTGTCACGGCTGTAACCGCATATCCCCTTTAATCCGTCAACAACACATTGCGACGAACCCACAAGATGCACGTGAGGACATTCGCAATAACCTATGACCGTGCTGTTAAGCTTCTCTTTTTTCTTCATAAAATCACCGTAAAATTTTATGCCGAAGAAAATCCGAATATCACCTTTTAAACTTCAGCCAGACAATCATTCCGACTGTCACGGCGACCGAAATCATTCCTGCAAAAGCCGTGCCGTACGGCGAGGACACAAGCGGCATATTTTTAAAATTCATTCCGAACCAGCCGGTAATAAATCCGAGCGGTGCAAATATAACCGTAACCACAGTAAAGAGCTTCATTGTATTGTTCAACTTCAAATCTATTGACGACTGATAAGCGTCACGCAGATGGACTGTGCTATCTATAATCATTCTCACATCATCCCGAAGCCTTGTAACCTTATCGGACAAATTATCAAAATATTTCAGCTCTGTTTCATCAAAAAAGTCAAAATCGTTATCCTTTAGTTCTTCAACAATATTTTGCACCTTTGAATAATAATTGCTCCTTGAAATGCACTTTTGCTTTTCGCAATACAAAATGCGGTTTAAATTTTCACTCTGCTTACCTTCAAGTATTTGCTTTTCAAGTTTTGCAAGCGTTTTTTGAAATTCATCGTGAACCGCCGCCTCCTCGCTAAGCAATTCATCAATAAATGTATAAACTATCTTTGCCCTGCCTGCATCTCCGCCGTCAAGCTTTGAAAGAACATTATGAAAAATAGGAAGCTTTTGCTTTGGATTATCGCTGACGATAATTACAAAATTGTGCCGAATAAATATTTTGACTTTTTCAAGGCAGACGCAAGCACATTCGCCGTATTTGTAATATCCCAAAGTTTCCACTCTGTTTTTAGGCAAATCAAAAAGCCTGCCGACCTCATCAAACTCGGATATCCCTATATACCCAAGCGAAAAATCGCAAGCCCTTGCTTCTTCAAGCGTTATATTTTCTGCCTCGTCACGAAAAGCGTAAAACATAAAAAATCACCTGTTTTATTTTTCCGACAAAACAGGTGATTATTAACATCTTTAATTTTTTCTGATTAAATCCGAAAGAGCAGTAAAGAGAATGTCCTTATCGTTTTTAACATCTGCATTGAGCACAATGCCGGTTATTGCATAAATTACAAGAGATACTCTTGCGTATTCAACCGTGCCCGGCTGAACATTGTTGTTCTTGCAAACCGTTTCAATAGCGGTTTTTTGAAGTCTTTCGGTTACTGCAACAGCAAGTCTGCTGTTTTTATATTTTTCAATCACATCACTGTTTGTGAGTACCTGATTGATAATGTCATTTACAACAACGCTCGGATTGATGTGCGCCTGCTGGCAATTAACCGTTGCAGCAAAATTGGCAACAGAAAGTACCAAATTTTCAAAAATAGCCTTTGCACAATCATCAATGCTTTTGTAATGAAGATAAAAGGTGCTCTTGTTAATTCCGGCGTCTTCACACACCTTAACAACACGAACCTCACTTAAATCTTTGTCTTTTGTTTGTTCCAAAACAGACACTAAAATTGCCCGTCTTGTTCTCACGATTCTTTTATCCACAATTCTTGCCCCCATGTGAAAACTTATTTTTTGTTTAACGCAGATATGTTAGCACAAAAGTCGACTTTTTTCAACAAAAAATTCAACAATTTAACATCTTTTCAACAAAAAATCCCGTATAGGACAAGTATACGGGATTTCTATTCAAATTAACATTTATTTGTTCGTGATTTTTAGCATTTTTTCAAATGTCAGTTATACGCCCTGCAATTCAGGCTTTTTACCACGACTATTGTGTTTTTCACAAATTTTACCAGCCGAGGCGAACAATTTCGATTGTGCAAGAGCCGACGCCGAGCTTGTAGCATTCGCTGTGTCCGCCCGGGGTGAATATATCAATTCTACCCTTTCTTGACAAGCCGCTGCCGCCACGGTCTACCACCGTGTAATTTGTGCCGTCAACATTGATTACCGAACCGAGCGGCAACCAGTTACACGCAACATAATACGGGTCATCCATACCGTTTTTGATTTTTTTACCGGACGAGGTTACGCCTCTTGAATTGCCGTTACATATTGCACATGCACAATAGTGGCTGTATTTGCCCTCAATTACCTGACCGAGTTTGTAGCCGTTCTTGGACTTTACGCCGTTAGGTTCAACATCGTCATTTGTTGACTTCTCGTCGTCTTTTTTGTCGTCCTTTTTATCGTCTTTTTCGGTCTCTTTTTCTTCTTTTGTACCTACGGCAACTTCTTTTTGAATTGCCTTTTTAACAACAGTTCGTGATACTTCGGCAGAGTCCTTTTTCTTTCCGTTAACATATTTAACCTGATATGTTACCTCTGCCTCGCCGTTTTCACCCTTGGTGAGCACCTTTGTTTTGCCCTCTTTAAGAGTGCTGTCTTTTGTTTTAACCGTTGAATACTTAACAACTTCTGTTTTTTCTTCTATCTTGTATTCAACTCTTTTTACCTTAACTACAAGGTTCTTTTCAAGCTTTGTGTCAACTGCCGGCTCTGTGTAGTCGTCTTTGCCGAGGGTAACGCCTGCGGCTTTAAGAAGGTCTGCTACTGTTCCGCTTGTTAACGCATACTTTGTTTCTTTTCCGTCAGCCTTGAGAGTTACATATTGAGCGGAGGCAATTTTAATTACCATACCGTCTGTAATTTCCGTATTAAGGCTGTAATTGATTTGGTCGCTGTTTTTCACACTGATACCAAGGCTTGCAAATGCATCGCCTACAGTATGTGAATAAACCTGATACGCTGTGATGTTGCCGTCAAACTCAACATAAACGGTGTTAAGTCTGTTTACTGTTATACTGCCTCCCTCCGATTCTACAAAATCGGAAATGTCAAGCTTATCGCCTGCCGATACAGTAATACCTGCGGATTTGAGAATCTCGATAGGTTCCGTCTCGTTTGTAGTAACCGCAACACTTGTTGAACCGTCAACAACGCTTACCGTGTATTCGTCAGTTGTTTTAGCCGAAGCTGTACCGGCGAAGATTGTAACAAGAAGCACAAGTGCAATTACTATTGTCAGGATTGTTCTGATAGAACGCTTACCTGCAAATGATTGGTTAGTCATCTTAATCTCCTTACTTTCTTAACAAGTGAATTTGGCAATTGTGGGTTATATTTCCGCACTGCCTAATATCATTTTGTCACGAACGCTTGCTATTATAGCGGTTTTTAACAACAAGTCAAGTCCAAACTCTGTTGAATTTTGTACAACATTCACAAAAGGTTACAGCCGTAATATTATCTTAATTTTTAAAATGTCCATATCTTGTGGTTCTGAACTTTAACGCTTTATCATACTAAATCAAATATTTGGAAAAGGTGACGAACTTCTTACAAAGCCTTACGATTTTGTAACCTTTTTTCATCGTTATTTTTTAGCAATATCAATATATAGTATAGTTTTTCGATTTTTGGTATTTTTGTGCCTATATATAGAATTGCGCAAAATATTTGATTGACAACTTTTTCACAAACTTTTGCGGCTTTTTCCCTTCTCTTTTTCGGTTGATTTATGCCTTTATATTATAATATATAAATTATATACATTATAAAAAAGAAAACATAAAAAAGAAAACCCATTCGACTTAATTCGTCAAACGGGTATTAACTCTGCTGTTTATATTATAATTTTTGAAGCTTGGCATAATTCGCCATAAGCTTTTTGGTGCCTGCTTTGTCAAAAGCAATTTCCATAAGCGTGTCGTTGCCCATAGGCTTTGCCGAAATAACAACGCCCGTACCGAACGACGCGTGTCGAACCGTGTCGCCCACCGCATAGGTTTCACCGCTCGCCTGCGGATTTGCTCCGCCCACCTGTCCGAATGCGTGTGCAGCCGTTGAACTGCGTTTTGCGTCTCCGATAGGCGTTGACCTGCTGTATTTATGAGGCTTTGCCGGAGAACCGAAATGACTGCTGTAGCCACCGGCAGAAGTTCCGTAAGTTGACTGCATTCGTACTGTTTTGTCATCACAAATATCCGACGGAATTTCACCTACGAAACGAGAGAGCATATTTCTGTTTGTGGTACCGTAAAGCATACGCTGACGGGCAGACACAAGATAGAGTTTTTCCCTTGCACGGGTAATTCCCACATATGCAAGACGGCGTTCTTCCTCCAAGTCCTCATCGCTGTACATACTTTGGTTGCCAGGAAAAATGCCTTCCTCCATTCCCGGAATGAAAACAACCGGAAATTCAAGACCCTTTGCTGAGTGCAAGGTCATAAGCACAACGCTGTCCTCATCTTCGTTATACGAATCAATGTCCGACACAAGGGCAACATCTTCAAGGAATGTTTGAAGTGTGAAGTTTTCGTCCTCTTCCTGATACTTAACAAACATTGATGAAAGTTCCTGTACATTGGCTTTTCTGTCGTCCGCCTTTGTCGGGTCGTCTTCGTCAAGATACGCAAAATATCCCGTCTGCTCCAAAATTTCCTGAAGCAGGTCATTCACGCTCATTCCGTCCTCTAAATCCTGACGGAAGCCGTTAATCATATTACAAAACGACTTTAGCTTGTTTGCACTGCGTTGAGTTTTTGCAAATTCATCCGCCTGCTCGCACACTTCAAACGCCGTCATCTTGTTTGCCGCGGCAATTTCCAAAATATAATTAAACATCGTGTCACCGATACCACGCTTCGGCACATTGATAATACGCTGAAGTCGAACATTATCGGCAGTGTTGTTGATAAGTGCAAAATAAGACACAATGTCCTTGATTTCCTTACGGTCGAAGAAACGGTTGCCACCGATAATTCTGTAAGAAATACCCGACTTCGCCATCATTATTTCTATATTTCGGCTCTGTGCATTCATACGGTAAAGAACAGCGTGGTCTTTGTACGCCATTCCGTTTTTAACATTTTCGTTAATTTGGTCAATGATAAACTGTGCCTCGTCAAGCTCGTTGTTTGCCGTATACAGCACGATTTTATCACCGTCCTTGCCTGCGTACGAACGAAGTCGCTTGTCGGCAAGTCTGGTCTTGTTGTTTGCGATAACGGCATTTGCGGCGTCAAGAATGTTCTGCTTTGAACGGTAGTTTTCCGCAAGCTGAAGTTGAATAACCTTTACGCCCTCGCCCTCATATCTTTCTTTGAAACGCATAATATTTTCAATTGTAGCACCTCTGAAACGGTAAATACTCTGGTCGTCGTCACCTACAACGCAAATATTGTGATGTTCTCCCGCAAGAAGATAAGTAAGCACATACTGTGCATAAGATGTGTCCTGATACTCGTCAACAATTATGTACTTAAATTGATGCCGGTAAGTTTCCAAAACATCGGGATTTTCCTTTAAAAGTCGAACCGTGTTAAAAATCATATCGTCAAAATCCATTGCGTCCGAACGCAAAAGTTCCTGCTGATAATCTCGGTAACATTCGGCAATTTTGGATTTTCTGAAATCGTTTTGATTAGTATGCTTGTACTCTCTCGGGTCGATAAGACTGTCCTTTGCACGGCTGATTTCCGTTAAAATCGAGCGGTGATTTAAGAATTTATCGTCAATTCCGAGATTTTTCTGTACACGCTTCATAACACGCTTTTGGTCGTCGGTGTCGTAAATAGTAAAATGCTGAGTATAACCGAGCCTGTCACCGAAACGGCGAAGCATACGACTGCACATACTGTGAAATGTTTGTGCCCAAATGTCATTTGCCTCAGAACCGATGGTGTTTTCAAGTCTTTCTTTCAGCTCACCTGCCGCCTTGTTTGTAAAGGTAATGGCGAGCACCTGCCACGGGCGTGCATATCCGTCCTTGATTATATGCTCAATTCGCTTTACAACCGTTGCGGTTTTACCGGTTCCTGCACCGGCAACAACAAGTACCGCTCCGTCAACAGTATCAATAACCTGCTGTTGCTCACGATTTGGCTTTACTGCGTCTTTGTTCATAATATGTCCTCTGTATATCCTCTATTGTTAAAAACAGAGGTGGAACAAAAGTGCCACCTCTATTTTAATTGTATGATTGTTTTATTGTGTTTAATTAACCGAGAAGGGTAAGCAAAATACCTGCGGCAACGGCAGAGCCGATAACGCCCGATACATTTGGTCCCATAGCGTGCATAAGAAGGAAGTTAGCCGGATTTTCCTGCTGACCGACCTTTTGTGATACACGAGCCGCCATAGGAACAGCCGATACACCTGCGGAACCGATAAGCGGATTGATTTTGCCCTTAGTGATAACATACATCAATTTACCGAAGAGTACGCCGCCGGATGTACCGAATGCAAATGCGATAAGACCGAGAAGCACAATCTTCAAAGTATTAAAGTTAAGGAATGATTGAGCCGATGTTGTTGCACCAACCGAAAGACCCAAAAGAATTGTAACGATATTCATAAGCTCATTTTGAGCAGCCTTTGCAATACGCTCTGTTTGTCCGCTTTCTTTAAGAAGGTTGCCGAGCATAAGCATACCTACAAGTGAAGCGGCATCCGGAAGGAGAAGCGAAACGATAACAGTTACCATAATAGGGAACAAAATCTTTTCAAGCTTTGAAACCGGACGAAGCGTGCCCATAACAACGCTACGCTCTTTTTTGGTTGTAAGCGCCTTCATAATAGGCGGTTGAATTACAGGTACAAGAGCCATATAGCTGTATGCCGCAACAGCAATTGTACCGAGCATTGCCGGAGCAAGCTTTGATGTTACGAAGATTGCGGTAGGTCCGTCTGCACCGCCGATGATAGCGATTGAACCTGCCTGTTGCGGATTAAAGCCCAAAACAATAGCGATAACATACGCTACAAATATACCGAGCTGAGCCGCAGCACCGAGAATGAACGATGACGGATTTGCAATAAGCGAACTGAAGTCGGTCATAGCACCGATACCGAGGAAGATAAGCGGAGGATAAATTCCCGCCTTAACTCCGAAGTAAAGGAAGTCCATAAGTCCCGGGGTCAGCGTGTTGCCCGCCGTGTCTGTTAATCTGCCGGCTACCAAATCAATGAAGCCCTGCAAATCGTGATACTGTACCGCCAAATTCGCGCCCGGCAAATTTGCAAGGAGCATACCGAATGCAATCGGTATCATCAAAAGCGGTTCAAAGCCTTTCTTAATTCCCAACCAGAGGAAAAAGAAAGCAACAATAAGCATAATTAAGTTTTTGTATCCGCCGTCTGCGGTGAAGAAGTAAGCGTATCCGCTGTTTACAAGAATACTTTTAATTACTTCCCATACGCCTTGTAATATTTCCATATAATTTGCAGTCCTCCTTAAAACGGTCTGGTATTGTCCATAACAGCCGCCTGTGCCCAAGGGTTACGGGTGGTAATAGGACTTGTTTTTCTTGTTACGCTGCGAATAACCGCCGAACTGCCCTCCATTGAATAAACAGCTGCACTTATTGCCGCAATAACCTCGCCGCTTATACCTTCTTCAACAACGGGAGCAGGAGCAGGAACACTTGCCTGAGCAGGTGCCGGAACTGCCGCACTTGCGTTTGACAAATCCGCCTCCATAGCGTTTTGAACTTTTTTAGCTTCTTTTTTCTTTGTCTTTGCCTGTGATTTTGATACTACCGAGCCAAATGCGTAAAACACAAGGATAAGTACCATCAAAGTGGCAAGAACAATGCCAAGACCGGCAACAATAACAGTTGCCGTAAAGGTTGCTGACCTGTCCGCAACTATGCCTGCTGCCAATGTTAATGTATCCATACAATAAAATCCTCCTTATAAAAATTCATACTTAAATCATTATATAGCATTGCCAAACTTTTTTCAACAATTATTTTATATAAAAATATTAAAAATACTGAAATTTACTATTGATTTTCTTGTCAAAAGCGTATATAATAATGTTATCGATCCTTTGGAGGTGGGTTATGAGCAAAGAAGCACTTATAATTGCAATCCTTGTAGCGCTTATCATCCTTTGGTTTACTGAAACCCTCGGGATGCAAAAAACCTCACGAATACTCGCCGGAGCGATTGATCTCGGTTTCGCAGTATTGCGTTGACAATACTCTACTTAATATTTATAATAAAAAAACGCATTCTTCCCAAATCGGATGCGTTTTTTTATTTTGCATTTTTAAGAAGCTTTTATTTTGTTGACTCCTCAAGCATTGTCTGTGCAAAGACGGCATAGCCCTTTGTCGGATTACCGACTATGACATGGGTGAGTGCCCCGACAAGTTTGCCGTTTTGAATTATCGGTGACCCCGACATTCCCTGCACGATACCGCCTGTTTTGGCAATCAGCTCCTTGTCCGTCACCTTTACCGTCATATTTTTTTCGCGATTATTCTCGTTATATCCGATACGCGTTATTTCAATTTCGTATTCCTTCGGCTGCCCGTTTTCAACTGTGGAAATCACTGTTGCTTTGCCTTTTTTTACCTCTTGAACGGCGGCAACGGAATATTCCTTTGCACATTCGCCAACTTCGGCATAAGCACCGTAAATTCCGCAATCGGTGTTTGTCAGCAGTCTGCCGAGCGTTTGATTTGTAAAGTCACATTCAAGAGAACCGGTTGTGCCTCTTGTGCTTTTTTCAACCTTTGACACTGTTGCTTTGACCGCCTCGCCGTCAAGCATCGGCATAATTTCTTTTGTGTCAACATCATTGATTTGATGCCCGAGAGCCGCAAAAATTCCGCTTTGTTTATTGTAAAATGTGATTGTACCGATACCCGCTGTGGAGTCTCTGACCCACATTCCCGCCTTGTAACATCCCTCACGCTCACAGTAGACCGGCGTTACCGTAAATTCTCTGTATCGTTCCCCACGCTTAATTTTTACATCAAAACTTTCACCGTTGTTTGAGCCCAAAATCTCCTGAACCCTGTCGGAAGTGTATACATTTTCACTGTTGATTGAAACGATGATGTCACCGACTTCTATTCCGGCCGAACCGGACGGACTTTTTTTGCCACCGTCGGTTTGAACATCCTGAATGCCAACAACTATTACGCCGTCCGTATACAGCTTTATTCCGAAAACTTCACCGCTCACCATAACCTTTTGCTCCGATTTGTCTGTAACAGACACCTCTTTAACAGGAATAATTCCGAAAAGTTTCAGATTTTCTCTCCTCGGCGTCGAAGTTTGCTTGTCAACGGCAAGGCTTGTGCTTTTTTGACTGTAAGTAAACACCTTTGCAAGCGGTTCGCTGTTGCCGTCATAAGTAACCACACCGTTCGGAAGTGCAAAATCACCCCAAATAATTACGCTGAAAATCACAACGCAAACGAAAAACAAAATAACATCAAAAATCCTGATTGCTTTTTTCAAACTTAACACCTCGTTATAGTTTTGCCGAAGCAAACAAAATTCATACTTGCAACCATATATTATATGTGATAAAATATTTTGTGTGAAATTCCGAAAGAAAGGTATGTTTTAATTATGAGCGGACATAATAAATGGAGCACCATTAAAAGAAAAAAAGGTGCAAACGACGCTGCGAGAGCAAAAGTTTTTACTAAAATAGGAAGAGAACTTGCCGTTGCGGTTAAAAACGGCGGTGCAGACCCAAACAACAATGCAAAACTTCGTGATGTTATCGCAAAGGCAAAGCAAAACAATGTGCCAAACGACAATATCGACAGAATGTTAAAGAAAGCCGCAGGCGACGCAGACACAACAAATTACGAAGAAATCGTATATGAAGGCTACGGTCCGTCAGGCGTTGCCGTTGTTGTTGAGGCACTTACGGATAACAGAAACAGAACAGCCGGCGAAGTAAGACATTACTTTGATAAAGCAGGCGGAAATATGGGCAACCCGGGTTCGGTTACATTTATGTTTGAAAAACTCGGCGTTATCATTATCGAAAAGGAAGATACCGACGAAGACCAACTTATGGAGGACGCACTTGAAGCCGGTGCTTCCGATTTCCTTACAGATGAAGAGGATATTTTTGAAATTCGTACGGAACCGAACGATGTCGGCGTTATCCGTGACGAACTTGAAGCAAAGGGCTACACAGTTATTTCAAGTGAAGCCGCATATGTTCCAAGTACATACACCCGTCTTGAAAATCCGGACGATATGAAGAAAATGGCAAAGATGATTGAAATGTTTGAAGAAAACGACGATGTTCAAAACATCTACCATAACTGGGAAAACGAAGACGAATACGAAGATTAATAAAAATCCCAAGCAAAACGACCGCAGAACAGTTCTGCGGTCGTTTCGGTCTGTCGATAAAGTATTGTGTTACATCTTTTCTGATGTTTTATGGCTTTCGTCGGTGTAGACTACCGGTTGCCATTGCTCGGCAAGCCAATACGGATTGTGCTCGTCATTTTTATCGTACCACACCTGAGGGTAGTGGATTTTTTTATTTTTGCTCACCTCGGTGTACGGTTTAACATTGCCGTCCACCTCGACGCAAAGAATTACGAACTTGAAATTTTGCATAAAGTCGGTACCGATATTTATACTCAAATAGCTGTCGGTATACGACATATCGAATGCCGAATGGTAGAGCGAGCGTGAATATATTCTGTCCTCGTAATCGTTGAAGCTGTCTTCGGTGAGGTCGCCATGCGTGTAGTACGGGAATACATATCCGTTATCGTCAGCGGCATTAACATTTGTATAATATGCGGCGATGACCTGATAGGTTTTGCTTTTACCGTAAATATCGGTAAGGGTTACCTTTTGCTTACTTTTCTTATAACTTTTTGCAGACGAATACAAAGACTCAATGTCAACCGACGAGCTTTCCAAGCCGATTGATTTAATCTGCTTGCCGTCGTCTATTGCGGAGCCGGAATCAAAATGATTTCCGCTTTGGTACACATCCGAGGTGACAAAAAGCTTATCTCCGCTGTCGGCAAAAGTAAGCATACCCGCAGTTTCGGAATTTTGACCGTAAGCGTCGCAAAACTCCTCTGCAATATGGCGTGGATATTTAATATCGTACTTTTTTTCATACGGCTTTAGGTACGCCGTTGTTGCGGCATTGATAATTGCAATGATAAGCAAAACTGCAATTAATCCCGCCACGCAGATAATCGGTATTTTATTTTTTTTAACAAACTCGGCAAATGTGCCCTTGCTTTCTTTTTTCATTATTTAATCACTGTCTTTCTGGCACCCTGAACGGCTCTGTTGATAAGGTTTTCACTGTCAAGTGCCTTTTCGGCTTCAAGAATTTCCTCAATATGCGGTCTTGTTTTCGGATGCTTAGGAGTGAACACCGTACAGCAGTCCTCATATGGCAAAATCGATGTTTGGAATGTGTCTATTTCTCTTGAAATACGCACGATTTCATCCTTATCCATACCGATACAAGGTCTGAAAACAGGGAGTTCGGTTGCTACATCTGTACAACCGAGTGCATATATCGTTTGACTTGCAACCTGACCGACGCTTTCGCCCGTAATGAGTGCCGAGCAATTTTGCTGTTTTGCCAAAATCTCGGCAATTTTCATCATATATCTTCTCATAATGATGGTGAAATATACTTCCGGGCACTTATCCCTAATAGCTTCCTGAAGTTCGGTAAACGGAACAACATATGTTGCAATAGGTCCGCTGTATGCCGCAACTTTATGAAGTAAATCCATAACTTTTTGTTCAGCAAGTTCCGTTGTGTAAGGCGGAGAAGCAAAGTGAACCGAAATAAGCTCAATTCCTCGCTTTGCCATCATATATGCGGCAACAGGCGAATCAATGCCGCCGCTTATGAGCACTGCACCCCGTCCGCTTGTGCTGACCGGCATACCGCCTGCACCCTTGATATTATTACCCCTGATGAAAGCATATGTGTCGCGGATTTCAATTGTAACAGTTAGTTCCGGATTATGCACATCAACCTTTAAATTGTGGTGATTTGAAAGAATATGGCCACCGATTTCTCTGCAAATTTCAGGTGATTTGAGCGGAAACTTTTTGTCGCTTCTTTTTGCTTCAACCTTAAATGTTTCAACCTCATCAAGTCGCTCATCAAGATACTCAAGCGTGAGCTTTTTAATATTTTCCATATCCTTTTCGGCAACAAGTGCTCTTGAAAGTGCCGCAATGCCAAAAACTTTTTTCAGTCTTTCAACCGCGTCGTCAAGGTCGATATCCTCGTCCTTTGGCTCAACCATAATTGTTGACTGGCTTTTTTTGAATGTAAACTCGCCGATTTCGGCAAGTGCCTTTTTCATATTTTTGATGAGAATGTCCTCAAATGTGTTTCTGTTAAGCCCTTTAAGAACAAGTTCTCCGTTTTTAATAAGTATAATTTCTCTCATTTTGTATTCCTGTTGTGTTGAAATTTTGTTATGTTCCGGACGGACGGTATCCGCCCCTACGGTCGTTATATCGGATATTTTTCAACAGTTTCTTTGACTGCCGCAACAAGTGCATCAACATCTGCTTTTGTATTCATACGGCTGAAGCTTATACGAATTGACTTTTCAATCACTTTGTCGCCGAGTTTCATAGCCGTGAGTACATGACTTTTTTTTCCTTTTGCACACGCCGAACCGTTGCTGACATAAACCTCATATTGGCTTGACAAATGCTGAACTATTGTTTGGCTTGTCATAAAGCTCGGAATGTATACATTAAGTATGTAGTCCGACGATTCTGTTGAATTGTTAATTTTCACTCCGCTTATTTTTTGAAGTTCTTCCCTTGCGTAAAGATTAAGCGTATGTACTTTTTCGGTTTGCTCTTTTAAATTTGGGAACATTGACACCGCTTCTCCAAAACCTGCAATAAGCGGTGACGCCTCTGTACCCGGTCTGATTTTGTGTTCCTGTTCACCGCCGTAAGTCCTCGGTACAATTCGCGTGCCTTTTTTTACATAAAGTGCACCCGTGCCCTTTGGGCCGTGAACCTTGTGTGCCGTGATTGTTACCAAATCCGCACCGAGTTTGCTCGGCTTGATGTCATATTTGCCGTACGCCTGTACGCAATCTATGTGAACAAGTGCCGGTGCTTTTGCTTTTTTAACGGCTTTTTGTATGCTTTTAACAGGTAAAATCGAACCGACCTCATTATTTATATACATCATTGAAACAAGAATCGTATCACTGTTTACCGCTTCAAAAATCTGTTCTTCGGTAATGTTTCCGTTGCTGTTCGGTTCAAGTCTGATAACCTCAAAGCCTTGTTTTTCAAGCTCTGCCACCGATTCAAGCACACTCTCGTGTTCAATAGCGGTTGTGACAATTCTGTTGCCCTTGCGTCTGTTAGCCGCCGCAGTGCCGAAAATTGCAAGATTGTTTGCTTCCGTACCGCCTGAAGTGAAGAATATCTCCTCGCTCTCGCACGACAGGGATTTTCCAATTATCTCCCTCGCTTTTCGCACCTCGGCATTTGCGTTGAGTCCCTCTTTGTGAAAGGATGACGGATTGCCGAAGTTTTCGGTAAGCATTTGATATACTTTTTTTGCAACAGCCTCCTCCGGCTTTGTGGTTGCACTGTTGTCTAAATAAGCACTCATTATTTTATATTTCTCAATTCTTTTAATTTAAATGCGGCAGCAATTGTTTTTGCGTCTGTAATTTCACCGCTCATAATTTTTGCAACGAGGGTCGAAAACTTCATTTTCACCACCTGCAAAAATTCGTCATCGTCAAGTTCCTGATTTGTTTCGGTCAAACCGGTTGCCGCATAAAGGTAAATTTCTTCACTCGTGTAGCCCGGTGACGGATAAATTTTGCCAAGGTCAATATAGTTTTCCGCGATAATTCCGCACTCCTCGTGAAGTTCTCTTTTGCCCGTAACAAGCGGGTCTTCGCCCTTTTCACGCTTGCCGGCAGGGATTTCGTATATCGTTTCCTTGTACGGATAACGGAATTGACGAACCATATAAACACATTCGTCCTCGGTCAAGGCAATAATTCCCACGCCTCCCGGATGGTCAACGATTTCTCTGTTGGCTTTGTCGCCGTTGCAAAGCACAATATCATCCACATGAAAAGTCAACACTCTGCCGTTATATATACCTTGTGAACTTTCGGTTCTTTCATACAAACCGAGGGCGATTGACTCTATGTCATCCAGTTTGTCAATAACATAATCGGCACCGCTTTCAATAAGCTCAAATTTATTACCGAATCCCCACAGCACGCCTACGCTTGTAACTCCCGCTTCACGCGCACCGTCCATATCGTAAAATCTGTCGCCCACCATAATTGCGTCACCCGAGTCAACTCCGAGTTCGCCAAGGCAACGGTTCAGTATGCTTTGCTTTGATTCGCAGTCCGCATTAAAACTTACCGCACTGATGTAGTCAAAATATCCTTTAAGGTCAGCTTTTATCAGCAGTTCTTCTACATAATTAATCGGCTTTGATGACGCAACGCCGAGCTTGAAGCCGTCGTTTTTAAGTGCCTTCAAAAGTTGCGGAACGCCCTCATAAAATTCGCTTTCGTACAGTCCGATATTTGTATATCGCTCACGGTATTTTTTAACAAGCTTTTCTGCGTCGGTGACGCTTTGATTAAACTTTTCCTGAAAAGTCACAAGCAGAGGCGGGCCGATGAAAAAGTCCAAGTCCTCCCATTCAGGCGACTCTATATCAAATGCGTCAAGTGCATATTTCGCACTTTTTTTAACGCCTATTCCGGTATCGCAAAGTGTGCCGTCAAAGTCAAAAATAACCGCCTTAACCATTACTTTGCCTCCACCTTTTTCATAAAGCGGTCGCTGTCAACAACAAATCGCTCTATCGTTCCTTTGCCGATTACAGCTCCGTCCTCTTCGCAAGCCTTTACATCAAAAATAAGTTTTCTGCCCTGCGTTTCTCTGAGTTTGGCATATGCAATAACAACTGTACCGACACCGCTTGCCTTGTCGTGGCTTACATTTACGGAAGTTCCGACAGTTGTTTCACCGTCATCCAAAACATCGGCAATGGCAGTGCAAGTTGCCTTTTCCATAAGTGCTATCATAAACGGTGTGCCAAATACCGGCAACGAACCGCTTTGTGCCGCAATAGCTGTGTTTGTGGAATTAACAATGGTAAGAGCTTCGCCCTTAACTTCGGTAATAATTTCTTGCATAATGTTCACCTCACAATTTATTCGATATATTATATCATATAATTAAAATTAATACAATAATTTTTCGGGATAAGTAAGCCTGTTTCCGCAAATACACGCTCATAAAGCTTCGCCGTGTTTCAGGATTGATATCCCTGTGAGAAAGCTTCTGAATCCCGTTTTCTTGCGAGGAAAGATGTATATAGATACTTCGACCGAGCAAAAAACGGGAAACGCCAAAAGTGGAGCGACTTCAATGTTTGCTCCACTTTTAAAATCCTTTCGAGTGCGATAAATCACACCCACAATCGCACCTATCGGTTCAGTTAGTTTGTTTTATTGGCGTGTTTCAGGAGCTTTATTGTAACTCAGGCGGCTAAGATGACGGTTGAATTCTGTTTTCTTGCGAAGGAAGATGTACATAAGTACCTCGACTGAGCAAAAAACAGAAAGTGCCAAATATTTATTGAACTCGATGTTCAATAAATATTTACAAGTCCTATTGAAAATAAAAATGTTCGGATTACTATAATTTTATGCAATCGATAATTTGATTAAGTATTTATGGCACGGTTCAGCCGTTATATTAGCTGTCTATAGAAAAAAGAGTAGGTGTAACACCTACTCTTTTCCCTCTCTGTCTATAACAAACTATAGGAGGACAGGTTACCCAAAACGGTTGCGGCTCCGTCTTGAGCGTATGAACATTATAGTTGAAATTTACTAACTTGTCAAGTGAAAAGTTAAAAAAATTTTGTTAATTTATACAAAAGACGCAACAAAATTTTATAATGATACTCATAAAATAAAATTATAGTCTTTTAATAGACAAAAGACTTTTGTTTTGTATTCTTTTGAATTTTTAGTTGAGATATTTTTTGGACTTCTTCGGCTAAAAAGTTGACATAATACAAATGTTCGATTAATATTAATGATAGGCAACGGAGAGACAAAAACTTGATTTCAATTGCCGACAGTCAACGAACCACTCAAGTTGATTAAAGTTTAAAAGAGAAAGAAGGCATAAGATGACAATTAACGAATTGGCTCATGAATATGAGCAGCAGTACAAAATTTTAAGCACAAAAATTGACGCAATGCGACCTCTGCTTTGCGTGTATCGCGGCGAAGACCTTGTACAGCTGAGAAGAAAGATAAAAATATATTACGATATGGCTTGTGAATGCAGAAGAACGGCATCAATGCTTTTTGGATATTACGAGGAGGATGTAAACAATGATAGATTTTATTAATAACTACTATTACGAGGATTATTCGTCAATAAACGGAATGGACAAGGAAAAAGCAAAGAAAAAGGCATTTTCTACTGTCTTGCCCATAATTATGCAAGAGGAGTTGACTCCGATGCAAAGCGTGTGTTTGCGTTATAAATACGAAAATAACAAGACGCAGGCGGAAATTGCGAATTTGCTCAAGCTGTCACAACCGACGGTGTCCCGTCATATTTCGTCGGCAAAAGATAAAATGAACAGTTCACTCGGCTATTGCTACATCGCACTGTCAAAGGCAATTGACGAATACGACAGGCTTGCAAATTCTTAGCACATATATAAAATCAGGTACAGTTTAACGGCAGTTCAAGGCAGTTTTAATGCACCGTTTCACCGCTTTTACCTGTTATCTTACACGCTATACTATGTATAAAATATAATACTGACACAAGAAAAAGCGTTACGGCAACAAAACCGTAACGCTTTTTTGAAAGGAAATTTATTTAAACATACTTTTGAATTTTGATTTTATCGAGTATTGCTCCGACAACAGCAAACACAATTGCCGAACCGACTGCCTGCACGCACGAAAACGGCACCGAAGTGATTGCCGTAGGGAACGAATACATAAGGCCCTCGGCAACAAGATAACCGCCGATTGTCCAAAGACCTGACACAACGGTCATAACCACTGTCCACTTTGTAATGATTTTGTGATTTGTATTTCGTGCAACCAAAATAAACGGAACTGCATTGATTGCCTTAATAAGTGCCGTTGCCGGTGCCCATTGCGGTGCACCCGAAATTACATCTGCAAGTGCTCCGCCGATAGCCGCCGCAAGAGAAGCCCAAGGGCCGAGCAAACAGCCGGCAAGATAAATCATACTGTCACCGAAGTGAAGATAGCCCGAATTAATTCCGGTCGGCATTTTAATAAAAGCAGTTGCAACGCAAATGAGTGCCGCCATAAGACCTGTAACGCAAATTCGTTTTACTTTATTATCTTTTACTGTTTTTTCCATAAACTTTCCTCCGTCTGTAGTTGATAAATGTATTATAGCCTACATTTAACCATTAAAAAAGACACAAAAAAGAGAATGTTTTAGAGTACAGTTTAATAGGTTTTTATCATTTCAAAGTTCATAGATTTCAGTGTGTCGATAAGGTCGGCATTGTTGCGTATCGGCTTGTCGGTAATTATACCGCCCCTTGCGAGCTGTTTTGGCACATGAAAATCCGAACCGGACACCATCAGCTTGCCGTATTTTGTTGCCCACGCCTGAGCTTTTTCATTGCTCTCCTTATCGGTTTTGCCGTTGTAAACTTCAACGCCGTCCAAATAATCGGGATTACATCTGTGCATACCGGGTCTAAACGGGTGAGCCTGATACACCAAATAGCCTTGACTGTGCATAAGTTCACTCATATCTTTTTCCCACAGTGTAAGCAAATTTCCCTGCTCTTTGAGCCATTTTTCGTCAACACCGTAAATAAGATAATCGTTCGCCGTGGCATAATGTCTTATTTCCATACCGAACATAACCGAAAAATTGTCGTCCTCGTATTTTTTCATTTCATAATACGGATTAATATAGCAGTCAATGAACCTTTTCGGATTAAAATATCCGTGAAGCAAGTCGAATGTCAGCGGACTGTAATGGTCGGTGAGCACAATGCCCGAATAGCCCTTTTCCTTGTACATTCTTGCAATATCTTTCGGCTCTGTTCTGCCGCATTGACGGGAACCGTATTTTGTGTGGGTATGTAATTCGTATTTATATTTCATCAATAATCTGTCTTTCTGAACATATTTGAAATTTGAGTGCAAAGCTCAGGGAAATAATCAAGATTCGGGTCGTCTTTAAGGATGAACTGAGCACACTCTCTGCACTGCTCAAGGATTTTAGTGTCCTCAAGCATATCGGCAATTTTAAGTTGAGGCAAGCCGTGCTGCCGTGTGCCGAAAAAGTCGCCGGGACCTCTTGTTTTAAGGTCATAATCCGCAATTTTGAATCCGTCGGAAGTTGATTTGAGCAATTTAAGCCGTTCAAGTGAGCTTTCCGATTTGTTATCAGACACCAAAATGCAGTAGCTTTTTTCCTTGCCTCTGCCAACCCGTCCTCTAAGCTGATGAAGCTGTGACAGCCCAAAGCGGTCGGCATTTTCAATAAGCATAACCGTTGCGTTCGGCACATCAACGCCCACTTCAACCACGGTTGTCGAAACAAGAATTTGCACATTTCCGCTTGCAAATTCCTGCATAACCTTATCCTTTTCTTTAGGCTTCATTTTGCCGTGAAGCAGTCCGAGATTATAGCCCTGAAAAACTTTTGTTGAAAGGTTGTCGGCATATTCCTTGGCAGGAATAAGGTCACTTTCGTTATCGTCAACAAGCGGACAGACTATATACGCCTGATTTCCGTTGTCAACGGCATTTTTGATAAATTTATATATTCTTTGATGATAGGCACTTGTAACCAAATCCGTGCGAATTTCCTGCCTGCCGGGCGGAAGTTCGTTTAAAACGCTGATGTCCAAATCGCCGTAGATAATAAGCCCCATCGTTCTCGGAATCGGCGTTGCCGACATAACAAGTAGATGCGGATTGTTACCTTTCATCGCAAGATTTGCACGCTGTTCAACGCCGAATCGGTGTTGCTCGTCCGTGCAAACAAGACCGAGATTTCGAAATTCAACATCATTTTGAATAAGTGCGTGCGTGCCGATAATCAAATCAATTTGACCCTCGGACAGTGCAAGTTTGATTTCTTTCTTTTCAGCCGCCTTTGTTGAGCCGGTCAGCAGAGCAACATTAAGCTTTGTATCGGCAAACAGTTTGCAAAAACTCTCGTAATGCTGAGTGGCAAGAATTTCAGTCGGTGCCATCATTGCGGCTTGATAGCCGTTTTTGATAACGGTGTACATAACCGCACCGGCAACGGCAGTTTTGCCGGAACCGACATCGCCCTGCACAAGTCGGTTCATCTGCTTGTCACCTTTTAAGTCGGCAACGCAGTCGGCAACCGCTTTTTTCTGTGCGTTTGTAGGAGCGAACGGCAAAAGCGAATAAAACTCATCGCTGAAATCGTTTGTCATTTTCAGCATATTTTTCGTGGCACGCCTGCTTCTGAGTTTCATCAAGCCGAGTTGAAGCGTCAACAGTTCTTCAAAAATAAGCCTGTGCCTTGCAATTTCAACATTTTCATCATTGTCGGGAAAATGAATTTGCTTAATTGCAAAGTCAAGCGAACAAAGGTTATATTCGATTTGAATATATTCGGGCAGGGTGTCCTCGATTTTTTCGATTTTGGCAATTCCCGCTTTTACAACTTTTTCGATGATTTTTGACGAAAGGTTTGATGTTGCGGGATAAATCGGTTCAATACCTGCGGCTTTTTCGGCTTTTTCAATTTGAGGAGAACTCATCGACGCCTCGGTAAAGGTTCTGTCAACCTTGCCGTAAAGTATGTAATCGTCAAATGTGCGAAGCGATTTTGCAAGATACGCATTATTAAAAATCGTAACGCGAATAACCGTTTCGCCGTCGGTAAAATTGCATTTGTACAGGGTCAATCCTTTGCGGATTTTAGACTCTCTGACCGGAGTAATCATTGTAGCTTTTATAAAAGCCGTATCGCCTGACCGAACATCTTTTACGCTGAGCGTTTTGCTCCAGTCAATGTACTTTCTCGGATAAAAATGAATAAGGTCATTCAAAGTGTAAATGCCCAACTTATTGAAAAGTCGGGCTCTTTTATCTCCTACACCTTTTATGAATTGTATGCTGTAATTGCTGTAATCACTGAAATCCATAATATGACCTTAAATTTCGCTTACTCCACCGAAATAAGATAATAGTACACCGGCTGTCCGCCGTTTACCATACTTACCTCAATGCCGCTTGAATATTTTTCAACAAGCTTCTCTTCAATCTTCTGTGCGTCCTCCTCGGTTGCATTTTCGCCGTAAATAATTGTTACAAGGCCGTTTTCGTCCGGATTGAAAAGCTCATCCGTTGCTGAAAACGCAATTTCCTCTTTGTCCTCGCCTATGAACTTGATTGCGCCGTTGCAAAGACCCATAATTTGACCTTCTTTAATCGGCTTGCCGTCAACTTCACTGTCACGGGCGGCAAAAGTAACCGATGCAGTTTGAACGGCACCTGCCATTTGCATCATTGTGTCAAGGTTTTCTTCCTTGCCTGCTGTTTCGTCAAATGCAAGCATAGCGGAAATGCCCTGCGGTACGGTTTTGGTTTCAAGAACAATAACTTCTCTGTCTTTTACGCTGTTTTTTGCCATTTGAGCCGCCATAATAATGTTCTTGTTGTTAGGTAAAACATAAACAACCTTTGCCGGAACTTTGAGCACGGCTTTAATAATATCGTCGGTTGACGGATTCATCGTTTGTCCGCCGCTTACAACAATATCCGCACCGAGGTCGGAGAACAGTTCAGTAAGCCCGTCGCCTGCACAAACGGATACAAATCCGTACTCGTTTTCAGGTTCAACGACTTCACTTTCGTTGGTGTTTTCCGGTTCCTCCTGCATAGGAGTTGCAAGATTTTGTATATCAATGTCAAAAAGTTGACCGTATTTTGTTGCGGTTTGTACAATCGTGCCGAGTTGCTCGCTTATCACCTTAACGGTAATTTTTCCGTTTTCTTCGTGAACCTCAACATCGTTGCCGATTGCTTCAAGATACGCACGGAGCCTGATTGAGTCGCTTTCCTTGGCACCGTGTTCCTTTTGAATAACAAATTTACATTCGTAGCCCGTTTGAGCTTTTTCATCCGAAGCGTCAGCCTTTTTGTCTGCTATAGCTTCTTCACCGATAGGACGAATAATAACATCGTTGACAAACACGGATTTCATACCCTCAAGAATGAGCACAAATCCCTGTCCGCCCGCGTCCACAACGCCTGCCTGCTTGAGAACCGGAAGCATTTCGGGAGTCTTTGCAAGAGCTTCTTTTGCCGTTTCAAGAGCCGTTAAGAACACATCAACCGGTTCGTTATTGCTCGGTGCAAATTCTTCAGCCGCTTCAGCGGCACATCTTACAACCGTAAGAATTGTACCCTCAGTCGGCTTCATAACCGCTTTGTATGCCGCATCGCTGCCCATACGAAAAGCTCGTGCAACATCGTTGCCGTCGGCTTCTTCAAGACCCTTAAACGCTTTTGAAAAGCCACGGAATATAAGTGAAAGAATAACGCCCGAGTTACCTCTTGCCCCTCTGAGAAGTGCGGAAGCAACACGCTTTGCAACATCGCCGAGAAGGCTGTCGTTTGGCATATCCTTTATATCATCGGAAGCAGAAGTGATTGTCATTGACATATTTGTTCCCGTGTCGCCGTCCGGAACCGGGAAAATATTGAGTGCGTCAACCGCCTGTCTGCTGTTTGATATGTTGTTTGCGGCAGAAATAACTCCGTCGCGTAACATCTGTCCTGTAATCATTGATTATCCTCCGAAATCAGTTAATACTGTCGATACCTTCGACATGAACATTTACTTCGGAAACCTTCAGGTCTGTGGTGCTTTCGATAGTGTAGCGAACCTTGTTTACTATACTGTCCGCAATGGCATTGATGTTTACGCCGTACGATACGGCTATTGAAAGGTCAACAACCAATGCTCCGTTTACGCTTTTGATTGTAACACCCTGATTTGATGTGTCAAGGTCTACACCCTCAACCCTGTTTTTTATGGCTGATCTGATTGATTGCACAGGATTTGCATTTACCATTCTTGTAACGCCAAAACAGCTTTGTGCCGCATTGCCGACAAGCTTGCCGAAATAGTTGTTTGTTATTTCGATATATCCGTGCGGATTTTCGTACTTAATCATAAAATTCTCCTTTTTGAGTGTAGATTAATTATAATACCAATCGTCTATGTTTGCAAAAAAATCGCCGTAGCAACCTTGCATATCGCCATGCATAGCCTTTGAATAGCAGATGACGCCTTTTCTGTACACAACAGGCACAAACGGCATTTCGTTTGAAAAAGACAAGATGAATTTGCCAAGTTCGCCACCGTTATTGAGATATTTTCTGTAAAGCTTTGCCGTGTCGCTGTCGGTGCTGATTCCGTAATGAGTTTTGCCCGATTTGTCGAAAAACGACGAAAGCCTCATATCGTTCGGTATTTTTGTTTCGGAAACATAAATGTCATAGTTGCTGTATTTAAGTGCTTGATTAAAGGTCTTTTGACTGTAACTTTTTACAGTAACCTTAAACCCTACGGCTTCCAATTGCTGTGCCGCAAGCTTTGTAAGGGCAACCTTATTTTCGTTTTGATTAACAACGATTGTGAGCGTTAGCTGACTTGACTTGTAGCCGCTTTTTGCTATTGCCTGCTTTGCCGCTGCCGTGTCTGCCGTATCGGAGAAAATTTCTGTTTCCCGTCCGATTTTTGACACCGGATTAAACGGTGAAGTTGCGGCTCTTGCGTAGCCCTGATATGCACTTTTTGCAAGCGTGTCCCTGTCGATTGCAAGCGAAATCGCACGGCGTATGTCGGCATTTGATGTTATGCCCATTGTGGTGCGAAGTCCCAGAAACACCATATTATTCAAATTGACCTGCTTTTTATTGCACTTGAGTCGGGCAACGGTTTTGTTTACCTCATCACGGTAAGCGTAGCTTATGTTGCCGATGTTGAGTGCGTTGTTGATAGACTCCGCAGACGGAACATTTACAAGCTGAATTTTAGTAAATCGAGGGTTGAAACTCTCTTTGTACTCACTGTTTTTTTCTGCGTAAAGCTTGCCGTTTTCTTCAAGGAATTTGTATCTTCCGCTTCCGAGCGGATACTTGCTTTTTGATGAATTTTTAGCAATGTAAAATGTTAAAAGCTGATGTGCATACGGATTTGCATATGACAATTTAAATCTGACAACCGTATCGCTTACCGTAGTTGCACTGTAAATCGGAGTGAGGCTGTTTTTCCATCTCGGTGAGCTTTGTGCTTCGTAAAACGATGTTACAACATTTTTTGCCGTGAGCGACGAGCCGTCCGAAAATTTAAGACCGCTGACTATTGTTACCGACAGCGTGTTTGCGTCCTCATATGTGTAAGAACTTGCTATTTCGGGCACTGCTTCAAAACTTTCGTCCGTTCTGAACAGCGGTTCGTACACCAGGTCGTCTGCCGTTTGGTTATTAAGCGTGGTTGCTTCAAACGGATTGAGCGAATCCGACTGACTGTAACTGATTTTAAAATTGTCGGTATCCTCTGTAACCTGTGCGGTCGTTTGCAAAACAAGCTCGTGTTGCTCCGGAGTGTCACCGCTGCAACCGGTAAGCAAGACGGCTGTTACGGCAATCACACAAAGTATTGCCACTGCCTTTTTGCTCATTTTCTGAACCTTTCTATATTGGTTGTTTTGCCGGTTTTGTCATCGATTTCAATCACAACACCCTCCACAGTGCAACGCCCGTCGGGGTTGGTGAATTTCACCGGCAAATTTGTTTTCATTTTTTGTATCGCAATTTCGGGAGTAACGCCCAAAACAGAATAATAAGGGCCGGTCATTCCTATATCGGTAATGTAGCCCGTACCGTTCGGAAGTATTTGTTCGTCGGATGTTTGGATATGAGTGTGAGTGCCGAACATAGCCGAAACTCTGCCGTCAAGGTAAAACCCCATTCCTTTTTTCTCTCCCGACGCTTCTGCGTGGAAATCGATTATTATAATATTTGCACCGTCGGCTTTTACTTTTTCAATTTCTCTGTCGATGCCGTCAAACGGATTTTCGATATTCTCAAGATAAACCGCACCTTGCAAATTAATCACGGCGACCCGATTTTTGCCCTTGTCAAGAATAACCGAGCCTCTGCCCGGAGCGGACGGATGATAGTTGCACGGACGGATAATAAATTCGTTTTCGTCAAGATAGTCCGCAATTTCGGGTCTGCGAAGAGCGTGATTGCCGAGAGTGATAACATCGGCACCGCTTGTAAAAATATGTTGTGCACTTTTGGGAGTTATACCGTTACCGACTGCACTGTTTTCGCCGTTTACAATTGCAAAATCTGCCTGATACTCTCTTTTCAGTTTTGGCAAATTATCACGCAAATAATCACAGCCTTGGCTTGATACAACATCACCTATGGCTAATATTTTCACCTTTTCACCGCCCGATATTATATAATCGATTTTATTATATATTATAGCAAATTAAAAAACAATATATTTTTTGTAAACAAATCACACGACGGTTTGTTTCTTTTCAGAGCGGATACCGTCCGCCCGATAGGGATTCGAATACTTGCGGGAGGATAATATCCTCCCCTACGGATTTTTACCGCTTACTCGCACATATGTTAATTCCTTTTATCTCCTCAGTCGCACATAATCATAGGTTAAAACCTTTTATTCCCTCAGTCTGCACACAAGGTGCAGACAGCTCCCCTAATGTTAACCCCTCAGTCGTCATAAATGACGACAGCTCCCCTTATAAATAAGGGGA
>CAVLCA010000024.1:0-27781 GCA_963661495.1 bacterium
TTTTCATAATTGCTTATGTGTTGATAACTTCTTGGCATTAAAAATCCCTCCTGTGATAGTTTCTTTAATTCTACCATAGGAGGGCTCTTTTTTCTATTGTCCATTTTTTACGGACTTGTTCAATTTTATGAATCAACCTTCGTAAAAACATATTATCTTGTCCTAACGGTGATTTCGCCGGAGCGGAGGGTTTCGTGTGTGCCGTCAAAAAGGACAACCTCAAGTCCGCCGGCATCGTCAATACCCACTGCCGTTGCCGGAGTGGTAACGCCGTTTTTGATAAAATTAATATCCTTGCCCACAATCATACTGTGGGAGCGGTAGTAGTCAATAAACGCACTGTAATCACCCGTTACTATTCCGTTGAGCTCATTTGCAACAGTTGCGATGAATTCCGCTCTTTTAACCGGTGCTTCAAGGCAAGAAGCATTTTGCACATCGGACGGAAAGCTGTGAGTTTTGAGATTAACTCCAATGCCTATAACAACCGACTCCACCGTTTGGGTTTCAAAATTCGTTACGGCTTCGGTTAAAATACCGCAAATTTTTTTGCCGTTTACATACACATCGTTTACCCACTTGATTTGCGGAGTGATGTCCGTCAGCTTTTCTATAGCCTTGCACACGGCAACCGAAGCGGCTGTGGTGGCGGTTACGGCATTTTGAAGTTTCGCCATCGGGTGAACAACAAGAGTCATATATATTCCCGTTTTAGCCGGAGAATAAAAGCTTTTGCCCTGTCTGCCTCTGCCTGCCGTTTGCTCTTCACCTACAACAAGAAGCGGTTTTGTATCACCGTCGGTGATGATACGCTTCGCCTCGTTATTTGTGGAATCAATGCTTTTGTAAAAAGCCAAATTACAGTCAAAATCTATATATTTTTTAAGTTCGTTTTCGTTTAAAATATCGTTATTTGCATCAAACAGATAACCGCGGTTTGTAACGGCGGTTATAGTATAACCGTCCGATTGAAGCGACTTTACGGCTTTCCACACACCCGCACGGCTTTTGCCGAGATTTTGTGCAAGCTCCTCGCCGCTGATATATTCGCCGCTGTGTTCGGACAGATAATTTAAGATTTCTTCTTTAAGTGCCATAATTAATTACATTTATAAAAATATTTACTTTCTTATATAAAATATTGCAAGTGTTTTCGGGCCGCAGTGAGATGAAATTGTACAACCCGCGTCCGCTACAATAACCTGATTGAATTTATCCTTGCCCTCGATAACGCCCTTTGCAAAGGCTGTTATTTGCGGAGAAACGCCGCCGCTTTCGGCAATGACAACACGGTCGGGCTGAATTCGTTTTATTTCATTCATACGGTCGGTAATGTATTGCTTGTAAACAAGCTCGGTTTTGCCTCGGTACTTTTTTGAAACCTCGAGTTTGCCAGTCTGATTGTCAACGGCAATTGACGGCTTAATTCCGAGAACATTTGCACCGAACTTTGCAACAGACGAGCATCTGCCGCCCTTGTGGAGATATTCAAGTCCGTCAAGAACAAAGGTTGCACTGACCTTAGGCACAAGCTTTGTCACCTTGTCGGCTATTTTTTTGGCGTCCAAACCTTTACTGCGATAATCGCAAGCCTTGAGAACCAAAAGTCCCTGTGCCGTACATAAGGTTTTTGAATCAACGCAAAACACATTTTCAAACTCGTTTGCCGCAACGCACGCATTTTGAAAAGACGATGAAAGTCCCGACGAAAATCCGATATGAACAACCTTTTTACCCTCGTCCGTAAGATTTTTAAAAATCTCAAAATATTCGGCAGGAGTTACAGCCGATGTCTTCGGAAGCTCGCCCGTTTTTTCAACAAACGAATAAATGTTATCAGGCTTAATGTCAACACCGTCACGGTAAACCTTGTCGCCCAAAAGGACGGTAAGCGGAACAACGACTATATTATTTTCATCTATAAATCTTTGCGGCAAATCGCAGGTTGAATCCGTTGTGATTGCTATATCTTTAATGTTAGCCATTATTACTTAACTCCAAAATTAATATTCAGCTTACTTATATTATCTCTCTTATAAGGCTGGTCAAACTTAATTGTTAAAATTTCCGTGCCTTTACTCGATTGGGTTATTTCGGCTGTATATGCAACATCGTAATTATTCGATTGAGATTTGGCTGAAGTGAGGAGCAAGGAATATTCCTTTTTATTCACAAGCTTTTCGTTGAACTTGTATCCGCTTTTGGCGTACAGTTTAACCTCATCCTGAAGAATTACGATTCCGGCAAGTTTGTTCAAATCGCTCGAATTTCTTGAAAAATCGTCTGTTTCAAGCTCGGAATCAACATTTGTTTCGTATTGAATATAATCAATCACCTTGTCGCCTCCGGTGGATTTGTTGGCGTTTTTCCAAACCGACTCCCATTCTTTGTCATCATAATCATACTTATATGCACCGTATTCCATATTCGCCTTAAACGACATAGTTTGACTTACAATAAACACTTCCTTGGAGTCGTGCGTTATCGAAAGCATACACTTTACATATCCCGCCTGCTGAACCTCGGATGTTTCTTTATACTTAACATTAATAGGGAAAGTAACATAAATGCCGTCTTTTTCAACCGTATATTCGGCGGCTCCACGCTCCCAACTGCTTATGGTCAAATAGTTGCCGTTTTCATCCTGTAAAGTTTGGAACGGATTGTAAAACCCCGTCGGAACGCCCGTTTCTCTGTCATACGCCATTTCTTGATACGCATAACAAAGAGCCGTATAGCCGATTTTTTTACAGCTTTTTGACTGGCTGATTTCAATTTTAACCTTTTCGTCAACTACTTGCTTGGTTGACGACCTCGTCATTGCATTGACCTTGTATTTTGTCGTGCCGTCCTCTCTTTCTATCTCGGTAAGAGCATACACGCCGTAAACATAACTGCCGTCTTCGTCAATATCATCGACAAGCTTAATTATAATAGTATTCTTACTGTCGCCGTCAAGCTTTCTGAAATACAGCTTCGGCTTTTCAACATCTATATACGAACTCCAATTTTCAAAGGTGTACTCTTCGCCTTTGTGAACCAAAATTACATTATTATCCTGCTTGTAAAAATGGTAATCTTTTTTGTCGTTTTCACAAAGCAACACCCTGTCGCTGCCTTTTTCCGTTGCGGCGATTTTGGTAACTGTTGTAAGAGAAGCCGCACTTCTGTCGGTTCTGACGGCTTTATCCGCCACAAAGTATGATACAAAAACAGCACAGGCTGTAAGCAAAAGTACCAAAAATACATCTGCGAATTTTTTCATTAACAACTCTCGTTTCTAATTTGAATATACTTCTTTGTAATCAAACGGAACCTTTTTTCCGTGTTCAATATGATAGCACTGATTTTTTGCAAGTGCAAATATATATTTATCGTGCCTGTAAGAATCGGAATAAACATCGGTAATTTCCAACTCCTCGGGTTTATGCACCTCGTAAAGGCGACGAACTTTTTCCTCGCCTCGGCAGTTTTCGCCTATAATAACGCCCGTTTTAGGATTATGGCGGGTGCAGATAAGCTCGTCAAAACCAAGCCTTTTTGCAATTTCGCCAAGCAAAAAATCCGGGCTTGCACTGATGACAATTCCGTATCTTTTTCTGTCATAAAACCATGGGTGCACTTTTTTTATGTACTTATCCCAAAACTTTTTAACCGCCTTTTCCTTAGGAATGAGCGGCAAGAAAAGATAACAAGTGCGTTTGAACAGCGTAAATCTGATTATGCCGAGTCCCATAAGAAGACCGGAAATTGCAACAAGCGGCAAAATGATCATACACCACGGATAATGCACCATACAGTACACAAAAAACAGCGTACCGCTGTCAAACGGCACTATCGTTTTGTCAAAATCATAAATGTCAACTTTCATACTATACCTCGTTTTCGTCAAACGAAATTTCAAGCTTTTTGTGGCTCGGAACAAACTTGGTAAGCTTAACCCCGGCAGACAAAAACATTTTTTTGCTTGCAAGCGTACTTTCGGTTTCGGCATACTTGTCGGACATATAAACAACCTCTTTTATGCCGCTTTGAATAATAGATTTTGCACACTCATTGCACGGAAAAAGGGCAACATAAATTCTTGCACCGCTCAAATTGTGGGCACCGGAATTCAAAATTGCATTAAGCTCTGCGTGGCATACAAACGGATATTTTGTGTCGTTCGGCTTGTCGCCCGAGCGTTCCCACGGATATTCGTCATCACTGCAACCGCGTGGAAAACCGTTGTAGCCGACAGACATAATTTTATTGTCGTCGCTTACAATACAAGCTCCCACCTGAGTACTCGGGTCCTTACTTCTCATAGATGACAGAAGTGCAATCCCCATAAAATATTCGTCCCACGAAATGTAATTTTCTCTTTTAGGCATGGCTTTTCTCCTTAATCAAGTGCTCCGACAAATTCGTCAAGTTGCGGACATTCAACTTCCTCAACTCTGCCCTCGTCAACAAGTTTTGCAACATCGGGGTCGATAGGAAGTTTTGCAAGAACAGGCACTCCGAGCTCTTTCGCGGTTTCGTCAATTTGACTTTCGCCGAAGATGTTATGTTTTTTACCGCAATCCGGGCACTGATAATAGCTCATATTTTCAACAAGACCGAGAACAGGAACATTCATAAGCTTTGCCATATTAAACGCCTTGTTGACAATCATTTTCACCAAATCCTGCGGCGTGGTCACAATAACGATTCCGTCAACCGGAAGACTTTGGAACACAGTGAGGGCAACATCGCCCGTTCCGGGAGGCATATCAACAAAGAGGTAATCAAGTTCGCCCCAATTGACATCCGTCCAAAACTGCTCGATAACGCCCGAAATGACAGGACCTCTCCAAACAACCGGAGAGTTAACATCTTCAAGAAGAAGATTAATTGACATCATCTTGACCCCGGTTTTTGTAACCGTAGGCAACAGACCCGTGTCGTCCTGCATAACTCTTGAAGTTATACCAAACGATTTCGGCACGGACGGACCGGTAATATCGGCGTCAAGAATTCCGACTTTAAGTCCTGCCTTTTGGCATTTTGCGGCAAGCAGACAGCTTACAAGGCTTTTGCCTACGCCACCCTTGCCCGAAACAACGCCGATAACCTTTTTTATGTTTGAATTTTTATTCATCGGTTTAAGAAAACTCTGCGGTTCTTTTCTGTCGCCGCAGTTGCTCGAACAGGTCGAGCAATCGTGTGTACATTCGCTCATATTTCTACTCCTAAAACAAATCAGTATTTTCTCACTACCATATTAACCTTGCCCAAGACGGACACCTCGTCAACTATGATAGGCTCATAAGCGTCATTTTCCGGTTGAAGTCTAAAATGACCGTTTTCCTTATAAAATCTTTTAACCGTCGCTTCGTCGCCGATAAGTGCAACCACAATTTCACCGTTGACGGCGGTCGGCGTTTGCTCAACTATAACCGTGTCGCCGTTTAAAATTCCGGCATTAACCATAGAATCGCCCTTAACATTGAGTGCAAACATATTTTTGCCTTTGTTTTTAACAGGCAACGGAATATAATCCTCTATGCTCTCAACCGCCAAAATCGGCTGACCTGCCGTAACCGTGCCGACAACAGGCACATGGTAAGCTCTCGTGTCATAGCCTTTAATGCGAATCGTCCTTTTCATCAAAGGGTCACGCTCTATATATCCGGCATTTTCAAGAATATTAAGCATATACTGTGCGGACGACGGCGAGTGATAACCCAAAGCCGTTTCTATCTCTCTGACAGTAGGTGCAACACCTCTTTCATCAAGATATTCTTTGATAAAATCAAGGCATCTTTGCTGTTTGACACTTATCTTTTTCATTGTAGCCCTCCGAAAAAATAACAATAACTATACATCTTATATATTATATACATTATACTATCACCCGACAAACATAAAGTCAAACAAATGTACCTATTTTAATAAAAAATTTAAAAAAAGTAATGACAAAGAGACAAAAATTACACTTTTGAAAAAAAATTAAAAAAAAGTGTTGACAAATCCCTTTTTTTAGGCTATACTTTTGCTTGCAAGTCTAAACGGCTTTATAGCTCAGTTGGCTAGAGCACGCGGTTCATACCCGCGGTGTCACTGGTTCGAATCCAGTTAAAGCCACCATTTTGGCCCGGTGGTCAAGCGGTTAAGACACCGCCCTTTCACGGCGGTAACACGGGTTCGATTCCCGTCCGGGTCACCACAAAAAGGAGTATCGTTCGATACTCCTTTTTATTTTGTCTTCTCAGAATTTATCATTCGTCTGTTGTGCGTTCGCAGTAGACGACATAGCGGCGGGTGTTTACTCTGTACGGATGGCAAGTTATAAGGGTAAGCATATCTTTGCCGGATTGGATTTTGAGTTTGTCGATTTCTGTCGGATAAATTATCTCAATTTGTGAAACTTTATAGGTTATTGTTTCTCTGAAATTTTTGATGTACACTTTATCGCCGACTTCAAGAAGCTCGATATGGCGGAACATTTTTGACCTGTTCCAACCGCGGTGTGCCGCCAAAACGCAATTTGTGTTTTCGCCGCCTATCGGATATGATGTGTTGGTCATATGTGCGGCACCTTTGAGTAAATTATCCGAATTTGCACCAAGGACTATCGGCAATTTTACATCCATTTTAGGAATGTATACAAAGCCGAGGGTGTTGTCCTTAATGCCGTATTTTGTCAAATCAATGTCGTCCGTTTCGTAAGAGAACGGGTCTTCCAGCTTTTGCTGAGCGGTTGCGTACAACTCCTCATTCCGCCGTTGAAGTTCCTTATAAAGTTCGTCGTACGAATTGTCGGCACTGTTTTCGTCAAACTGCTCCTCCTGCTTTGCAACATCGCTGTCATACATATAATTCGTGATTTTGGGGAACATAAAAACAAATATGCCGACTATAACCAAAAGGATGCCGAGAGTTAAGAATATTTTGTTTGAAATTTTCTTATTTTTCATTTGAGGCGTCCTTTTTTCTTTTTATCTTTTTGTAAATCAAATAAATTATCAACAACAAAAGCAAAAGCAACAAAGCCAAGCCGATGCCGATAATATAATAATGATATTTGCCGCCGAACACAGTTGAAGCTTTTGTTGCTTCAGCGTTCTTTTCTTCTTCGGCATTATATTCCGTGCGTTCTGCCGTAACAAGCAATCTGTGGCTGTTTACGCCGTAAGGCGTACAGGTGACAAGCGTTACCAAGTCCCTGTTTTTGTAGGCAACCAACTTTTCCATATCGTCGGGCAAAACAACATTTATTTCGCACACTTTGTAGGCAAGAGTTTTGTCCAAAACACTGATGTAAAAAACATCGCCCTCTTTAAGCTCGCTCAAGCGTGTAAAAAGTTCCGCCGTAGGCAAGCCCGTGTGACCCGTAAGAATGCAGTGAGTGCCCAAGCCGCCCACCGGGAGTGCAGTTGATTCAATGTGACCGACGCCCTTTTGCAAAACTTCTTCAGTTGTGGAATGATAAATCGGGAGTTTGACCGATATTGACGGAATTTCAATATATCCCATCATACCGTCATTGTTTACATTGAGAACATCATTGTAGTTGTCCGGCAAGGTGTAACCGCTTCCCGGCACGAACGGGTCGTGAACGGGGTCGCCCGCCAAGTTCTCGTTGTAAACCTTCGCTTTTTCCCATTCAGCCGACAGCTCGGCTTCGGTTTTCTTTTTTACCGTGTCATTATAAACGCTGATTGCTTCGGTGTGATTTTTTTCTTCGAGATAGTTACTGACAATCGGGTATAAAAAAACACACAAGCCCGCCAACAGCATAAGCACGGCGATTGCGTAAACCAAAATATTGGATTTTTTCTTTTTCTTATTCTGTTTTTTGCTTTGCTTCTGTGCCATAACCCACCATAAACAAATTAAGGCGAGGCATTTCGCCACGCCCTAATATAAATTTGCGTCAGTAATTATTCTGCTTCTTTTTTAGACTTCTTGCTGATGATAATAATCATTGCAGCACCGAGAGCAACAAGAGCAATACCGCCTACGGTGAAGATAACTGTACCCATACCACCGGTTGTAGGAAGTGTAAAGCCTGTTGTGTTTTCAATATTCATTGTAAGATAACCCAAATCAGAAGTATCTTCATCGTCAACTGTTCCGTCAACATCGTCATCCTTAACAGTCAAAGGAATTACAGATGAAGGAATTTTGTAGCCTCCTGCAGGAGCCTTTGTTTCCTTGAGGTAGTAAACGCCGAGATCCAAACCGTCAACCTTGAGCTGACCGAGTGTAGCTGTTTCTGTGCCTGAGACAATTGTGTCTGTAGCATCTGCTTCGTAAGCACCTGATACAGGATTTTTTACAGCAACTCTGTAGTGACCGTCAGCAAGTTTAACAAAATAAATAGCTGTTGTTTCGTCTTCGGCATCTGTCAAAAGCTTGAATTCTGCTCCGCCAAGCTTTTTGGTGTTATCGGTCTTGTCAACCTTTGTGAGATTAAGACCGTATGTATAAACCTTTTGCTCGCTTGAGCCGTCTTTCCAAGAATCATCTTCATAAGGGTTGTTGTTATACTCAATTGTAGCGGTGTTGCCATTACCTGTAGAAACAACAATATCCTTGTTTACTGTTGCAGAGTATGTAATTTTAAGACCTGTAAAACCGGCATTTGCCAACTGAACACCGTCAAACTTCAACGAGAATGTTACGGTATTACCTGCACGGTCAGCAGTTGATTTTGTATAATAGGTGTCTATTGTTAAAGCGTCGCTAACTGAGCCGTCAGCCTTTACACCGTAAACAAGAATGTCATCATTAAAAGTCAAACCGTTTGAAAGTATATCGTTTACATAAAATGTTTTTGCTGTTGCAGTTGTAGGATAGCTTGGAATTGTAACATCAAGCTGGTATGAAACAATATCATTGATTGCTACAGTATGGTCATCAGTAGGGATTGTCTTGGTGATTGAAGGCTTTTTGTTCTTCAAATTCGTGATTTCCGGATTATCCATATCATACTCGCCTGTGCCTGTGTTGTACTTTGGAACAACATTTACAGCGATTGGCTGATAAATGTTAACGCCGCCGGTAATGAGAACCAAGTATTCGCCCATATCAAGGTCTGAGATTGCGACATTCTGTGCCGAATCGGTGCTTGAGTTTGTAGCTGTTTTTGATGTTGCTGTTACAGTACCTGTCTTAATTGCTGCTGCAACATCCGCAAAGAAAGCCTTTGACTGGGCGTCGGTGAGCTTGCTGAATGTCTCTGTTGCAGATTTGTCGTTATCGGCATAGGTCTTATAAGTTTCGTTTGTTTGCAACCAAGTATACATTGAATCTGTCCAAAAGTATTCAGGTGACTTCGGTTGGTCTGCAGTTGTGTCATAAGAAACTGTCATAATCTGATAAGCTGTTGCTGTTGCACCTGCTTCAAGGTCTTTAACAGTAATCTTACCTTTGCTTGTGCCGATAGCGGCAAATGCCGTAAAGGCGGTTGATACAGCCAAAACAAATGCAAGAACGCTTGCAACTATTTTGCTGATAAAAATTTTGTTACTTTTCATTTTATTTCCTCCGAACAAAATAATTTATTATACGGTCAGAGACGACCTTACGGCAACATTTTATCACCATCAATTCACGATTTCAATAACAAAAACTTATTCATTTGCTAAAGTGTGGACAAAAATGGGGGGGTACAGAGCACCTATTTGTACAATTCGACAAAAATATGTCAATGTTCTTGACTTATAGATATTCTATCCTTAGAATAATGTCGAAAATCTATTATATTTTAAGATTTAATATGTTTTTTAGTAGTTAAAATTTCGGTTAAATAACATTCAAGGAGTGACCTATTAATATGTTGTCGGCACAGGTTCGCAACAAGTTAATACACGGATTTAAATTGCTGGCAGTATTTTTGATGCTGCTGTCAATATTTGTATCGTCAATTTCTTCTGCACTTGAAGTTTTTGCAGACAATTCGGGGCAGATAATTTGCTATGCGGCAGTTGACGGTGTTTGGAAAGAAGTTGCAACCGTCACAACAACCACGCACCAGTCGTTTAACGGCACGGACAGATGGTATGTTACGGCTAAGGATTTGGAAGAAGTTTACGGTCAATACGGATTTTCAAACAGCAGTTACAACGGTGAAAGATACTTTATTCACACAACGCAATCGGACAGCAACCGACTTTGGTGCGACACGGCATCGGTTGAAGACAGTGACAACGATACTTACAAAATTCCTGCTGAAAGCAGTGAAGTATCGCTTATGTACTACGCTCCGAACAACACAAATACAAGCGGTTGGATTTCTCCTACAAATACCGATTATTCAAAAAACAACTCTTTTTACAGCATTAAATTCCGTGATGCTTTAAACACGGTGCCAACCGACAAAATCCCTGAAGACACTTATCTTCTTGCGGGCAAATCGACGGAAGTTACACTGCCGTTGATTGACGGAGTAACATATTATACATATAATGAAGCGGCAAGTCCGGAAACAAAGTTGGACTACACTCAAACCACGAACACCGATGACAGCACGGTTACAATTTCTATTGAAAACATATCGTCACCGGTTTATATAACCGACTCGGAAGATATAGGCACAGCCGAATTTTATGTACTTGTTGACGGCGAATGGACCAACCTCGGTTCTTACGCATTGACAAATACAAAAGCATCGTTTGACGCTACGGGCGACCAAAGATTTTATGTAACATCGGCTCAACTTCTGGAAATCTACGGAGAAAACTTCAATCTTGAAGCAAGCGACATCACCACCGCATCGCACATCTTTGCCTACAACGACGATTATTACCAAAGCAGCGATACAAAACACGAAGCGATATGGGCAAGTGTTCCGCCTCAGAAACTGACAACGACTGTTGACGGTGCACAAACAACGGACACGGTTTTGCCGATAAGCTCCCGTTTGCACTCAAAGGTGTACTATTTGCCAAACAACAAGGACGGCACTTCGTCATATTTCACAAACAGCAAATCGTTTAACGACACGCAACTTAAAACCGACAACTCGTTTTATTCAATCACCGTAACGGACACCGGCGACTTGGTGGCAGAGGACGACAAAAGTAAGCTTCCCGAAAAGGAATATATTTTATCCGGCACAGAAAAAGTGCTGACGCTTCCTGCTTTAGCTGATGACGGTGACAAAGAGGGCAGATATATAATCAAAAATGCTCTGACCGGCAAAAGCGTTAAAAATACAAGCATCACCAAAAACGAGGACGGCACATTCACCATTGATTTTAACAGTATAAGTTGTCCTGTACTGATTACCACAAAATCGCTTAAACTTCAGGTAACATACTCAGCATCGGTGCAAAATTCGCTTGTAAACAAGGACGGCTATCCTAACTCACGCGTTACGATAGAATCGGACGCAACAATAAACGGCGACTCAACATACAGCGAATATGTAACTTCAAACAAATACACATTTTTGGCTCCGAGTACGGAAGTTGTCTCCACGGTCGGCGACACAAACAATCTCGGCAAGCGTGTATTTTACACCTTTAACGGCTGGAAGCTCGGCAACGACGACACGGTGTACAAAGCCGGAGAAGAAATTGACCAGACAGTGCTTTTGGCTTATACGGACGACGAGGGCAATGTTGACATTTCAGCCGTTTGGAACGCTTATGACGAAAAGGGCAGATTTGCAACCTGCAACTTCTTTGTAAACCTCAACTGCGAAATTATGGACAACGAGAGCAACGGCTTTAACGGTCAACCGACAAATAAGTTTACGAGCTGTGTTTATTCATCAAGAGTTCTTACAACGAGTACGATGAATTTTTCATCGTCGCAGAGTGCTCAGCTCACGGCTTCACAAACTTCCGAAAACGCTTACGAAATCGACTCGAAAATACGGGAAATCACAAAAACGGAAATTGAGGGCGTGCTCTTGGAGGACTTCCCGACCAACGAAGAAGTTCTCAGACAAATAAGAGAGAGCAGCACAAAGATATATTACGACCAGGACGGCACAAACGAGATTGCTCACAGCGACATCACTTCCGAAAACTTCACAATCCGTTGGTATGTTCTTAAATATCAGTACGAGGACGGCTATCATATAGACGGTATTTTGGTTGCGAAAAAGGCTAAATTTGTTGTTAAAAAGACATTCGTAGGCGACGAGCAAGCGATTAAAGAAGTTAAAAACAACTTCTACATTACGGTAAATCACGACGATAACGGCACGACGAAAGAGGACTACAAACTTTCGCTTAATGCAAAAGATGACGAAACCGATTCGGCATATACCGGCTACACTTCGTACGACGCCGACACGGACACCTATGTTTGGGAGCTTGACGCCCGTCAAACCACAACTTACAACATCAAAGAGTACAATTATGCACTTGACCAAACAAAATGGAACAATACGAACCGCTACAAGGTTGAAAACTCCGATGATGTGACCGAAGCGAATTGGAACAACTACACCGATGACGGCATTGAGCTGGAAGCTGAATCATACGGTACCGATGTTCCGCAAACCGCAATAAAAACGGCATCTTTGCAAAATGTATATGTTCGTTCGGGCATACTGACAGTTACAAAAATCGACTCATCAACCTATCACGGAATGAAGAATGTCAAGTTCAAGCTCAGCAGAGCCGACGGCGAAGAACTTACCCTTTATAAAAAGGCGGACAAGAACGAGTATTCAACCGACACAAACGCTCCTAACAACGGCTACACCGAAGTGGTAAGCGACAATGTGATTGAAACGGATTTGAACGGATTTTTCAATGTTCGTCTGGCAATATATAACGAATCCGAAACCAGGGCACAGTATTACTTGGAAGAAGAAATACCGGTCGGTTACGAGGGTGCTAAAAAGATACTTGTAACCGTAAGCGACAACGGTACCGTTGAAATGGCTCAAGAAGTCGTTGAGTCAACGGTTCAGGCGAGCGACTGGCTTGACGGCGTAGGAACAACAACGCTTACAATCAAGAACAAGTCAAAACTTCTCACAACGGTTAAGGCACAAAAAGATTGGGGCGACGCTTCGGACGCCGAAAAACAGCCCGTTACGGTTCAGCTTTGGAAAAACGGTGCCAAGGCAACAGGCGACAGCTACACGCAAACGCTCAATGCCGACAACGACTGGACTTACGAATGGGCAAATCTTCCGCTTTACGAGGACGGCGACCCGGTTCAGTACACCTTGCGTGAAATTTCAATCGGCGACACGAGTTATGATGCGGACGCCGACACGGACGGCTACAGCGAATATGTTGTTACCTATGACAGCACGCTTTACAGAATCGATGACGGCGACTACACAAACGACCCGACTTGGTTGGACGCAACGGGCGAACGCAAATTTGCCAATAACGCATTGTTGGTGGTGCACAACCGCTTGCTTAAAGGCAAAATCGGATTTGCAAAGGTTGACGACGCGGGCAAAGCACTGCAAGGTGCCGAGTTCACTCTGTATTCCGACAGAGAATGTACTGCCGCGATTGAAACCGCGGTTGCCGACAAGAGCGGTTTTGTATCGTTCTCCGAACAGGCTCAGGGCACATATTATATGAAAGAAACAGTCGTTCCGAACAACTACTTCCCGAACGACACCCTGTATGTTGTTACGGTTAAGCGTGGAAAGGTTATCATAACTGCTGACGGAAGCGACGAGGAGATAACGCAAATCGTCAACTATTACAAGCTCAAAGATTTGAGTTTTTCGTTCATCAAAACCGATGAGGACAACAATCCGCTCGGAAACGCAAAGTTCGGATTATACAAATTGACTTGCACGGACGAAAGTCACGACCATTCAAAAGAATTGCTTGTCGTTTCGTCAACGGGTGAGCTCACCGACAGTTACACAACCTGCTGGGAAGCGGTGTCAACATCTACATCGTCAACCAAAACGGGCATTGTTAAATTCAGCAGTTTGCGTGGCAACGACACCTACCGTCTTGTGGAATACGGCACTCCTGCCGGATACAAATCGCCGTCGGGTCAATGGGCTATAACCTACGGTGCCGACAACAAAACCGAGTTCAACATCGTTGCCGTGTACGACGAAAGCAAGGCGTCCCTGCCGCCGGCTTTTGAAAAAGTTGACAACTCAACCGTTTCGTTCAGACTGAAAAACTACAAATTAGACGACCTGCCGACCGCCGGCAATGTCGGAATTTTCAAATATTTCGCCACCGGTGCAACCTTGCTCACCGTGGGCGGTGCACTCTTTTTGCTAAACAAAAAACGCAATTCCGCTTTCACAAACAACGAGGACAAAAAAGACGGATTAGAGTAATCATTTTGTAAAAACAATATTGCAAACACAAAACCTCCCACGGCATGCCGCCGCAGGAGGTTTTGGTTAATTTACATTTTGTATTTCATAAACATAAAAGCGTTTGTTTTCGTGTATTATCTTTAAATTTTTATCCTTATTCATCTTTTTAGTTTGTTTTTGACCTTTTGGCAAAACTATATATTTATAATCGTATTGATAAATATATTCGGTATAAGGCACCCGACCTATTTCAAACAATAACCTTTCTCTGTAGTAATTACCTTTATTATTTATTTTATCTGAAAAAATCTCTGCTCTTGTGTCAGTGTATGTCTTAAAGCCTAAAAATTCAAGATACGAGCCTTCGTCACTTATATTAAACACTTTTATTCCATTTGTATTTCCGACATATTCTGCAAGAAAATCTCCGACTTCTACATTATATTTTTGAACATTAACCTGTTTTTCATACGCTTCGTATACCGGTATAACGGCAAGTGCACACAATACTATTACCACTATATTTTTTGAAAACTGTTTAATGTTTTTCAAATTATAAAAATACGGAAAAACCATCACAGCCGGAATAATCAAAAACGAAAGCTGTCGGGTTGATGAAATTGACATAAGTACCGTTCCGCCGATTAAAAACACATATCTTAATTCAGTTATCCTCGTTTTGTATAAACCGTAAAGACAAAATATTACAGAAAATACAATAAAGACAGTGTTTGATGAAAACAATCCCGGAGGACTTACCTCAGATATTACGGCAAGTTCTTTAATATTAAGAGATTTTACAAGATACACTATTGATTCAAAACCATAAGGATTAATAAGTGCAACAAGCATACTTACAAAAAATGAAATCCAAATTGGGAATTTTTTATATTCCGTATCTTTTAATACTTTTATTTTGTCACACACCTTTTTTGATGATGAAAAATCAAACATATACGGCAACATATATATTAAAAGTATTGGCCATATTGTTGAATGAATTTGAATTTCAAGAATTGACAAAATCGGAATTATCGCTAACAAAGCAACTTTATGCTCCCGTACATATTTTTCAAGCACCAGAAGTTCAATTGCCAAAAAGAGATATGTAAACAGTTGAGGTCGCGTATACATAAATTGACCCATAAAAACATTCATTACTGCTATCGTAAGCAAGTGTTGAACGCTCAAATTCGGTTTTGTATACATAAGAAGTTTATACATAACAAAATCAAACGCCAAATATAAAATTAGGCAAAACACTTTAAGTGCTAATTTACCGCAATAATTATATATCAGCCAAAACAAAACACAACACAGCCACTTTTGAAATGTAAAATGCATTCCCTCGTGAACAGTAAACGGTTCATATTCGGGATAAAGTCCGTTTTTTAGTATATATCGTCCGTGATTAAGCATAAACCAAGTATCGTTATCCAAATCACGAATTAAGAAAATCGCAACAGGCACTGCTATTATTATAAACAAGAAAAGAAATTTATATATTTTTTCTGCTTTTATATTCATTGTCATTCTCCTAAATATATCTTTACAAACAGTATATCATTTAAAATTCAAGCCGTCAACAATTACGAGCTTTCGTAAAATTTCTCTTTCACAAAATTCTCTGTGACTTTCTATTCACAAAAACAATTCTCCCTCATAGTATGAATTGAAGCAAAGGATAACATCCTTATCTTACAATACTGTGAAGGAGAATTTTTATGCCCGACAATCCTATTATTCAAAACTGCGACAGAAAAATAAGCGAAGCGGTTTGCATTGACACTAAGCGCATATACGACTCGTGCGTAAGCAAAGACTGCTTGGAAGATTTAAGAGTTACATTTTTCGGTGCAAGCCAAAGACTTATCGACGAGGCAACAACGGTGAAGTGCCGAAACTGCACAATCAGAGCGGTGAGCATTGATGTTGACGATGTTCCGTTCAACAGAGGCTTTTACAGTGCAAATGTGCATTTTTACTTTATGCTGTGCTTTGATTGCTACAACGGACAGTGTTCAACTCCGCAAGTTGCCGTGGGCTACACCGATTTTGAAAAGAAGTGTATACTTTACGGTTCGGAGGGCGATGTTAAAATTTTTACATCAAATTTTTCCGACGAAAGAACGGACTGTCCCGAAGCACCGCAGTACACCAACCCGACGGCAAAGGTTCAGGCGGTTGACCCGGTTGTGCTGTCAAGCGAGGTTGTAGACACCTGCAACTGCCCCGTTCCGCTTTGCACAAGTTTTCCTCAAAGCATAACGCAATCGTCGAACGAGGGGTCAATTCCCGTTGCTTCAAGCAGAGCCGTGCTTGTAACTCTCGGCTTGTTTTCGATTATTCAAATGGAGCGAGATGTGCAAATGACCATTCCGGCATACGATTTTTGCATACCTGACAGAGAATGTAATTGCTCAACGCAAGACCCGTGTTCGGCATTTCAGAGAATCGACTTCCCGGTTGACGAATTCTTCCCACCGGAAAAGCCCGACGGTTGCGATTGCTCCGGCGTGATTGAAAAGTGAGTGGCGACAAGGGGCGAAAATTAAGGTTTTAACCCTCAGTCTGCATATAGCAAAAGTTAATTCCTTTTATCTCCTCAGTCGCACATAAAGTACGACAGCTCCTCTTGATAACATAACAAGAGGAGCCTTAGTAGGTTTGTTTGATTTATATTTGCAGACAGCTCCCCGAATGATAACCCCTCAGTCGTCATAAATGACGACAGCTCCCCTTATAAATAAGGGGAGCCTTGGTAGGTTTATATGATTCATATTTGGAGCCTTGGTCGGTTTCATATTATTGTTTTGCTCCGTTGATAAACATTTCGCAAGCCTTTACCGTTGCGGCATAGCAGTTGGCAAGACCTTCGGCGTTCATATTGTCGTATGTATCACGACGGGTATGATAGTAATCTTCAAGATTATGGTTAAGACCGGTGATACCTGCGGCACGGAAACCTGCCTGAGCGAACGCTGCGGAGTCGGTTGCACCGCCGAGAGGAGGAACCCAACCCTTTTTACACGGAACATTTACAGCTTCTGCAGCTTCCATAAAGAGGTCGGAATAATCCTTGTCGGCTTTAACAGTACCGTTAAGGTCACGGTAGTTAACCATCAAATACTTAGGGTCGTGAATTGTATCGTAAGAAATAATCATTGTAGGACAGTCTTGGAACTCACCCTTATGAGCTTCGCACCAAGCCTTTGAACCGCGGAGACCTGCTTCCTCGGAACCTGTGAGAACACAACCGATTTCGGTATCGTCAAGGTCAATGCCCTCATCTTTGAGCATTTTCATAACGGCAATACCCATATAACAGCCCGAAAGGTTATCGTTTGCACCGTCAACTACTCTGCGGTAGTTAACCATCCAATAAAGGCCTACAAGCGGAATAAGGAAAACAAGGCCGATAAGACCGGCTTTAACGATTGGCTCGGATACAGGAACAGAGCCGAACATACCGTACTTTACGCACTTGATAATTGAGAGTACAAGATAGAAAACTGCACCCAAACCGCAAAGAATTGCGTGACCCTCAAAGCCTACGCCGCCGAACTTATAGTTCATAGGCCATTCCCAAGCGGCATCCGGGTGACCGTTGAAAAGAATTCTTCTTTTAGGAGTGCCATTGGCACATTTTTTGATAGCTGTTACATTGTGACCTGTTTTTTCAGGGAAAGCCCAGTCAATAAGTTTGAGATAAAAACCGAACTGTGCAAGCACAATGCCAAGACCCACAACAATAAGAATAATGCTCAAAAGCGGAGCGATAAACGAAAGTCCCACGCCTGCGATAACAAATGTAATGGTGAAGAAAATCCAACCGAAAAACGAACCCGGATTTTCCTTAAACGATTCAACATCTGCCTGCTCGCAACCGCAATCCTTTTGAAGCACATCAGCCATATACTGACAAGCCTGAAGTTCTCCTCGTGAGCCGGGATCTCTTTTTTCAAAAGTTTTGATGATATGAGTGATTTCGTCAATCATATACTGTGCGGCTTCGTCTTTTTTGTTGATAATTTTTGTTAAATCCATAAAAAGACCTCCTAAACGAAAAAATTTATACATTCAGTTTATCACAATTATACAGAAGTTGCAATAAAAACGAATAAAAAAAATAAAATTGACAGATAAAAAAGAGCCTTTGATTCGTTTAGGCATATCGAAAAAGTATTTTGATACACTTCGACAGTCCGTCCGTTTAATTCCTATTGACAAAGTGGGGATTGATTTATATAATATTAAATTAGAATTATATACATATTAATATGTGAGGAATAAATATGAAAATCAGCGAGATATTAAAGAATAACAGAGTTACTGTATCGTTTGAGGTTTTTCCGCCAAAACAGTGGGACAAACTTGAAAATACGAAAAACACGGTCAAAGAAATGTGCAAATACAATCCGTCGTTTATGTCGGTAACATACGGTGCAGCAGGCACAACTTCGGGATTTACCACCGAAATTGCAAACGAAATCAAAAATTGCGGTGTTTCTCCGCTTTCGCACCTCACCTGCCTCACATCAACAAGAGACAAGATTCATCAGGTTGTCGGCGAGCTTGAAGAAAACGGAATTGAAAACATACTTGCACTTAGGGGCGACATTCCGCAAGATTTTGAATTTACGGACAAGCAGTATTTTAAAAACGCATATCAGCTTGTAAACGAAATCAAGAGCATTAATCCGAACATTTGCGTGGGCGGTGCGTGTTATCCGGAAATTCATCCCGAGAGCAAAAACAGAGTTGACGACATTGCACACCTCAAAGAAAAAGTAGACTGCGGTGTTGAGTTTTTGACAACTCAAATGTTTTTTGACAACGAAAAATTCTTTAACTTTTACGAAATGTGTCAAATCAAGGGCATAAATGTGCCGATTATTGCCGGAATTATGCCGATTACAAACGCAAACCAAATCAAGCGAAGCATTGAGCTTTCAAATTCAAGCGTGCCGGCAAAATTCTTCAGAATTATGGATCGCTTCGGCGACGACCCGAACAAGATGAAGCAAGCGGGTATTATTTACGCCACCGAGCAAATAATCGACCTTATGGCAAACGGCTTTAACAACATTCACATTTACACAATGAACAAGCCTGATGTTGCGGCGGCAATTATGGGCGGACTTTCAAACATAATCAATGAATAAAGCAGATATTTTGAGATATATGCGTACCTCGTCCAAAACGGACGACCCGCAGATTTTGGCTCTTGTTGACAGAGCGATAGACATCATCAATTCATCGGTAAGCCCGAAATCACTGTACAGAATTTTTGACTGCACGGTAACGGAGAACTCGCTGATTATCGGCGACACTGAGTTTTTCAGCACACGGCTTGCACAAAATATGAAGGGCTGTAAAAGGGTTGTGATGTTTGGGGCGACTCTCGGCACGGAGTGCGACAGGCAAATAAAGGTTGCCTCGACCACCGATGTGGCACTTGCTATGGCGTTGCAGGCAACTGCGGCAGACAAAATTGAAGAAGTGTGCGACAATCTCGAAAAAGAGATAATCAAGGAGCACGATGTTAAGCTCCGTCAAAGATATTCTCCCGGATACTTTGACCTCGATATAAAAGAACAAAAAAAGTTTTTCTCATTACTTGAACTACAAAAAAGGATAGGTCTCACGCTCACGGACACATACGAAATGTTGCCGACAAAGAGCGTAACGGCTTTTATAGGAGTTGACGACTTATGATTACTTATTTTGACGGCGGAATGGGCACAATGCTCAACCTTAAAGCCGGGGAACTTCCCGAGCTTTTGAACCTTTCCGACCCGGAAAGAGTGTATGCCGTTCACAAAGCATATGCCGAAGCGGGTGCTGACATAATCAGTACAAACACTTTCGGTGCAAACAGACTTAAATACGACAATGCGGACGAACTCGTAAGAGCGGCTGTAAAAAACGCAAAGCGTACAGGCAAAAAGGTTGCACTTGACATTGGACCTACCGGCAAGCTTTTAAAACCGATGGGCGACCTTGATTTTGAGGAATGTGTGGACATTTTTGCCGATGTGGTTAAAGCAGGCAAAGATGACGCTGACCTTGTAATTTGCGAAACATTCGGCGATGTTTACGAGCTTAAAGCCGCTATGCTTGCGGTAAAAGAAAACAGCGATTTGCCACTTGTTGTTTCTATGATTTTTGATGAAAAGGGCAGACTTTTGACCGGTGCCGATGTTAAAACCGCGTGTGCCGTTGCCGAGGGACTTGGTGCAAACGCAATCGGATTTAACTGCGGACTTGGCCCAAAGCAAATGCTTCCGCTTGTTGAGGAGCTTGAAAAATGCTGTTCTACACCGATTATCGTTATGCCGAATGCCGGTCTTCCGGAAAGCATTGACGGCAAAACCGTTTTTAATGTCGACCCTGAGGAATTTGCAGGATATATGAAACAAATTGCCGAGATGGGCGTTTCAATTCTCGGCGGTTGTTGCGGCACAACGCCGGAGCACATCAAGGCTATGATTGAAGCTACAAAGGATATTCCGGACAGGGTGCCGAGCTTCAAAACGGACACTATTGTAACTTCATATTCAGAATGTGTTGATATTTCAAGCATTGTTGTTATCGGCGAGCGTATCAACCCGACGGGTAAAAAATTGCTCAAAGAAGCATTGCGAAACAAGGATATGGATTATATTTTGCGTGAGGGAATAACGCAAAAAGACGCAGGAGCACACATTCTTGATGTAAATATGGGTCTTCCTGAAATTGACGAAGAAGAAATGCTTTGCAAATCGGTATTTGAACTGCAATCGGTACTTCCCACTCCGCTCCAGCTTGACTCGTCGGACGCCAAAGCTATGGAGTCGGCACTGCGTATTTACAACGGCAAGGCTATGATAAACTCCGTAAACGGCAAGGAAAAATGTATGAAAGAGATTTTTCCGCTTGCAAAAAAATACGGCGGTGTTGTTGTGTGCCTTTGTCTTGACGAGGACGGTATTCCGTCAACAGCCGAGGGCAGAATTGCCATTGCCGAAAAGATAATCAACAAGGCAAAAGAATACGGAATTGACAAAAAAGACCTTGTTGTTGACGCTTTGACTATGACAATTTCCACCGACAAAAATAATTCTGTGGAAACTCTCAAGGCGGTTGATTACATTCGACACACACTCGGAGTGAACACTGTTTTGGGTGTATCGAATATCAGCTTCGGTCTTCCGAACAGAGAGGCAATCAACACGGCATTTTACACTTTAGCTATGAACGCAGGTTTATCGGCAGGTATCATCAATCCGAAATCAAAATCGATGATGAACGCCTTTTACAGCTACAAAGCACTTGCGGGACTTGACGACAACTGCGAGGAATACATTAAGTCGGCGACCCCTGTTGAGGTTGTTGCAGAGGGCGCAAAAATCGACTTAAAACAGGCTATCATCAAGGGTATGAAAGAAGAGAGTGCAAAATGTGCAAAAGAACTTCTTCAAACCACGGACAGCCTTGAAATAATCAATAACTACATCATTCCGGCACTTGATTTTGTGGGTGACGGATTTGAAAAAAACACGCTGTTCTTACCGCAACTGCTTATGAGTGCAGACAGTGCAAAATCTGCTTTTGACGAAATCAAGGCACATATTGTTATGAGCGGCACGCCGCAGGTCAAGGGCGATAAGATAATCATTGCCACCGTCGAGGGCGACATTCACGATATCGGCAAGAATATTGTAAAGGTTCTGCTTCAAAACTACGGCTTTGATGTTATCGACCTCGGCAAAGATGTTAAGTGCGAATTGGTGCTTGAAGAGGCGAAAAAACAGAATGTTAAGCTTGTCGGTCTTTCGGCTCTTATGACGACCACTGTGCCTAATATGGAAAAAACAATCAAGCTCTTGCACGATAATACAGACGCAAAAGTTTTTGTCGGCGGTGCGGTGCTCACACGAGATTACGCAAAAATGATAAATGCCGACTGGTATGCAAAAGACGCTATGGAAAGCGTAAGAATCGCACAGGAATTTTTTGACTAAGGAAGCAATGCTATGATTATTTCAACAAAGGGCAGATATGCACTCAGCATTATGCTCGACCTTGCCGCCCACGACGACGGAAATTACATCTCGCTTAAAGATATATCGGAACGACAGGAAATATCGATGAAATATCTTGAGGCGATTATATCAAAACTGTCAAAAGGCGGACTTGTTGACAGTGCAAGAGGCAAAAGCGGCGGCTACAAACTCAACCGAAAAGTTGAAGAATACTCGGTTGGCGAAATACTTGTGCTTACCGAAAAAACGCTTGCTCCCGTTGCCTGCGTTGAATGTGCAAAGCAGTGTCAAAAAGAGGGTTCGTGCCTCACACGACCAATGTGGAACGAGCTTAACGAGGTTATTATGACTTTCCTCAATTCCAAAACCTTGGCGGATTTGTTATAAAATAAAAGTAATTTAACAGACCGTGGGAGGACAATATCCTCCCCTGCAATACGCAAAATAAAAAAGCAGTTCGTGATGAACTGCTTTCTTTATTTGCTTAATCAGTCTGATGTGTAAGGCAAAAGAGCGATGTGTCTTGCTCTCTTGATAGCTGTTGTAAGCATTCTCTGGTGCTTTGCACAAGTGCCTGTTACACGGCGAGGAAGGATTTTTGAACGCTCAGAGATGAACTTCTTGAGCTTTGTTGTATCCTTGTAATCAATGCTTTCAGCCTTATCTACACAAAATTGACAAACTTTTCTACGGCTCTTTCTTGGGCCCTTAGCGTTATATGCCATTTTGGTTTCCTCCTTAATTAAAATAAGATGTTAGAACGGAAGGTCGTCATCATCGTCAACAATTTCTTCAAAATCGCTGTTATCTGCGTTTGAATAAGACGGTGTCGGCTCGTTAAATCCGCCGTTTACGGCAGGAGAACCGGCATTTGACTCATTCTTTGAGCCGCAGAACGATACGTTGTTTGCCACAACTTCGACCTGTTTTCTTTGGTTACCGTTTTTGTCTGTATAACTGCTGGTTTGAATTGAACCTTCAACAGCAATCATAGAACCCTTGTGGAAATATCTGCTGATAAATTCCGCAGTTTGACGCCATGCAACGCAATCGATGAAATCTGCCTGTCTGTCTTGACCGGAGCGTTGATAATTTCTATCGCACGCAACCTGAAAACGGAGAACAGAAACACCGCTTGGAGTTGTACGGAGCTCAGGTTCAAAGGTAAGTCTACCCATAAGGGCTACCATATTAATCATAGTACGCCTCCTAATTATTCGCCTTTAGCGACGATAAGTGAGCGAAGTACACCGTCTGTAATGTTAATTACACGGTCAAGCTCAGCAGGGAAAGACTCTTCTGATGAGAAGTTGATAAGAACATAGTAACCGTCAGCTTCGTAGTTGATTGGGTAAGCAAGCTTCTTCTTGCCCCATTCCTCTACTTCGCCGAGAGTGCCATTCTTAGAGATGAGGTCAGTGAACTTTGTCTTAAGAGCGTTTACTGCCTCTTCTCCCTTTGAAAGAGAGAAAACCATAACGATTTCATAGTCTTTTAATGCCATTCTTCAGCACCTCCTTTTGGACTTTGGCGTATTATCCATACGCAAGGATATTACTTGCATTAAGACATACTGCAAGTGTTAGTATTATAACAGTATGATGACAAGATGTCAAGGATTTTTTTAACGAACGCCGTAGGGCGAACGGAATTTCATTTGTTATGTCCTTTTAACCCCTCAGTCGTCATAAATGACGACAGCTCCCCTTGAAAACATAACAAGAGGAGCCTTAGTAGGTTTGTTTGATTTATATTTGCAGACAGCTCCCCTTGAAAACAAGGGGAGCCTTGGTAGGTTTTTGTTTTATATTTGGAGCCTTGATAGGTTAAATTATTTAAATGAATTTGTGTTTTCGTCATACTCAAAACCGGCGGATGACAATATTGAGATAATCTCGTTTTTATCCTCATCCATATCATCACAAAGAGCGTCAAGCGACGAATAGCTGTCACGCAATTTCATATTTATCATACTCAAAAGTATAAACGGGTCTTTTGGCAATGCCATAATGTTCTCCTTGTTTATTCTTCTGCTTCGGAGAGGAGGATTTTGTCGTCCTCAAGTTCTTCGCCCGATGTAAGCTTGAACTTTGCAAGGAGGTCGGCTGTTGTGAGTTTTTTCTTTTCCTCACCCTGAACATCATAAATAATTTTACCGTCATTCATCATAACAAGACGGTTACCGATATTGATAGCGTCTTTCATATTATGAGTAATCATAATCGTTGTAAGATTGTTTTCGGCAACGATTTTTTCGGTCAAATCAAGTACCTTTTTAGCCGTCTTTGGGTCAAGAGCGGCTGTATGCTCGTCAAGAAGCAACAATTTCGGTTTGCGAAGTGTTGCCATAAGAAGTGTGATAGCCTGACGCTGACCGCCCGAAAGAAGTCCTACTTTAGAAGTAAGTCTGTCCTCAAGACCGAGGTCAAGGTGTTTGAGCACTTCTTTGTAATGCTCTTTTTCCTTACGCTTAACGCCCGAACCGAGACCTCTGCGGTTGCCTCTTCTTGACGCAAGTGCAAGATTTTCAACAATCTGCATACTAGCGGCAGTACCCGTCATCGGGTCTTGGAAAACTCTGCCGATATATTTTGCTCTTTTATGTTCAGGAAGCTTTGTAACATCCACGCCGTCGATAATTATCGAACCGCAGTCAACAGGATAAACACCGGCAACCATATTAAGCATTGTTGACTTACCTGCACCGTTACCGCCGATAACAGTAACAAAATCGCCCTCGTTAAGAGTTAAATCAATTCCGTTGAGTGCCTTTTTTTCGTTGATAGTGCCCGGATTGAAGGTTTTGTGCACATTCTTAATTTCCAACATATCACTTAACCTCCTTTTTTGCTGTCTTAACATGAGTTTCTTGGTATCTGCCCTTGATGTAAGGAATACCGAGGAACACAGCAACTACTGCAGCCGTGAGGAGCTTGAGGTCATCCGTATTAAGACCGAGGCTGATAACAAACTGCATAACAATATAGTAAATTATACCGCCGATTGCAACCGACAAAAGTTTGAGTGCAAAGTTTTTGAAAATTCTGCCGAAAAGAACTTCGCCGATAATAACAGCGGCAAGACCGATAACGATTGCACCTCTGCCCATATTGATGTCGGCATAGCCCTGATACTGAGAAAGAAGTCCGCCCGAAAGTGCAACCAAGCCGTTTGAAAGCACAAGTGCGATAATTTTTGCTGAATTAATATTAATGCCGTTTGCACGAGCCATATTCACATTTGTACCGGTTGCACGGATTGCGTGACCGATTTCTGTACCGAAGAACCAATAAAGAATTGCAATGATAACCAAAACAAAGATTGTGGCAACAAGAAGTGCCTGATTAAGCTTTGTCATCGAGCAAATGAGATTGTATTTATATGCCGACACCGGCTGATTTGCCTTGCCTAAAATACGCAAGTTGATTGAATAAAGAGCAAGCTGAGTTAAAATACCTGCCAAAATCGGCGGAATGCCGAAAGCCGTGTTAAGTAATCCCGTTACAAGTCCTGCCAAACAACCTGCAACAAACGCAATAAGAAGTGCAAGATAAACATTGCATCCTGCCATAAGCGACATTGTCATAGCCGCACCGCCAGTTGCTAAGGTTCCGTCAACGGTAAGGTCGGCAAAATCAAGCACTCTGAATGTGATGTACACACCGATTGCCATAATGCCCCATATAAGTCCCTGACCGACTGCACCCGGCAGAGCATTTAGAAATCCCATAAAAATACCTCCACAGACTGCATAAAATGAAGCAAAATCACTTTATCAGCCGTATTTTTTCAATTAGTATTATTATACTTTAAAGCATTGAATTAGTCAACTGTTAATTTATGCCCGACGCACCGCTTTCTTTTTGCCGACAATAATATCTCGCCTGCCGGCAATGATAACCCCTCAGTCGTGCTAAAGCACGACAGCTCCCCGAATGATAACCCCTCAGTCGTCATAAATGACGACTGCTCCCCTTGAAAACAAGGGGAGCCTTGGTTGGTTTTTTGATTTATATTTGGAGCCTTGGTCGGTTTTATTAACTTATTCTTCCGAAGTTGCTTCAGCTGTTGTAGCTTCCTCGTAACCGTCAGGAATGGTTGCATTAAACTTCTTAGCCTGTTCGGAATTATACTTGTAAGAAAGACCGTCTGTTTGCTGAATGTTCATTGTTGACGGGTCTTTGCCGTTTACAAGAATGTCATATGCCATTTGAGCAGTTGTTTCACCGAGTGAATAGTAAGAAATTGAAAGTGTTGCAACGGCTCTGGTGTTTGTAAAGATACCCTCTTCACCTGCTACGATAGGAACATTTGCATTTGTGCAAGCGTCATCGATAACGGCACCGTTTGAAGCGGCTGTGTTGTCTGTCGGAATGTAGATAACATCAACATCTGCGGCAGCTTTCTTAGCAACTGATGAAATATCGTTTGAGTCTGCGAACGGATAATACTTTGTTTCAACGCCTTTTTCTGCAAGTGCTTCCTTGACACCGTCAGCCTGCGGCTTTGAATTTGCTTCAGCTGAGCAATAAATTACGCCGACTGTCTTTGTGTCAGGGAACAAATCCATAATCTGCTGAGCTTGCTTGTCAAGCGGAGCAAGGTCGCTTGTGCCGGTTACATTGATGCCTGTTGCGTCTGTCGGACCCATATCAATGTCGAGTGCAGCGGAATAATCGGTTACAGATGTTCCGACAACAGGTATTTGTGAAGCAGCTGTTGCTGTTGTGCAAGCCTGAAGTGCAGGTGTTGCGTTTGCCATAATCAAATCATAGCCTGATGAAACGAACTTGTTTGCGATTGTTGTGCAGTTTGCGGAGTCGTTTGAAGCGTTTTGATAATCGAACTCAAATGTAATTCCGTCTGCCTCGCCAAGTTCCTTGAGTTTTTCCTCAAATCCCTTGGTTGCCGCATCAAGTGCAGTGTGCTGAACAAGCTGGCAAATACCGATTTTGTAAGATGTTTTTTTCTCTGTTGATTGTGCGTCGTCACCGTTTGAAGCAGCCGAACAACCTGCGAACATACCGCCGACCATCGCTACCGAAAGAGCAACTGCCGCAACTTTTTTTGCAAATTTTCTCATTGATAATCTCTCCTATCAAATTTTTTTGTGTTGTATTTGTGTTCAGTTTAGCACCCAAAAGCGTTAAAGTCAACGGAATTTGAAATATTCATAATGAAACATTTTTGCCGATTTTTGATTATTAACAAAAAATTCAAATGAGGCACATAAAAATAATTCGTAGGGTGTGGCGTCCCCGACGCAACGCTTTCTTTTGCCGGCAATAATATCTCGCCTGCCGGCAACGTTAACCCCTCAGTCTGCACACAAGATGCAGACAGTTGCCCAAATGTTAACCCCTCAGTCTGCACACAAGGTGCAGACAGCTCCCCTTATAAATAAGAGGAGCCTTGATTGGTTTTTAGATTTATATTTGCGACAGCTCCCCGAATAATAACCCCTCAGTCGTCATAAATGACGACAGCTCCCCTTATAAATAAGGGGAGCCTT
>CAVLCA010000025.1:0-25602 GCA_963661495.1 bacterium
AACAAACACTATTGCAATAAGAAAAGCTATAACTTTGCTTAGCATCTCTTTCATAAATTCATTATAGCTTGCTGTAAAAATCTGTTCAACTATGGTGTAAATTTAAAGTCGCTTCACTTTTGTGAAACGACTTAATAATTACTACGGATTTACGGCTTTCAAGTCAAACTTTTACCGTTATTCAATTTACCCTATTTTTCGGTCGGTTGCCGTTTTGTATTGCAACGATATTGTCGTAGCAATTGCGATACAGCTTTTTGACAGTCAACGCTGTTATGCCGGCAATGTGCGGTGTGAGCATAAGCTTGTCCTTTATGCTCTCATCAAGTAAAACATTATCCTTTTGTACAGGTTCCGGTGCAATAACATCAAGACCCGCACCTGCAATTTTATTATTTTTGATTGCGTCAAGAAGTGCCGAATTATCAACCAAATCGCCTCTTGCGGTGTTGATAAGATAAGCGGTGCTTTTCATTTTGCTCAAAAAATCGGAATTAACAATATTTCTTGTATCATCCGTCACGGCAAGGTGGAGCGATACAAAATCCGACTGTTTTAAAAGCTCGTCAAGGCTGACATATTCAACGCCGTACTCTTCCTCAATACGCTCATATCGTGTGCGATTGTAATAAATCACCCTTGCGCCGAAAACCTTGAGGAGCATTGCCGTCTGCCTTGCAATATCTCCAAATCCCACAAGACCTACCGTACACTCTGACAGTTCTTTTATAACGCCGAAACTTTCGGCTTTCTTCTGAATTTGTCTGCCGTCATACACGGCGGCAACGCCGTCATTGTACTTTTTCAGGCAACCCAAAATCAGGAATACCGCTACCTCGGCAACAGCTGTATCGTTGATACCTTTATTATTGCAAACAGGGATATTCCGTCTTGTCGCCGCTTCAACATCAACGCCCTGATAGCCTACGCCCTCGGACTGAATCAATTTCAAATTCGCCAACGAATCAATAAGTCTTTCGCTCGCCTTACCCATTGCGTCAACAATCAAAAACTCTGTATCACCCGCTTCTTTAATGATTTTTTCTTCATCGTCACGGGTTGAAAAGAATTTTACATCAAAATCTTTAAGCTCGGGAACATTTGAATACACCCTTTCCGGAGTGGTGACATCGGAAAGGAATGTGACTTTATTTTTCATCTTCATTATCTTCTTTCTTCTTTTTATTAGGCTTATTCGGTTTTTTGCCTTTAAGCACAAACTTGGAATATACAAAATATCCGCCTACACTGCCCACAACAAACAGGGCAATTATCATAATAATAAATACAGGAATACTCATAGGAATGTATGCTTTAACCTCCGTGTTTATACTGTCCGGCAAGGTGTAAAATCCGTTGCCGTTGTTTTGCTCATAGCCGACTCTGATAACGCTCGCACTGTACGGTGCAAGCTCAGTATCAAAAGTGTTTTCGTCAAATTTCAGCTCCGTCTGTTCAGGTGCGACGGTTTGCTTTTCAGTGCTGTTGTATGCCGATTTATATTTGCTTTCCACGCTTTGCTGTGAAACCGTGGAAACATTTTCAAATCCGCTCAAATTAATGCTGACTTTTTCTTTTTTACCCGAAGTGTTCACAAGTTTTATGTACAAGGTGCGTGAGTTTTCGTCTGCGGTTACGCTTTGATAAATTCCGTCATTTTCCGTAGTCAAATTTGAATTGACATAATTTTTGCCCGTGTTATTTGAAAAAATAAGTTGCGTGTAATAGCTCGGCGTGTAAACCAAATCGTTGCCGTCAAACCACACAAGGCTTTGATTTTTGTTATTTGCTCCGATTTTTGAAAATGTCGGCGAACAGCTTGTCATTTTGACAACGGCACCGTTTTTCTCAAGTCCGGTAACGAAAGCCGCCTCCTGTGAAGCATTGAACATATTATTGTTTTTCACATTTGTACCGCTCGTGTAAGCCTCTGAACGGTATTCATCAATAATCACTCCGGCGCCCGATTCGTTATAACTGTCGTACCGTGTTACGCTTTGCGACAATAGGTTATCCTTTGTATCAACGATTTTTTCAATTGCAAGTGCGTTTGAATACGAAGAATTGATCTTATTCCAAGCCGTGTCAAAATCTTCGCCGTCCGCAGTATAACCCGTTGAAGCAATCACAACGATGTCGGGATATTTTTCGTTGATTATCTTTTTAAGAGCGTCAAAATTACGCCAATAAACCTCGCCGTAATTGTCGCCGCCGATTTGCAAATATTTCAAATTGAACGGCTGTTCACTTCCGTTTGCACTGCGAAGAGAAGCCCAATATCCACCCGTGCTGTCGGCATTTGCATATTCGATTAAATCAAGAATATCCTGTGCGTAATTCGTAAATTCGTCCGTGCCCGGAGTGAGCGAAATGCTCTCCACATACTTGTTGAAATCCTCAACACCGTCAACTTTAAGCAACTCAATATATTCGGTTCTCGCCTTAACCTCGCTCTTTTTGTAACCGCATTCGCCGATTAAATAAGTTTCCCACTGCTCGTCGGTCATATATGTTTTGTCGAGCGCTTGAGAGTACGCCTCGTACTCGCCGTTCGTTTGACAAGCAATTCCTGCACCGACAACCGCAACCGGAACAGCGTTTAAATCTTTGGCAAGTTGAAAATATTCGTGATAACCGAGCATATTTGAATTGTTTGCGAAATATCCATTTGCACTGTCATTGTACACGCTGACCGACTGTTTGCGAAGAGCCGGTTCTCCAATCGTGTCTTTCCAATTATAGCTGTTATTATTTTCGGCAACGCAATCGCCGGGAAACTTGATAAACGACGGTTTCAGGCTTTTCAGTGCGTCAACCATATCAGTGCGAAGCGATGTATATTCCCACTCGCCGTCGCCGAGGCCGTAGCTGTCGTCCGGCACTAAAGTGACATAATCAACGCAAATCGTGCCCGTGCCGTTAAAGCTGATTCCAAGTCTGCCGCTTTCGGTACCGCCGGATTTGATTTTGGCACTTACCTTAGTCCACGAGTTTTTATTCATTGAACCGATGTCAAGCTGAACCGGGTCGGAATTGTTTGATTTTGAATCAATAAACACGCCGATTTTTCCCTGAAAATCCACATTGAGCAGATAACACGAAAAATAATATGTTGTGCCTTTTTCAAAACTCATACCCGCTTTTTCGGCAACGCTTGAACTGTAATTACCCTTGCTGTCAAACAGTTTTGTATAGCCGTTATTGACCATACTTCCCTGCGATTCAACCGTGATAGTTTCATAAGTAGGATTGTTTTGGTTAATCGGATTTTGATTTGACACAACGGGTGAAACACCGTTAAACGCCCACGCATATTCAGGATTGTCGGCATATTCAAACGAGTTGTTATTTATCATATTTGATGACAGACCGCCGTCTGCACCGAACGACGAATCGTCAAGAGTCACTCCGTAAAGCGTTGACGAAATCTCCGAGCCGATGTCGTCGCTTGATATATTAAGTACAGTATCGGTCTTTGCAAAAACAGGGCTTGCAAATGCAAATACAAAAACGACCGATAGTAAAACAGAAATCAGTTTTTTCATATATTTCCTCGCTAATCACATATAAAATAATTATACCACACCTCACGCAAAAAGAAAAGAGGCGAACAGGATTTTAGCCCGTTCGCCTCCGTCAATTTTTATTTTGTTTTCAATTTCTTGGTTTTACTCCACGGCGAATAAATCTTTTTACCGGAAATTTTTTTATATGCTCTTACACGAACATAGTAATACTTTTTCGACTGTGCGGTGGTTACGGTTTTTGAAAGGTACTTTGATGTGACCGACTTTGTTTTGTAATTCTTTGAGAAATCACTGTAGGTTGACCACATAACCTGATAACCCGAAGCACCGCTTACTTTTGCCCACGAAGCCTTAATCTTTTTCTTTGATGACGACTTTGCCGACTTCAATGTCGGTTTTGTCACGGAAGTATACTGCGAAATGATTGTGCCAAACGAAGCGTAGGTTTTTTCACTGCCGTCAATTTGATAAGCACGAACCTTGAAATAATACTTTTTGTTTGCCGAAAGACCTGTCACCTTGCAAGTATTGGTGTTGGCATTTGTAATACTCTTATAAAGTGCATACTTCTTTGTTGAACTGTTATATTTATAAACCTCATATCCGTTTGCGGCAGTTTGCTTGTCCCAAGTAAGTTTAATATAGCTGTCGGCATAAGCGGAAACCTTTGGATTAACCGCACCTACGGCTGTTTCAATTTTAAGTGCCGTATTATATGCACCGGTATAGTTCTTGCCGTTTATACTTGCATAAGCAGCGATATTAACATAGTTGATACTGCCTGTCAAAAGTCCGCTGATTTGTGCGTTTGTGCCGGTATAATTACCGACGGTAGTCCACTTGTTATTTTTGAGAACCTGAACGGTATATCCGCTTGCACCGTCAACTGCAGACCAACTCAAATTTGCACAGTTGGTTTTAACATCTGAAGCTTGCATATTCTGAACCGTGCCCGGAATGATGTTAAATGTTCTTGTAAGCTTTATAACATTTTCATAATTGCCCGCACCGAGAATGTTTACCGTTGCGGTACCTATCGCAGTATTGTTCTGATATGTAACGGTATAATCGATGCCCTCGGTGAGAGTTGTTCCGCCGTACGAAACATTTATGCTCGGTGTAATCTCGTAGCCCGAATACACCTGATTCGGAATGTTTGCAACATTAAGACCCGAATACATAAAGTTGCAATCGAACACCTTGTTTGAAATGCCCGGAATTGTACCGCTTGAAGTGTACTGCCAAATTTTGTATTCACCGGTGTAATCTGTACTCGTGGTGTAATGAGCAAGCCAAACTTCATAACCGGCGTCCTCAATAGCCTCATGGTCTAAATTTGTATTAAGAAACGATTTGTTAGCATAAACCATTGCGTCATAGCCCGCATTTTTGATTGTATTACAAAAAGCAAGAGCAATGTTGGTCATTTTTGATTTGTTGAGTTTGCCGCTTGACCAAGCGGAATCAAGTCTGCCTGTTTTAACACCTGCAAACTCATAGTCAAAAACAATGGGTAAATTAAGACTGTAGCCCTTTACGATATTAAGGATATAATTAGCCTCCTCAACAGCTTCAGCAGTTGAAACAGCCTGCGAATAAATATATGCACCGACCGGAATACCCTGAGACTGTGCGCCGCTGATGTATTCGGCAAACTTTGTATCTTTTACAAGTGTGCCCTCGTCGCCGTATCCGCGATATGCCGCACGCAAAATGGCAAAATCAACGCCTGCCGCCTTGATTGTTGACCAATTGAGATTACCGTTATGATAAGAAACATCTATACCCTGCTGAATACTGCCTGCCGCAAACCTATCCTGATGGGTATAGGTTTTATCCATAAAATTACTCGAACCGGTAAAAGCCGACGCTGTAACGGGTGTTACAAGCATGGTGCCGGCAAGAAGCACCGACATTATTTTTTTTACTGCTTTTTTCATTAAGCATTACTCCTCCAACATTTTGTACAAACACCTTTCAACATTGCAAGCAAAGGTGCTTATTTTTTAATATACCAATAGTTTTCGTCAACTTTTTTATTAACACCGTTGACGCTCCCCTTATCACTGAACTGCCACAAGTCGTAATCTCCGCTGTAGGTCACACTTTCGTTATAATCCGCAACCCATATGTAAATAGAGCTTGCAAGTGTGCTCATCTTAAATTTGCTTTGATACATAAAAGACGAAGCATAAACTCCGCTTTGATAACCTGCGTTCTCCACCTCTTTACAAAAGGCGTTGATAAGGTCGGAACTTTCTTTTTTGTCAAGATGTGCCGAATAAAGCCTGCCCGTGTGTTTTCCCGACGATGTAGGATATTCAAAATCGTAGAAAACAGGCAATGAAATGTCATATTTCTTAATGACATCAAGAGTTGCCTCGGCTTCTTCTTTCGCCTCTTCCTCATTAACGGCTTGAGTGTAAAAATATACTCCGACGGGTATGTTATACTTATTTGCCGCTTTCAGATTTTTCTCGGCATTTTTGTCTATGCAAACATTGCCTTTTTCATAACCCCGATAGCCGACGCGAATTATAACAAAATCCACTTCATCTTTAAGCTTTTTAAAATTAACTTTACCGTTATGATGCGATATATCAACTCCGTATGCCGCCTCTTTGTCAATGCTCAAAAGAGGGTTGGGAAGCTTTCTGCCTCGATGCGACACGGATATTGAAACCAATGCCACAACGGCGACAAGAAGCAATGCCACAACGGACACAATAATCTTCTTTCGCTTTTCCTTTTGTTTTTTGGAAAGGCGTTTTTTTGTTTTTTTCTTTGTAGGCATAAAAGCTCCTTTATGGAAATTATAACATATAACCTAATATATTTCCACAGGTAAATTTATACAAAAACAGTTGCAAGCAACCGTCATAAAAAATGCCGCAAACATTAAGTTCACGGCACAGCTTTATATTTTTGATTTAAATCAAATAGAAACCTCGTGAGCGATATTATAAAGATTCATATCAATAGTCTTAGTCATATTGAGTGCTTCAAAAATATCGTAGTCAACCACTTCTTCCTTTTGAGCGGCAACAACTCTGTTACCGATGTTGTTCATAAGAAGCTTAACTGCATAGTTACCCATACGGGTTGCCATAACTCTGTCCTTTACTGTCGGATAGCCGCCACGCTGTGTGTGACCGAGAACAGTTGCTCTTGATTCAACGCCTGTTTCTTCCTGAATGTGCTTTGCAAGCTGATGAACATCAACATCACAGCCCTCGGCAACAATGATGATAAAGTGCTTTTTGTCTGTTCTTTGAGTTTTTCTCATTCTTTCGATAACATGCTTTTCAATATCAACCTCAACCTCAGGAATAAGGATAGAAGTTGCACCGCAAGCGATACCGGCATTAAGTGCAAGATAACCTGCTCTTCTGCCCATAACTTCAATAACAGCACATCTGTCGTGAGATTCGGAAGTGTCACGAATTCTGTCAACCATATCCATAATGGTGTTAAGGCAAGTATCATAACCGATTGTGTAGTCACAGCAAGCAATATCGTTGTCGATTGTACCCGGAAGTCCTACGCACGGAATACCTCTTTCGCTGAGGTCACGAGCACCGCGGAACGAACCGTCACCACCGATAACAACAACACCCTCAATGCCTTTTTCGTTGCATGAGCGAATAGCCTTACGCATACCCTCTTCGGTAGCAAACTCTGTACTTCTTGCCGAATAAAGAATTGTGCCGCCGCGATTAATAATATCGGACACCGAACGCAAATCCATTTCTATAAAATCACCGTTGATAAGGCCGTTATAACCTCTTACAACACCGTAAACCTTAATTCCGTTTTCACAAGCTGTTCTTACAACTGCACGAACAGCAGCATTCATACCCGGTGCGTCGCCGCCGCTTGTTAAAACTGCGATAGTCTTCATAATATTTTCCTCCGTCCAAAAATACAAATATATAATTGAATTTATAGCTTATTAGTCGTGAACCGCAAATTCACATAATAGTTTTATTTTACTTAATAATTAATATAATGTCAAGTGTAAAAAACGCTAAAATCTTACCGCAACATTACTCTCTCCTAGTATACTTTTTAAAGTTTTCACAAGATTATCGTCATATTTCACAAAATTACTCGATTGAGCCTTGATATACTTCTTTTCGTCCTCAAGATAATAGTACAAAGGAACATCGCCCTTGCAGTTCTTTAAAGCGTCCTTTACCTTGGCTATGTTTTCATCTGATTTTGATTTAAATTTAAGGAACAGTCCCGTTCTTCTTTGCTTTGATTTTTCACCGCTCGGCGTATTGTCAACAGTCGGATTTATCACAGCGTTCACAAGAATTTTAGGTTCTTTTTCTTCTTCAATCGATACTGTTCCCGACACCGCAATAACATTGTTTAGCGTTATCATCGTGCTGTATTTTGCAAAGATTTTCGGAAAAAGAACAATCTCAACCGTGCCAAACAAATCCTCAAGCGTAACAAATGCCATACTCATATTACTTGTGCGTGTCTGTTTAACCGAAACGCGTGTAACCGTTCCGCACAACTTAACGCTTGAGCCGTCCTTAATTTGTGACATTTCCTTGCCCGCTTCAAGAACATCATAGGTGCGAATACAGCCGGATTTTTTCACATAGCCGTCATACTTATCCATGGGATGACCCGAAAGATACAAGCCCGTCATTTCCTTTTCCATTTGCAAAAGTTCCGATTTTGAATACTCCTCAACATTCGGAAGTTCAAAATTATCGTTAAAGTCATCGCTTATGTCAAAAAGTCCAACCTGACCGTACATCGTTTTGCGGTATTTAGCCTCAATATTTGTAAGAATAACCGGCAAAGCGGTAAGCATTTGGCGACGGTTTGCACCCAAACCGTCAAAAGCACCGCATTGAATAAGCGACTCAACCGCACGGCGATTGAATTTTCCGCTTTGCATTCTTGTACAAAAATCGAATATATCCTTAAATTTGCCGTTTTCGCGTTCCTTGATTATATCCTCAATAAAATCGTTGCCGAGATTCTTAATACCCAAAAGCCCGTAGTTAATTACCCTGTCACTACCTGCCGTAAAGCCTTTCATAGAACTGTTAATATCGGGCGGAGCAAGGCGAATTCCGAGTCTTTTACACTCGGCGATATACCGAGCGACCTTGTTTGAATCGTCCAAAACAGAAGTTAAAAGTGCCGCCATAAAATTTGACGGATGATATTTCTTCAGATACGCACAACGATAAGCCACCAAGGCGTAACAAGCGGCGTGAGATTTATTGAATGCGTAAGACGCAAAATCACTCATTTTATCAAAAATACCGTTAGCAACATTTGACGGTATTGAATTTTTGGCACAGCCGTCAACAAACGAAGTTCGTTCTTTTTCCATCACATCGTGCTTCTTTTTGCTCATTGCACGGCGAACAACATCCGCCCTGCCGAAACTGTATCCGGCAAGTTCACGGAATATCTGCATAACCTGCTCCTGATACACCATACAGCCGTAAGTATTTTTGAGAATAGGCTCTAATAACGGCGTGTCGTAGGTAATATCCTGCGGATTATTTGAATTGTGCACAAAGGTGTCTATCTGACTTGCCGGGCCCGGTCTGTAAAGCGAAGTTGCGGCAATCAAATCCTCTAATCCCGTAGGCTTCAAATTTGTAAGCATCTGTTTCATACCCGATGATTCAAACTGAAAAACGCCCTCTGTTTGCCCCCGTGAGAACAGCTTGTAAACCTCTGCATCATCAATAGGGATTGTGTTTATATCAACTCCGCTTGCCTTTGCCGCATCGTCAATAACGGTAAGCGTGCGAAGTCCCAAAAAGTCCATTTTTAGAAGTCCGAGTTCTTCCAAAGTTGTCATAATGTACTGCGTTACAACCAAATCGTCGTTAGTTGCAAGCGGAACATAAGACGATACCGGGTCGTGGGTTATTACAACGCCTGCCGCATGAGTTGAAGTGTTTCTCGGCATACCCTCAACCTTGCGTGCAATTTCAACAAGCCTGTTTACCTGTGGGTCGTTTTCCATCGCCTGACGAAGTTCCTTGCTCTTTTTCACCGCCTCGTCTATAGTTATATGAAACGCCCTCGGTATCATTTTTACAATCGAATCAACCCTTGCATACGGCATACCCATAACCCTGCCGACATCACGAAGTGCCGCCTTTGTTTGAAGCGTACCGAAAGTCACAATCTGTGCAACATGGTCGGCACCGTATTTTTGAGTTACATAATCTATAACTTCGCCCCGTCGTTCATAACAAAAATCTATGTCAAAGTCGGGCATAGACACACGCTCCGGATTAAGGAAACGCTCAAAAATCAAATCGTATTTCATAGGGTCAAGGTCGGTTATCCCTATACAGTAAGCTGCAAGCGAACCGGCACCGGAGCCTCTGCCCGGACCTACCGGAATATCCTTACTTTTTGCAAAACGCACAAAATCCTGAACTATCAAATAATAGTCGGTATAGCCCATTTTGTCTACAGTTTCAAGTTCGTATTCAAGGCGGTCAATGTAGCTTTGCGGCACGGACTTGCCATATCTTTTGTAAAGTCCCTTGTAGCACATCTGCCTGAAATATTCAAAATGGTTCATATTATTCGGCGTTTCAAAATACGGAAGTTTTGTATTGCCGAACTCAAAATCAAAATTGCACATATTGGCAATTTTTTGCGTGTTTTCTATTGCACTCGGGGTGTCATAAAACAGCTCCGACATCTCGCTTTCGCTCTTTAGATAAAAATTGTCCGAATGAAATTCAAGCCCCGTATCTTCACCCAAAATGTGATTTGTTGCAATACAAATTAGTACCTGCTGAATTTCAGCGTCCTGCTGTCTGACATAATGCACATCGTTTGTTGCAACAAGCGGAATGCCTGTATCCGCCGAAAGTCTTTTAAGTCCGTCGACAACAACCCGTTCCTCGTCAAGTCCGTGATTTTGCATTTCAAGATAAAAATTACCGTCACCGAAAACAGAATTGAACCACAATGCCGCCCTCTTTGCACCGTCATAATCTCTCTGCAAAAGATACTGCGGAATTTCTCCGACAACGCAAGCAGACAAACAAACAAGTCCCTCGCTGTATTTTTCAAGCAAATCACGGTCAATTCTCGGTTTAAAATAAAATCCCTCAGTATATGACAGCGATACCATTTTTATAAGATTTTTATATCCAACCTCATTTTTCACAAGCAAAATGAGGTGGTTATATTTGCTGTCGAAATTTTTATCTTTATCGTACCTGCTGCGCGGTGCAACATAAACTTCACAGCCGATAATCGGCTTAATACCCTGTTTTTTGCACTCACGGTAAAAATCCACGGCACCGTACATATTGCCGTGGTCTGTTATAGCAAGAGATGTCATACCCAGCTCCTTTGCACGGCTTACAAGCTCACCCAAACGGCAAGCGCCGTCAAGCAAGCTGAACTGTGTGTGCAAATGAAGATGTGTGAACATAACATTACCTCATAAATAATTTGCGATTTACAAATCCTCTGCGATTTTTACAAGCCTTGAAAGTCTGTGATTAACTCCGCTTCTGCTGATAGGCGGTTCAAACATTTTGGCAAGCTCGTTGAGTGACGCATCGGGATTTTCCATTCTGATTTCTGCCATTTGGCGAAGCGATTCTGACAAAGAGTCAAGTCCTTTTTCTCGCTCTATTTTCATAATAGCGGCAATTTGCGGAGAAGCCGCCGCTACAATTTTGTCAATATTCGCTGTTTCGCAATTTGCCTTTCTGTTGGCGTCGTTGCGAATTTCCTTAACTATTTTGACATTCATCATATCAAACATAGACTTGCCGGCACCCATAATATAAAGGCAGTCCTCGATTTCCTCGCTGTCCTTAAAATATATAACATTATAGCCTTTTCTGTGCGTGACCTTTGGAGAAAGTTCCCTTTCCCTAAGTGCGGTTACAAGGCTTTTTGACAAATTCATATACGGCACGGAAAACTCGAGATGATAATTTTTTTCGGGTGACGAAACCGCACCGCAAGCCAAAAACGCACCTCTTAAAAAAGCGTTTTGACATTCCTCACAATCAAAATTTGAAAAATTTATACGAAGCGTTGTTTCACTTCTTTCGTGCCCGAAATACGCCATAATTCTGGCAACATTGGTTGGTTTTTTCACCGATGCCGTGTAAATCTTGCCCGACGGCGATGTTTTTATTCCGGCATTAACAGCACAAAGCTCGCTCAAAAGTTTGCAATACAGTTCCGCCGTCGTTTCGCTTTTCGACTGAAAAACAACCTCTCTGTACGAAAAGCTTTTTGAAAAAAGAGCCATTCCGTAAAGGAGACTCTTTTTGCAACAGTTATTTTCAACCTGTATTTCAACAAGCTCTTTTTTTACCTGAGATGAAAAGGACATTTTTGCCGTACCCCGTTATTTTCTGTCAATATCTCTGTGATTCACGGTTACATTGTCCCACTTGCGTGAAAAGTAATCCTTGAGTGCTTCGGCAAAAACAACGCTTCTGTGATTACCGCCCGTGCAACCGATTGCAATAACAATTTGGCTCTTGCCCTCACGAATATAAAGAGGGTTAAGATAATCAAGCAAGCTTTTAAGTCTTTCAAAAATTTCGTGTGCTTCATCAAAGCTGAAAACATAGTCCTTAACCTCTTGGTCAAGTCCTGTTTTATCTCTCATAGCTTCAATCCAATACGGATTAGGAAGGCATCTTACATCAAGCACAAAATCTGCATCGGCAGGAATACCGTGCTTAAAGCCGAACGATACAACATGAAGATTCATAACCTCTTTTTCGTCGCCGAGAAGGATTTGAGCAAGGCGTTCGCGAAGCTGATTTGCTGTCAAATCGGATGTGTCAATGATATAGCCCGCTTTTTCTCTTACAGGAGCAAGGATTTCTTTTTCATAATTAAGAGCGTCTTCAAGAGAACCGTTAAACTTATCTGCATACGGATGTTTTCTTCTTGTAAGTTTGTATCTGCGTAAAGCAACATGATTTTTAATATCAAGATAAATCGATTTTACGGTATAATCATTGCTGTCCATAAGACTTTGCACATTTTTTCTGAATTCCGAATAAACGCCTTTTGAACGAACATCGGTAACAATGGCAATCTTGCTGTACGAATCGGATTTCTCAATAAGAGAAATAAATGTACCGATAAGTTCTGCCGGCATATTATCTATGCAATAATATCCGATATCCTCCATAAATCCCATTGCTGTTGACTTGCCCGCTCCGGACACACCTGTTAATAAAACCAAATCTTTCATTATACGCTCTCCTGTATTCTATCTTGTAACTCTGACTTCCATTTCCAAGTCAACGCCCTTTTCGGCTTTTACCGTATCTGCAACCTTTTTGCACAAATCAAGCACATCTTTGCAGGTTGCACCGCCCTTATTTATAACAAATCCGGCATGTTTTGTGCTGACCTCGGCTCCGCCAACGCTTGTGCCCATAAGTCCGCACTGCTGAATAAGTGCACCGGCAAAATTGCCCTCAGGGCGTTTGAATGTTGAACCTGCCGACGGAAACTCAAGCGGTTGCTTGTCGCGTCGTCTGCCCATAAAATCATTCATTTTTGCCTTAATTTCTTCTTTATCCGCTTTTTTTAATTTAAAATACACGCCCGTAACAACACAGCCGTTATCGTAATAAGCGGAGTGGCGGTAGGAAAGTTTGAGCTCGTCGCCCTCCAAACTGCCCTTATTGCCGTTTTCGTCTATATGGTCACAACGAAACATAACATCACCGAGTTCACCGCCGTAAGCACCTGCGTTCATAAATGCTCCGCCGCCGCACGAACCGGGAATGCCGTAAGCAAATTCCAATCCCGAAAGTCCGTTTTCGAGTGCAACACGGCATACTTTCATAAGCGGTGCACCCGCTTGAGCAAATACCGTTTCGTCATCAAGAAGTTTAACCTCAGCGAAGTCCTTGCCCAAAATGATAACAACGGCTTCTATACCCTCGTCGGCAACAAGCAAATTTGAACCGTTGCCGATAACCATATACCTGACATTTTCTTCTTTACATTTTTTTATAACATCGGATATTTCTTTTTCGCTTTTAGGAAACACCGCAAGCCTTGCCGGACCGCCGATTTTAAAGGTAGTGTGCAAAGCCATAGGTTCATTTTCAGCATACGAAATATCCGCATTTTTTACATATTCACAAATTTTATTCAAAAGCCTCACCCGAATAAATCAGTCGCCCAAAATTGCGGCACCGATAATACCTGCGTCATTGCCAAGTTCTGCCTTGCAAATTTTTGACTGAATTTTTGAATAAACGCTGTATCTTTCGCTTTCAACATATCTGCGAATCGGACGCAAAAGTGTTTCGCCCTCATTGCAGATACCGCCGCCAATACAAATAATTTCAGGTTGGAAAATATTTACAAGATTGATAAGACCGCAAGCAACATATTTACAATACTTGTCTACAACCTTTATACCTGCAATATCTCCTCTTCTCATTGCGTCAAATGCTGTTTTACCGGAAACCTTACCTTCTTCTTTTGCAAGTTCGTGCATAACCGAATCCGGATATTCTTCCATAGCTCTCTTTGTTTGATTGATAAGAGCGGTAGCCGAAGCATAAGCCTCCCAACAACCTTTTCTGCCGCAAGTGCAAGGCTCGCCGTCAACAACAATTACGGTATGGCCGCATTCGCCGCCGGCATTGTTTGCACCCGACACAATCTTGCCGTTAATGATAATACCCGAGCCAACGCCCGTACCCAATGTTACGGCAACAAAATCTTTTGCACCGTGACCGCAACCTGCAACAGCCTCGCCGAGAGCAGCACAGTTAGCGTCGTTTTCAACATAAACATTCTGACAGCCGAGTCTGTCAATAATCATCTGCTTTGCAGGAACATGGTCAAAGCCGAGATTGTTAGCATATTCAATAACACCCTCTGCATTTACCGTTCCAGGAGTGCCGATACCAACCGAAACAATGTCGGCAATAGTAAGTCCGGCTTCCGCCATAGCTTCCTTAGACACCTTTGCGATGTCGTCAAAAATTTCATCCGGTGTGCGCGGAATAGCCGTAGGCGTTTTTGCCTTTGCAACCATTTTATAGTTGTCGTCAACAACTGCCGCAACAATGTTTGTTCCACCTAAATCAATACCAATTCTGTACATAACCTTCCCCTTATATATCTTTAAAATTTTAATAAATTACGAATTAGCCCAAAGTTCAAGCTCTTTTTCCGTAGGCTCAATGTCATCAATACCGAGGCTGTGCATAAGTTCTTTTGCACCGTTGTAGCCCATTTTCTTTTGACGGTTGTTCATAGCTGCCGTTTCAACAATTACCGCAAGATTTCTGCCCGGAGTAATAGGAACGGTGATAACCGGTACCTTAACGCCGAGAAGTCTTGTATATTCATTGTCGAGACCCAAGCGGTCGTAAGCCTTTGTGGCGTCCCATTCTTCAAGCTGAACCACCATATCAATCTTTTCTTTCGGCTTAACGGCACCCATACCGAAGATACGGCGGGCATTTATAATACCTATACCGCGGAGCTCAATAAAGTGACGAATGTTACTCGGTGAAGAACCTTCCAAAGTGTTATAACTTACTTTTCTGATTTCAACAGCGTCATCGGCAATAAGTCTGTGACCACGCTTGATAAGCTCAATAGCGGTTTCACTCTTTCCGGCACCGCTTTCGCCGACAATGAGAATACCCTCACCGTAAACTTCAACAAGAACGCCGTGGCGTGTAATTCTCGGAGCAAGTTCGCGGTTAAGTTCGGCAATAAGTGCAGACAAAAACGGTGATGTTTCCTGCTGCGTTTTGAGAAGCGGAACATCATATTTTTCACACGCTTCAATCATACACTTCGGAATTTCAAGGTCTCTTGTGATAACCGCTGCTGCAGGATGAAGCGACAACCATTTGCCAAGTGCTTCCTCTTGCTTTGAATCGGACATATTCTGCAAAAATCCAAGCTCTGTCCAGCCCAAAATTTGAACACGAAGCGGGTCAAAATAATCCGTATATCCCGTAAGAACAATGCCGGGTCTGTTAACCTCGTTTGTGACGATGTGAACTTCTTCGGCAGGCTGTGAAAGATGGATAATATCAAGGTCAAAGTCCTCAATTATCTTTTTTAGCGTAATAAAATACTGTTCAGCCATTGTTTTACACCTCGGTAAAGCTTAATCAAATTCATTATATAATATATTTAATAATTAATCAAGAACTGTTTGAACAAAATAAAAATAAGTTTACTTAAATCAAACACTGTGCTATAATTGTATGACAAACAAGGACTGAAAGGCTACGGTGATCAGTATATGGACAAATCGCTCAAAGTTGCAATCGGTACGGAAGCGTTTCCGCCTACCATTGACGGAATAAGCACAGTTGCAAAATGCTATGCAGATGTAATAAATCAAAAATACGGTGAAGCGGTTATAGTCACTCCGAAAAATCCAAATCAGGAGGACTACAAATATCCGTATGAAATATACAGATACCAAAGCCTGTTCACATTCGGCGAGGGCTACCCTGTGGGTTGGCCGTTCAAAAAGCAATTCGCAATGGATATTATTGCAAAAGATTTTGATGTTTTGCACTCTCACTGTCCTATTGCCACAAGCTATTTTTACAGAAGAATAAACAGAATTCACCGCATACCGCAGATTTTGACATATCACACAAAATACGAATACGACATCGACAGCAGAGTTCCGACCATGGCAATTAAGCACAGGGCTTACGGATTTTTACTCAACAACATCAAATCGGCTGACGAAGTTTGGGTTACAAGTCACGGCACGATTGACAGTTTGCGTAAAATCGGCTACGATGGTGATTTTGTTATTATGCCAAACGGCTGTGATTTGGCAAAATTCGACATTAACGATGAAATGAAATCGATTATAAAGCGTAAGCACAACATTCCGCAAAATATTCCTGTTTTGCTGTTTGTGGGCAGAATGATGTGGTACAAAAATATCAAAATTATTCTTGAGGCTTGCAAGCTGTTAAAAGACGGCGGAAGAGATTTCAGAATGATAATGATAGGAATCGGGCCTGAGGAAACACAAATCAAGCGTTTTTGCACAAAGCTCGGACTAAACGATAAGGTTATATTTACAGGTCAAATTCTCGACAGAACAGAGCTTCAAATGTATTACGGCACTGCCGACTTGCAGGTTTTTCCATCCATATTTGACACAAACGGACTTGTTGTTCGTGAAGCAGCCGCTTCCGCAACCCCAACAATAGTTGTAAAAGACAGCTGTGCAAGTGAGGGAATAGCCGACTGCGACACAGGCTTCCTTTGTCTTGAATCGTCACACAGCGTTGCGAAAACAATCGACAGTGTTATCGACAACAAAGATTTATTGCACCGTGTGGGCTTAAACGCACGCAACAACATATACATAAGCTGGGACGAAAGCATTGCAAATGCGTGTGAGCGATACCGAATTGTAATCGACAAATTCAAATCAACACCGCACACAAAATACGAATATTAAAAATAAAAACTCTCTTGACAAATACGCAAGAGAGTTTTTTCATATCAAAAAAGGATTATTAAAATAAAGATTATTATCGCAACAATCGAAAGTAATTTGATCACGAGCGGGATAGCGGCATCAACCGTTTCCGGTGCCTTTGACGATATAAAATCAAGAAGCGGTTTTTGAAGTTTATCGCCTACAAGTTCATCATAAGTTCGTGTGTAGGTGCTGTATGCGTTCGGTTCATTTTCATTAAGCTCAATAATTCTCACGCCACGCTTTTTGCTGTTACCGTAAGCGTTAAATCCGCTTGATTGCGTAAAACCGAGGTCGATGTTTTTGTATCTTCCGACAAAGCTGTTTTTATGGTCGTGACCCACGAAAACCGCCATAACATCACCATATTCATTCAAAGCGTCGAACTCGCCCGTGTTCTCGTTCGGTATTGACGGAGGTTCAAGAAAAATGCCGCCGTCCTTGCAAGTGTCGCCAAGAACATAATATTCGTTTTTGTGAGTTCTGAACGCTCTGATTGCACCCTTTGCAGTACTTTTTACACGCTTCAACACATTGTAGTATTCACACATCGGAATGTGCTGAAAAACTATCGACGGTACATAACCGCCGTTTTCTTTTTTGAGTTCGTCTCTTGTTGCTTTGTACCATTTGATAATATTATCATCAAACGGTTCGTATCCTCCGCCCTTTGCGTCCGTGCCCGAATCAAAGAGATAAATATTATTTACAATTTTTTCTCCGTCCGACGACATAATCGGTATATTATATGTTCCGCCGCCGTCAATTCCGCTTGCCTGCTCGCCTATACAATTTCCGATTTTCTTGTATATTTTTTCAAACTGCTCAGCATTTGAAATGCCGACTTGGCGGTCGTGATTGCCGAATGTTACGGCGTACGGAATTTTCGCTTCAACAATAGGTTTCAAAAGAATTTCAAGTGTGTCCTTAACCGCATTAAAGACATTTTTACCTTTGACTTTGTACGATGTGCCGTACCCCTTTATTTGGTCGCCGGTCAGCACAACAAGGTCCGGCTTTTCCTGTGATATTGCGGCATTCAAAAGTTTAACCGTGTCGGGCGACACACTCGGAATTTCCTGAATGTCGGTAATTTGCATTATTTTGAATTTTCCGTTTTTGTTAAATTTCATACTCATTTTGTTATATCCGTTATCGGCTTTAAGCCGTTGTCAAAATCAAATTTTACGCCGTTTAAATCCGCCGTGCAAAACAGCTTTGTACCTATTACATTAAGAAGTCTGTGCTTAATATGCGGATAAATTTTCTTTTCGTAATTACACACAACGCTGTATTCGGGCGAAAGCGTTTTCAACCATTTCGGGCTTGATGAAAACGGATAGCCGTGATGTCCCACTTTCAGCATATCCACCTTGCCGATTTGCTTTGCAAGACGGCGTTCGTCAAACACCTTATTATTTAAGTCACCGGCAAGCACACAACAGTAGCCGTTACATTCAAGAAGTGTCACAACGCTGTTGACATTTTCGCCGTATTTAAAGAAATGCTTTTTATATTTTCCGTTTAAAAAAGTGATTTTAAAATCGCCGAGTTCGGTTTTAAGATTGTCAAAATTTTCAACAATTTCTACATTGTTATCAAAAAGAGCCTTTTTCATTTGCCCGTAGACCTCAGTGTTGTCCCAACTGAGCCGTTCGTAAATAAAAATATCTTTTTCGTTATACGGTTTCAAATACGCCTTTTTAACATTGATTTTTGGATGATTGATAACCGTGTCAAATCCGCCGATATGGTCGGAATGTGCGTGAGTACCAAGCACAAAATCAAGCGTAACCGTGCCGTCGGGCGACGCACAGTTTTTCAGCAAATAATCACACACGATTTCTTCATATCCCGGATATTTGAGATGCGGCTTGTTTGCCGGATATTCACTGTCCTCGCCTGCGTCAACCATTGCAAAATGTCCGTTGCTTTCGATTATTATACAGTCCGAAGAACCGGTATTTAAAAAGTGAACAAAATTACTCATATTAATCAAGAAGTCCTTTCAGCCGACAAATTATACGCCCTTTAATACAATTTCATTTTCTATGTAGCACATAATATTTTCGTCGTTTGAGCATATTATTTTATCGGCAAGTGCCTTGATTTCCGCACACGCATTCGACACCGCATATTTTCTCGCCTCAGTCATAAAAGCAGTCAAGTCGTTTTTGCTGTCGCCGACAACCGTAACATCTTTTATACAGTATCCCGCAATTTCGCACAGCTCACAAAGTGCCTTGCCCTTATTAATGCCTTTTAGCATAATTTCCAAATTATTCGTCATTGAGGTTGTGATTTCAATTGACTCAAACTCGTCTTGCAATCTCTTTTTGCACGCTTTTCGTTCGTCTTGATTTTTGAAGAAGACATCAAACATTTCCGTCTTATAGTCGGGGTCAAAAATCAGATTATCAAGGCTGTTGCATATGCGTCTGCTCTTATACATTTCGGGAATAAAATCCTTGTCGATTTTGTAATACTCAAACGCTTTGTCTGAAAACTTTGTTTTATCAACAAACGGAGCACCGCCCGTATACACTTCGATAAAAGTTTCGTATTCCGACAAAATCCGATAAATTTTATATGCTTCTTCGTTTGGAATTGTGCGATATTTAATCATTCCTTTTTTGGTATGATAGATGCCTGCACCGTTTGAAAAAACTATATATTCCACGCCCTTGCAAGCTCGCAATTCTTTAGGCACTTCGTACAATGTTCTGCCTGTGAGCAAAACAATTTTCGCTCCCTTTTGTGCAAGTCTCTCAATAGAACGCAGATTTTCCTCACTAATATCGGTATCGCTTTTAAGCAATGTTCCGTCAAGGTCGGAAGCAATTATAAGCGGATTTTTAAGCATAACTTTTTCTTTCTTATTTATTTGTATTATATATCTTTCCAACGGATAAGTCCATATTGTCGGAATGTTGATAATGATGAATTTTGATATAACTTCAACAATCGGTGACGACAGATTATGTGCCGTTATAAATGTGCCGAAAATTCCGCCTAAATACGAGCTGACAAGTATGTTAAACACTGCCAGCATCGCATATAAGACAGAACTGTATAAGGGGTTTACATTTGATTTGAATGTGATTTTTCGATTTATCAAGTACGCCGCTATGTAGCCGATTGATGTTGAAATAAGATACGCATAAAGGTAGCCCTTGTACTTTATTCCGAGTAGCGACAAAAGTGCCGAATCGGGAAGCGGCGTGCTGTTTTGATTTTTGAACGCAACATACAGCAAAAACATATAGCTGAGTATATCGAGTACCGATGTTACGATAACACAAATGTTAAATTTGAGGAACTTCCACAGTTCCGATTTCGCCTTGGTAGGTTGTGTTGTTGATGTCGGATTCGTTGCCATTACTTGTGTCTTTCTTCTTTCTGTGAATTACAAAACGGTTCATAGGATAAGTCCAAATTGTCGGTACAGTCATAACAATTACCTTAGTAATCATCTCAACTATTGCATTGTCCCAGCCGTTATTTTTAACGATTGTGCCCAAATACGCACCGAACCAGGTGTTAAACGCTATTGTACACGCAACCATAATCGCATAGATAATTGTTGACATAACAGGATTTGCGTCCGCCTTAAATGTCAGTTTCCTATTCATTACATATGCGGCGGCATATCCGATAATTGCCGAAATTGCATATGAATACAAATAGCCCTTGTATTCGATTCCCAAAAATGAGAGAACCGCATTATCCGTTACCGGTGTTTCGTTAAGCGATTTAAACACTACATATTGCAAAAACATAAAAACGCCGAGTTCCAACACCGAGGTACTTGCACCTGTAAAAGTAAATTTAATGAATTTCCAAATTTCAGCGTGCTTTTCAGCAAATTTCTTAAAATTTTCTTTCATAATTCTTTTCCTCTTTTCTTGTCACAAACAAGGTCATTGTTGCACAAAGAGCAACCACTGTACTTACCGAGCAAAATCCGTAGCCGATAAGACATTCAACTCCGATTTTTCCGACTGTACCGGCAACTGCCAAACAGCCTGCAACAAACACGATTAACATACTCGCCATAATGATTAAATAATTTTTTACTTTCATATCCTTACCTCCCTATTTTGTTGCATTTATTTTCTTTGATTTTTCATTTCTCTTTATTTACAAAATAACACTTGATTGTAAAATCCAAAAATAAATTATCGTAAAGAGTATGTAAAATAATGCTTGACTTAAAGTCAGCTTTAGGTTATATAATGAAAAAAACAAATTTGGAGGTTATATTTATGAAAACTTTAGTTGTATATTACTCATATCAAGGCAATACAAAGAGCATTGTTGATATGATAAATAAAAAAAACGATGCAGACATTGTTCGCATCGACACGGTTGTTCCGTACAAGGGCAGTTATTCGGCTGTTGTTGACCAAGGTCAGGACGAAGTAAACAGAGGCTTTTGCCCCGAGATTACTCCGAGCAACATTGACATTTCCGCATATAACACGGTAATTATCGGCACACCTGTTTGGTGGTACACCTTTGCACCGGCAATGCACACTTTTCTCAAATCCCAAAACTGGCAGGGCAAAACAGTTTATCCTTTTGCAACCAACGGTGGCTGGATAGGTCATACTTTTAAAGACATTAAGGAAATCTGCAAAGGTGCAGATGTAAAGGACGGACTTAATATAAACTTCAACGGCACAACGCTCCGCACACCGTCAAATGAAATTGATAAGTGGATTGATAGAATCAAATAGTTACACATAGCAAAAAAACTGTCAGAACTTTTCCTGACAGTTTTTTAATTAACAACAAATCACAATCACAAGTTACATCAGAGCTACAATACTGTCCGCAAGCTCTGTTGGATTATCAATAGGAAGACCTGCAATAAGTCTTGCCTGCGAATAAAGAATTTTTGTGTACTTTGCAAGCGTTTCTTCGTCAGCCGAAGCGAGTTTTTCTGCAATCGGGTGCTCACTGTTAATTTCAAGAACAAGCTGAGCCTTAACGCCGTTGTCATTTCCGCCCGGCATTTGCGAAAGTACCTTTGCCATTTCAAGACTTACATAACCCTCTGCCGAAAGACATACGGCGTGCGAACCCAATTTATCCGTAAGTTTAACAGACGAAACCTCGTCACCGAGAATGTTTTTCATTTTCTCAAGCAATTCCTTTGCGTCCTCGTTTTTCTTGGTTAATGCTTCTTTTTCTGCATCGGTTGAAAGATCCAAATCATCCTTACAGATATTTGCAAATTTCTTGCCGTCATAATCCATAAGCATTTGGATAGCGAACTCGTCCACTTCATCGGTAAAGTAAAGAATCTCGTAGCCCTTTGCCTTTACGCCCTCACATTGAGGAAGAAGAGCAATCTTTTCGGCACTGTCGCCGCAGGCGTAATAAATGGTATCCTGCGAATCCGCCATACGCTCAACATATTCCTTGAGCGTTGTATATTTGCCGTCGTTTGACGACTTAAACATAATCAAATCCTTTAGCGTATCCTTATGCATACCGTAATCGGAATATACGCCCCACTTAAGATTTGTACCGAAAGTCTCAAAGAATTTTTCGTACTTTTCTCTGTCATTTTTCAGCAATTTTGCAAGCTCGGACTTGATTTTCTTTTCAATAGCCTTTGCAATAATTCTAACCTGATGGTCCTGCTGCAAAGTCTCTCTTGAAATATTCAGATTAAGGTCGGCACTGTCAACAAGACCCTTTACAAAGCTGAAATAATCAGGCAAAAGGTCACTGCACTTGTCCATAATCATTACGCCGTTTGAATAAAGCTGTAAGCCCTTTTCGTAATTCTTTGAATAAAAGTCCATCGGTGCAACAGACGGAATGTACATAAGAGCGTCAAATGTTGCCTGACCTTCGATTTTTGAATGAATTACCAAGGTCGGGTCGCTGTAATCGTAGAACTTTTGCTTATAGAAATCGTTGTATTCTTCCGGCTTAATTTCGCTCTTGTTCTTCCTCCAAAGCGGAATTTGAGAATTCAAAACCTCATCATTAACTTCTGTAAGGTACTCGCCCTCTTTGTCCGGATCGGGAACTTGCTTGCTCATTTCCATTACAATTGGGTAACGGATGTAATCACTGTACTTCTTAACAAGTTCTTGAATTTTATACTGTTCAAGATATTGCGAATACTCTTCGTTTTCGGTATCTTCCTTAATATACAAAGTGATTACTGTACCGTTTGACTCCTTGTCGCACTCCTCTATCGTGTAACCGTCAACACCTGTTGAAGTCCACTTGTTTGCAGTATCTGCACCGAGTGCTTTTGATACAACCTCAATTTTATCCGCAACCATAAATGCAGAATAAAAGCCTACACCGAACTGACCGATAACTTCAATATCCTTAGCATTTTCGTCATCGGCATTTTCTTTCTTAAAGTCCATAGAATCGGACTTTGCGATTGTACCGAGGTTATTTTCAAGCTCATCGGCAGTCATACCGATACCGTTATCGGTAATTGTAATCGTACGGTTGTCTTTGTCAAGGTCAATTCTGATTTTTAGGTTATCTTTATCAGCCTTAATGTCAGTATCGGTGAGCGATTTAAAATAAAGTTTATCCGTTGCGTCACTTGCATTTGAAATAAGCTCACGCAAAAAGATTTCCTTGTGAGTATAAATGGAATTAATCATCATATCGAGGAGTTTTTTTGACTCCGCTTTAAATTGTTTCTTTCTCATATCTATCACCTTCATAAAGAATTATAATCATTTTGGCACTCTTTATGCCCGAGTGCTAATTATATTATAACCTTTATTTTACTTTTGTCAACACCGATTATTTTTTGTTAACAAAAAAATCACAATCCAACAAATGTAAAGTTAGAATGTTGATAAATCTTGATTTATTTATAATTTAATGTTATAATATCAAAAAAATATGATACTGCTACCGAGTAGTAGAATGCACAGCATTCGTTTACACATCATTAGGTCTTAGAAGATGTGTATACGGATGTTTGTTTTTTAAGAGGACAATATGGTTAAAAAACTCATTAATTATTTTTCAAAAAGTGAAATTATACTTTGGTGCCTGTCGGTATTTTTTGTAATAGCGTCGTTTTGCATATTTGACCGAGAAAATTATCTGACTTTAATTGCTTCTTTAACAGGTGTTACATCTCTGATTTTCAATGCAAAAGGCAATCCGTTTGGGCAATTTCTGATGATCGTATTCAGCTTGCTGTACGGAATTATATCCTACTCGTTTTCATATTACGGCGAGATGATTACATATCTCGGTATGACAATGCCGATGGCGATTTTTGCACTGATTTCATGGCTGAAAAATCCGTACAACGGCAACAAATCAGAAGTAAAAATTAATTCATTAAACAAGATTGAAGTTGCATTTATGTGGCTTATAACAATTATAATAACGGTAATATTCTATTTTATACTCAAGGCATTTAACACGGCAAACATTATTCCGAGTACGATTTCAGTTACAACAAGTTTTCTTGCCGTTTATTTAACATTCAGAAGAAGTTCATTTTTCGCACTGGCATATGCAACGAATGATATCGTTTTAATTATTCTGTGGACAATGGCAAGTATAACCGATTTGCGTTATATATCCGTAGTAGTTTGCTTTGTTGCATTTTTGATTAACGATATATACGGATTTGTTAATTGGGAAAAGATGAAAAAAAGACAAAATCAATAAATTATACTGATATACTCAATTTATTAGGTATGAAAAAATTGATAGATAATAATGAAAAACAGTAATTTTTTGTTGAAGAAAATAAAAATTTGTAATATAATAATATAGACATTAAATGCTGTCTAGTCTATGTCTGCGACTAGATGGTATTTTTTCGCTTTTAAGAGAAAATACCGAGAACTTTTTTATGAAAGGAGGAGGTATAAATGCCTAAAACAAAGTTTCAAAATTTTATATTCACTTTAATGACTGCTATTTTAATGGCATATTGTATGATAGTTTATAGTGTAGCTATAAATTCACCAGAAGGGCTATCAAATCAAACTTTTTTTATAGCATTAAAAGAATTTCCAATAGAAGGAATTATTGTTTTTTTATTAGCATTTTTGGTTGCAAGTCCTATTGCAAAAAAATTAGCATTTAGAATTGTAAATCCTGAAAAAGATAATAAAATGTTTATTATTCTATCTATTCAAACATTTACCGTTTTGACTATGGTAGGGTTAATGAGTGTATATGCTTTATTTGTACAACATTTAACAAACAGTAATATTGTATGTAACTATATAGTTTTGTATTGTAAAAACTTTATAATGGCTTATCCGTTACAAATATTTTTTGTTGGACCGTTAGTAAGAAACAGTCTTAGAATAGTATTTAAAAAACAATTACAACAAACATAACAAACAAATTACAATTTACAATTAAAATTATTTGTAAATTAATAATCTTATTTCCATTAAAGGGTATGGGAGTTCCGGCTTTGTCAATAAAATTGTGTAAGTTTTTTAAAAAATTATAAATTCAAGTTTATGCAGGGATATGAAGTGGAGCGATGCGAAACGAAATATCCCTGCATAAACGGCTCAAATCGTGTGCTCGTATTTTTCA
>CAVLCA010000026.1:0-22474 GCA_963661495.1 bacterium
GTGTAGTTTTTAAATCCTTTTCTGCTTCCCAACAGTCAATGCGGAGCATATAGCCAGCACTGGTATATACATCAATGCTGTTGCGTTTTGGATTGTATTCTGCAAATATTGTTCTCATCGTATCAAATCTCCTTATCATTCAATCAATCATTTGTTAGAAAAATCAGAAGCATTTCAATCAGTTCACCATGTCACTTTTTTTGTGTTATACTATCTTATATAATTTTCTTGCCCTTGTATTTGCCCTTATCAGAGTTCGTAAACACTGATGGGACGATATAACACAAGGGAAACAATAAGGGAAAGCTCACCTGCGATAAATCCAGTGTTTTCAAGGGTTTGTGGAGAAGTTAATAACAAGATATAACAGTTATTAAATCTCTTAAAACAGGTGAAATCTCAATTCTAATTTGCAAAAAACGAAAAACGCCAAAAGTGCTGTAAACTCAATGTTTGCAGCACTTTTTCTTTAGTCAGCGTTATACTCATCATTTTGTTGTTCGGTTGCTTCAACTTCTATATCAGACACGGAATCGACTGCGTCTTTGACCTGTTTAACCTTTGCGTTGACCTGAATATAAGTCACCAAATCAAGGACAGCATAGACAATAAGTGCCGCTCCGATGAAGCGAACTATTCCGTCGGTAAGCTGTGCCGACTTTGTAATTGCGACTATACCTAAAATAATCGTAACCACCGACAGTAACATTGTCAACCAGCCCGACTTACGAAATGTGACAATAGAGCGGAACGAAGCTGCCATATCGACAATTCCCGATGTGAGAATGAATATACCTAAAATCACAACAATAATCGAAATTATTTCACGATACTTTGCACACACCACAATACCGCATATCAACACTATTGTGCCGAGAACGAGCGGTAATTTGGTATCACGCTCAATTATATAAGACACGATTGATATTATGCCCGTAACTATAAGCGATGCTCCGACGACAAGTGAAATATACTGAATGCACTTGCCCGGAAATGCAATAAACAACACACCCATAATTGCCGAAACTATAATTGTGGCAACCGAAAACTTTTTCAGTCCTTTTATAAATTCAGTCATAACATCACCGTTAGTTTTCTGCCGTACTTTCTGCTATAACCTTTTGTGCAATGTGCTCCGGACACCTCTCGTATCTTGCAAAAGCGGTGACAAACGAGCCTCTGCCCTGTGTAATTTGACGCATTGATGTTGCAAAGGTCGTCATTTCGGATTCGGGAACTTCAGCAAGGATTTCCTGCATACCGTCGCCCGTCGGATTCATACCGAGAACTCTGCCGCGGCGTTTGTTAATATCTCCGATTATATCACCCATAGCATCATCGTTGCAAAGTGCATTGAGAGTTACAATAGGTTCAAGAAGAACAGGTGAAGCGTCTGCAATGCCTGCCTTAAACGCAAGAGAAGCCGCCATTTTAAACGCCATTTCCGAAGAATCGACAGGGTGATACGAGCCGTCAAAAAGTGTCGCCTTAACTCCTACCATAGGATAGCCTGCAAGCACACCTTTTTCCATAGACTCCTGAAGTCCCTTTTCAACTGCCGGGAAGAAGTTCTTAGGCACGGAACCGCCTACGACTCTTTCGGCAAATACAAGTTTTTCGGTATCGTACGGTTCAAATTCGATAAAGACATCACCGAACTGACCGTGACCGCCGGATTGCTTTTTATGTCTGCCCTGTGCCGTGACTTTGCGTGTAATGGTTTCTCTGTAAGCAACCTTTGGTTGAGAAAGCGTAGCCGTTACATTATATTTTGTCCCGAGCTTTGACAAACATACATCCAAATGCTGTTCACCGAGACCCGAAAGAACAGTTTGCCTTGTTTCGTTGTTGACTTTATAAGAAATCGATGGATCTTCCTCTATCATCTTAGCAACTGCATTGGCAATTTTTTCTTCCTCACCCTTTTTATTTGCACTGATTGCCATTGAATAACAAGGAGTAGGAATCGCAACGCCGTCAAGAGTGACAACCTTTGCGGATGTACACATAGTGTCGCCCGTTTTAAAGCCGTCAAGCTTGGCAACCGCTCCGATTTCACCTGCCGGAATTTCCTTGGCATCTGTTTGTTTTGTACCGAGAAGAGTAACAACTTTACCTACTCTTTCTTCCTTGCCGGTGCGTGAATTCATAACCGTTGTGCCCTGGGTAAGTTTGCCCGATACAACTTTAAAATAATTAAGTTTTCCGATAAACGGGTCAGCAACAGTCTTGAAACAAACTGCGGCAAGAGCTCCGTTTTCGTCAACAGTAAGTTCGATAGGCTCACCGTTTGCATCAATTGCGTACTCGGCTTTTGGTGCCGGACAGCAGTCTTTGATAAAGTCAAGAAGCATATCAACGCCGACGCCTGTCAAACCCGAGAGTGCAAATACAGGAACAACAGTACCGTCTGCTACACCCTGTGAAAGACCCTTGATTTTGTCTTCTTTTGTAAGAGGTTCGCCGTCAAAATATTTTTCCATAAGAGCGTCATCCGTACCCGCTACAGCTTCGGCAAACACTTCTTTAATAGCGTCAAAACGGGCTTGGTCGTCGTGTGAAATGTCTGCGGCTTTTTTATGAACTCCGTCATAAGTGTAAGTTGCGTCATCTATCATATTATAATAGCCGACAACCTTGCCGCCGTTCAATACCGGAACGACTACCGGGCACATTGTTGTGCCGAATTTTGCTACCAAGCCGTTGAACGATTTATAGAAATCGGCTCTGTCATCGTCCATTTTTGATGTTACGATAATACGGGCCATACCCTTTTTGCCGGCGTCCTTAAACGCTTTTTCGGCACCTGCCGCAAGACCCGACCTTGCCGAAACGACAACAATCGCACTGTCTGCCGCACGAAGTCCCTCGGCAGAACCGAGTGCAAAATCAAAAAGCCCCGGAGTGTCAATAATATTGATTTTTGCGTTGTCATATGTAAACTGCAAAACGGATGAAGAAATTGAAACTCCTCTTTTTTTCTCCTCCGCATCACTGTCGGACACGGTGTTGCCGTCTGCTATTTTACCCATTCTTTCGGTAACGCCCGCCACATTAAGCATTGCCTCTGCAAGAGTAGTTTTACCTTTAGATGCGTGGCCTACTATCGCCACATTCTTAACCATGCTCATAAAGCACACCCCTTTATTTTTCATTTGTTAAAATTGTACAGTATTTTTCCACCTATGTCAATAGTTTTTGGTGATTAATGCCCATTGTTTATAAAAAATATACATTTTAAATTTGGCACTTCTCAACAAAAACGCTATAAAAAGTTTATGGATAAGAAAACAAAAATATTAATGTTTTTGTGTATTTTTAATGAAAATGCCCTGTCAAAGCGGGTTTTGCTTGATAAGAAAAAGATAAAGTAGTATTATTATATAAATATATACTGCTTTTAAGTGTAAGAAAATCGGCATTTAAAGCGTTTATTGGGAGGGAATAGAAAAATGTCTACTGTTGATTTGAAATTAATCGACGGTGTGCTTGACGAATACGCAAGCGTTCCGGGCAGTTTGATTACAATCTTACAGCAAACACAAGATATTTACGGCTATCTTCCAAAGGAAGCAATAGAGAAAATATCAGACAAAACAGGCATTGCGACAAGTGAAATTATGGGTGTTGGCACATTTTACACGCAGTTTAGATTTCAGCCTGTCGGCAAATATCTTATTATGCTTTGCCAGGGCACTGCCTGCCATGTTAATTCATCTGAATTAATACTTCAAACAATCAAAGACGAACTTCATATTGAAGACGGTGAAACCACCGAGGACGGTTTATTTTCGCTTAAATGCGTTGCCTGCCTCGGCTGTTGCTCGTTGTCACCTGTTATGATGATAAACGACAATACATACGGCAGTCTTACACCTGATAAGACAAAGAAAATCTTAAAGGAATTAAGGGAGGCTGCACAATGAGAATAGTTATCGGTGAAGGCTCATGCGGTATTGCCGCAGGTGCCGAAAAGGTGCGTCAAGCCCTTTTGAACTGTGATTTAGGCGAAGCAGAGGTAAGCATAACCGGCTGTATCGGTATGTGCTATCTTGAACCTATCGTGGATATATACGAGGGTAAAAAGCTCACCCGTCTTGTGAAAGTTTCACCCGACGATGCACAAAACATTGCGGATTATGCAAAAACGGGTGATTTAACAAAAATCGAGAAGCTTACCGTATCGGATGAGGACAGCGAATTTTTGACAAAACAAACAAGAATCGCACTCAGAAGATGCGGCGTCATCAATCCTGATGAAATTTCCGCTTTCTTGGAAGCGGACGGCTACACTGCACTCAAAAAGTGCCTTACGGAACTTACTCCGGAAGAGGTTATTGACATTATCAAGACTTCGGGTCTTGCAGGTCGTGGCGGTGCAGGTTTCCCTACTTGGTTTAAGTGGAATGCCGCAAGACAGAGCGAGGGCGAGGTTAAATACCTTATCTGCAATGCCGACGAGGGCGACCCGGGTGCATTTATGGACAGAGCGGTTATCGAATCCGACCCGCACACTCTCATTGAGGGTATGCTCATCGGTGCTTATGCTATTGGTGCAAAGCACGCAGTTGTTTATGTAAGAGCGGAATACCCTCTTGCAATCAAAAGACTTAAAAGAGCTATTGAGCAAGCAAGTGCTCAAGGTATTATCGGCGAAAATATTTTCGGTTCCGACTTCAGCTGTGATTTCACAATAAAGGCAGGTGCGGGTGCATTTGTTTGCGGTGAAGAGACTGCACTTATCGAGTCCCTTGAAGGTCACAGAGGTATGCCGAGATTGAAGCCTCCTTTCCCTGCTGCTGCAGGATATTGGCTCAAGCCGTCGAATATCAACAATGTTGAAACATTTGCAAACGTTTCTTGGATTATCAACAACGGCGGTGAAGCCTTTGCCGCAATGGGTACGGAAAACTCAAAAGGCACAAAGGTATTTGCCGTTACCGGTAAGGTAAAAAGATCGGGTCTTGTTGAAATCCCTATGGGTAAAACTCTGCGTGATGTTATTTTTGACATTGGCGGCGGTATGAAAGGCGACAAGGCATTCAAAGCCGTTCAAATGGGCGGTCCGTCAGGCGGATGTATTCCGGCAGAACTTATCGACACCGTAATTGACTACAAAGCACTCGGTGCTACAGGTGCAATTATGGGCTCGGGCGGTATGGTTGTTATGGATGAGAGCACCTGTATGGTAGGTATGGCTAAATTCTTCCTTGACTTTACCGCAAAAGAAAGTTGCGGCAAATGTATTCACTGCCGTATCGGCACAAAGAGAATGCTCGAAATGCTTGAACGCATTACAAAGGGCAAGGGCAAAGACGGCGACATTGAGTTGCTCGAAGAACTTTGCTACTCAATCAAAGACGGTGCTCTTTGCGGATTGGGTCAGACTGCACCTAACCCTGTGCTTACAACCATCAAATATTTCAGAAACGAATACGAAGCACATATCAACGAAAAGAAGTGTCCTGCCGGTGAATGCAGCGACCTTATCGAATACAGAATCATTGAGGACAAGTGCAAGGGTTGCACCCTATGTGCAAAAAACTGCCCTGTTGAAGCAATCAGCGGTACAGTCAAAAATCCTCACAAGATTGACATCGAAAAGTGCATAAAGTGCGGCAAGTGCTACTCATCATGCAAATTCGGTGCAATCATAAAGGCGTAAGGAGGGAGGAAAAGCAATGCTTAATTTAACTATTAACGGAAAACAAATTCAGGTTGAAGAAGGTACAACAATTCTTCAAGCTGCAAAAGACAACGGCATATACATTCCTACCCTTTGCTATGACGAAGCAGTAAAAGTTTACGGTGCTTGCGGTCTTTGCGTAGTTGAAGCAGAAGGAATCCCTAAACTTCTTCGCTCCTGCTCGGCAAAGTGCTCGGACGGAATGGTAATTAATACAGAAAGCAAAAGAGTTGTTCAATCAAGAAAAATTGCAATGGAACTTCTTATGTCGGCTCACGACGGCGACTGCGTTGCTCCCTGTCAACTCATCTGCCCTGCAAGAACAGACTGTCAGGGCTATGTCGGACTTATTGCAAACGGCGAATACGAATCCGCAATCAAGCTCATCAAAAACAAAATCTCTCTTCCTGCTTCAATCGGCAGAGTTTGCCCTCATCCTTGTGAATCGGCATGCAGGAGAAAGAATGTAGAAGAGCCTATTAATATTGCACAGCTCAAAGCTTTTGCCGCAGACATCGACCTTGACAGCGAAAAGTATGTTCCCGAAAAAGCAGAAGCCACAGGCAAAAAAATTGCAATTATCGGCGGCGGTCCTGCCGGACTTACTGCGGCTTATCAGCTTGCAATCAAAGGTCACAATGTTGCAATCTATGATATGATGGAAAAAATGGGCGGTATGCTCCGCTACGGAATCCCGCAATACAGACTTCCGAAAGAAGTGCTCGACAGCGAAATTGAAATCATCGAAAAACTCGGCGTTACGATGATTAACAATGTTAAGCTCGGCAAAGACTTCACAATTGCAAGCCTTAAAGAGCAGAACGACGCTGTTATCGTTGCTGTCGGTGCATGGAAATCAAGTTCAATGAGAACTCCGGGTGAAGACCTCGACGGCGTTTACGGCGGTATTGATTTTCTCCGCAGTGTTATCAAAGGTCAACCTGAAGAAATCGGCGACAATGTTGTTATCTGCGGTGGCGGTAACACAGCAATGGACGCTTGCAGAACGGCTGTAAGACTCGGTGCGAAAAATGTTTATGTTGTTTACAGAAGAACAAGAAATGAAATGCCTGCCGACGACCTTGAAATCCGTGAAGCGGAGGAAGAGGGCGTACAGTACAAATTCCTTACAAACCCTATTTCGTTTAACGGCGAAAACGGCAAAGTAAAGAGCATTACTCTTCAAATTATGGAACTTGGCGAGCCTGACGCCTCGGGCAGAAGAAAACCTGTTCCGGTTGAGGGCAAAACGGAAGAAATTGAAGTTGACAGCGTTATTATGGCTATCGGTCAAAAGCTCGTTCAGGAAGATGTAAGTGAGCTTAAGCTTACGGACAGAGGCAATATTGAAGCTGACATCGACACTTTCCAAACAAATCTTAACGGCGTGTTTGCAATCGGCGACGCAACAAACAGAGGTGCGTCAATCGCCATTGAAGCTATCGGCGAAGCAGACAGATGTGCCGTTGCCGTTGACGCATTTTTAAACGGTGAAGCAATTGACACAAGAGTTCCTTACATCAGCAGAAGAGATGAAGAACTCATTGATTACTCCGCAAAGCAAAAATGTGCAAGAACAAACCCTAAGGTCCTTGACGCAGACTACAGAAAAAACAACTTTGACGAAGTAAGTCTCGGATTTACCGAGGACGAGGCTAAGGCAGAAGCAAGCCGTTGCCTTGAATGCGGTTGTAAAGAATATTTCAAGTGCAAACTCCTTAATGTTGCACAGAGATACGACATCAATCCAACAAGATTCAAGGGTGAAATGCCTCAGAAGTACACGGCAAATTCAAACGAATTCATCGAACGCAACAGTGCAAAATGTATTCTTTGCGGTTTGTGCGTAAGAAGCTGTAAAGAGGTTATGAATATCTCCGCAATCGGACTTATGGGCAGAGGCTTCAAGACGGAAGTTGCTCCGGCGTTTAATCTTCCGCTTGACCAAACAAAATGTACAAACTGCGGACTTTGCGTTGAACTTTGCCCGACAGGTGCTTTGACCGAGAAGTCGGCACTTACAAAGCAAGTTCCGCTCAACGAAGTTTACAGCGAAAAGGAAATTACAATTGACGGCAAAGCCGCTAAGGTTAAGGTTTCAACCTATGACGGCAAAACTATCCGTGTAATTCCTAATGACGGGATTTCAAGAAACACAAATCTTACAAGAGAAAAGCTTTTTGAAATCGGAAAGTAATACAAATTTTAAAGTCGTGTGCTTATAGGGTACACGGCTTTTATAATATTGTAACCATCTGTTTTTTATGATACTATATCAATTACAAAATACATATCCACAGCAGTAGGAGAACGATATTAACATTGAAAATATGAAAAATTTGCTTGAAAGATACACGCCGTTTAACGAGCAGGAGGAAAAAGACAAAGCTTTAATTCTGCACGAGCTTAAAGACGAAAAAATTCTTTACAGAAGCAATCTCAACGAACACATAACCGTGTCCGCTTGGGTTGTAAATCAGTCATATGACAAAGTGCTTATGGCATATCACAACATCTATAATTCTTGGGCGTGGCTTGGCGGTCACGCAGACGGCGAGGCAGATTTAAAAAAAGTCGCATTAAAAGAAGCGACTGAAGAAAGCGGAATACAGCACGCAAAAATCGCATATGACGATATATTTTCCGTTGAAGTTCTAACAGTCGACGGCCACATCAAAAACGGAGAATATGTTTCCTCTCACCTGCATTTAAACTTTACCTATTTAATCGTGGCCGATGAAAACGACGCTCTGTGTATCAAAGAAGACGAAAACAGCAATGTTGCCTGGCTTACTTTTGATGAAGCAATTTCAAAATCAAACGAACCGTGGTTTAAGCAAAACATCTATCCTAAACTTATTGAAAAAACACTGAATTTAAAATAGTAATTAAAGTACTTCCCTATTGCGATTGTTTATGGTATAATATGCTTAGTTAGACACCGCTAACCAAAAAGGAGTCAAATATTATGAACAAGAAGATATGGGATTTGTATGCACCGATATATGAAAAAGCGATGCGTATGGACAGAAAATACTATCAATATATGTATGACCGAATACCAAAGCAAATAAAAAACAAAGAAGTTTTGGAAATTGCAACCGGTCCGGGATTATTGGCAAAACATATAGCTTATTCGGCAAAATCCGTAACAGCAACAGATTATTCCGACGGAATGATAAAAGAGGCTCGCAAAGGCGACTATCCTTCAAATTTGAAATTTGAAGTGGCAGATGCAACAAAGCTCCCCTATAGCGATGATTCTTTTGATATTGTACTGATTGCAAATGCATTGCACATTATACCGGAGCCCGAAAAAGCACTGTCTGAAATTGACCGGGTTCTTAAAGACAGCGGAATGTTAATCGCCCCGAATTTTGTGGGACACAAAACAGGAACTGTCAGCAAAATACGAAGCAGGATTTTGCAGCTTGCGGGAATTAAATTTGACCACCAATGGACGCCCGAAGAATATTTAAAATGGCTGGAAAAGAACGGTTGGAAAGTTGAATTTTCCAAATTGTTGCCGTCGGGGATTCCACTGATGTATGTCGAGTGCATAAAGGGTTAAAAATTCCCATTACAGCAATATTTATTCGTTAAAGTCAACGGCTGCCTTACCAAATCCGTAAAGCAGCCGTTAAGTTAATTTGCACACTGCAACATTTTAAAAACTTACACATTTTTATAACGGAATTCAAAATTACAAATCGTCTGCATCCTGTACGGGTTCTTCCAAAATTCCGTCGTAGTATGTTTCTTTTGTAATTCCGGTATACGAGCCGTTATCGTCAAGTTGAACGACTTCGGGATGAAAGAATTTTCGCAAATCAATTATTTCCTTTGTATTGCCCATATCGTCTTTTTGACTATTCGCTTTTTTACTTTTTTTCATAAAAAATCACCTCTGCATTATTTTTTGCAGAGGCGTTCATTTTATGCTTTTTCAACATCAACTTGAGCAATTTTATCAAGAAAGTCTTTTGTGGTAACAACTTGTCCCATATCAAGGAAATCGTCCATATTCATATTAAAATTGTTAACATAAATCGGAGCTCCGGCATATTCAACATCTATATGCAAACGCTTTGCATCCTCTTTGATTTGCCGAGGGTCATACGAATTTGCATCGTACTGCTTTTCGGCAAGCACCTCGTTGTTGTTGATGTATTGCAAAATTATATTTCTCGTTGAGCGTGATATCGAAATATATCTGGTATGAGCCTTTGAAATCGCCTGTCCCATAGTTGTTTGAGCAACGGCTTTACACGAATCGCTGTGTAAAAAGAACTCATTTATAAAAATATGTTCAAGTGCCGTTGTGTCGTCCGGAACTATAATCGCCAACACATATTTTGTTACCTTTTTGCCGTACAGTTTGAGCATAAACTCTTTAAAATAATATTGACATTCCGAAATTTTACTTGCAAACTGATGATAAAACGGTATATTAGGAACCGCTTCAATTCCGGGCATATTAAAATTTACAAATTTATCACTGTCTTTTTCTTTAACAAGAACACTTCTGTTTGTGATAATAATCGGTATCGTTTTAGGCATAGTATTGTCCTTTTTTGTTGATTTATTATATTATACATCAATTTTACAGCGTTTTCAATAGCTTCATAAGCACCGTTAATATATGTAAAGTATTACAATTTAGTAATTTTTGTGGATATTTGCTGTATTTGTGATATAATTAATCTGTTATTCTATTGAAAGGAACACTTTTTATGAACGATAACGAATTAGAAGAGATACTTAACGAAATCAAAAATAATAAAAACAAGCCGACAGAAGAGCTTAATTCCAACGAATTTGAGGATATATTAAACAGCCTCAATTCTCAAGACGATATTGTCGAAAAACAGGAAGAAAGCAAGCCTGAGCAAATTGAATCCGACAATGATTTTGAACCTGAACAAGAGGTTGAAATTTTGAAAGAAGAGGAAACACAATCCGAAACCGACAATCAAGAATTTCATCTTGTGTCAAGCGAGTCCTCTGCTTCCGATGACGAAGATGATTTTAAGCCGGCAAACGAAATAGCCGACATTGCAGAGGAAACTCCTGCAAGCAATTATATCGAAACGGAGCAAGAACCTCAGGAAGAATATACAGAAGAAAATGTACTTCAAAATTCCGATGAAGAGGCACAGCAAGAGGAATTTAGCGACGACGGAAATGTGTATTTTTCCGATATGGCAGAAAACGCCGGAAACAAGAAGTCAAAGAAAAAAGGCAAAACCGTTGCAATCATTCTTATTGTCCTTGTGCTTATTGCCGCAATTGCCGTAGGTGTTTACTTTTATTTCTTTAACGGAAACAAAGAAGAAGCTACAACTCAAACCAAAGCCACAGTTACCGAAGCTACCACGCAAAAAGCTGCGTTGGGTCCGCTTAACCCGCTTACGGGAGAAACCGGATATGACGAAAGTGCTCTTACACAGCGTCCGGTTGCGGTAGTTGTTGAAAATGAATATTCAACATCGTCCGTAAGACCTCAATGGGGTCTTGCCGACCCAGATATTGTTCTCGAAGGCGAAAGCGAATTCTCAACAAGAATGCTCCTTTTCTGGGCAGATTACAACAAGCTTCCGGAGCAAGTCGGACCTACCCGTTCCGCAAGACCGCCGTTCATTTACTTTTCACAGCTTTTCAATGCCGTATTCATTCACGCCGGTCTTTCTCATTCAAAGGACAACTATGTCGGTGCCGATGAAGTTTTTGAAAGCGAAAATATTGACCATATCAACCTTTTAAGCTATTCCGAAAACGGTTCATATTTCCGCAGAGACAAGAGCAGAACGAGTACAATCGAGCACACAGGTTGTCTTATGGGTGCAAACGCTGCCGAGATGCTTAAAAAATCAAAAATCGATTTAACACTTGACGAGAGCAAGTTTACACAACTCAAATTTAACGAAGAAGCTCAGGCACTTTCAACAGATACAGCCAACGAAATATCGTTTAGATGGTCAAAAGGCTACTGCCCAAAGGTCGGTAAATATACATACGACGCCGAAAAGCATAAGTACACAACAACCGATTTCGATTCAAAATACGGCACATCAGGCGTCGAATGGGAAAACCTTATTTTCCTTCTTGACGAAACCGAATACATTGTTAAGCACAATTACAAACACGCCGGCAACAGCGAAACTTATTGTAACTACAAGCTTTCGGGAGGAAAAGGAATTGTTTGCTCCGAGGGCACTTGTGTTGAAATCACATGGGGCGTAAAGAACAACAAATTGTGGATGAAAGATGCACAAGGTAACGAAATTACGCTCAACCCTGGCAAATCGTACATCGGCTACGGTTCATCAAACCACGGCGGATATTACGAAGTTTCGGGCACAACTTCCGACTCTTCAACCACAACAAGCGAACAGTAGTCAATAATAAAATCAATAGCGTGCAAAAAAAAATATTTTCGACACGCTGTAGGCTGTCGAGAAAGGTTTTGAATTTCGTTTTCTTGCAAGCGGGAGCTGTACGGCGGTACCGCCCCCCGAGCAAAAAACGAAAAACGCCAAAAGTGCCACAAACTCGATGTTTACGGCACTTTTCTTTAAATAGTGTTATTAAAATAAAAATTTATTAGGATAGGCAAGCCTATCCACCTACAACATTTTTCAGTATAGCTTTGGCGTGTTTCAGGAGCTTTATCGACAGTTTGAGGCAGTGAACCGATGGTTCACTGCCTTTTTCATAATCAATTATCTCATTGATTCTTCGTAAGCCTTGATCATTTTCTTAACCATCTGACCGCCTACCGAACCGGCTTGCTTAGAAGTAAGGTCGCCGTTATATCCCTGCTTAAGGTTTACCCCAACCTCATTAGCAGCCTCCATCTTAAAACGATTGAGAGCTTCTTTTGCCTCAGGAACTGTATTTTTTGCCATTATTGATACACCTCGCTTAATAATATTTGCAAAGGCATAATATTGTGCAAAAACGGTTTCGCCTTTGCAAAATATCATTTCACCTTGCAAGTTTATTTTGTGTATCATATCCGTTTTTAAAGCTGAAAAATTTTTACAATTTTGATTGCGAAATTTTTAAAGAAAATATGTAAGGCGGTTTCCGATATGCCTATTACAATTAGAAAATCACTGTTAATTGATAATATTTAACAACCACTCGTTCCATTTTTCTTTTCGTAAAAATACACCTGCAAGTTTATACCCGTATTTGTCGGTACGGGTGTATTTTATATTTGCACTTTGTTCTTTAAGTTTTTGATAAAATTTATCGTCGCTTTTGATTGATACCACATTGTCATCAGTTGAATGTGCCATCCAAATCGGCGTTTTGGCAATTTTTTCAAAATCAATTTCATCAAACGATTTGAAGCCGTGATATTCACCCATAAGTTCAATTGCACCGGCTATCATATCGCTGTGATTTACAAGTATATTCCAAACTATTCCTCCGCCAAACGAACAGCCGTATATGTAGATTCTGCCTGAATCAATTTTGTTTTCAAGTTGTAATTCTTTGATTAAATCAAATACCGCCTCGGTATATATTTCTCTGCAATAGGACTCATTAATATATTTACCTCTTACAAATTGCGGTACAAGAATATTGCAATTGGCTTTTATAAGCTGTAAAGTTTTGCCAAGTGTAAAATGTTCAAAAAATTGTTTGAAGTTATCATAGCCGATTGTTCCTGCACCACCGAAATAAACAATTAACGGTTGATTTTCTTTGTGAGCTTTTCTAAATCGGAACGGAATTACCGTACTTGATTTTTTTGAAATATAGACATATTTGTTGTATTTTGCAAACCCACTACCTGTTTTATGTACTTTATTATTATATTTCTTGAAAAATTTTTGCCGATATTTTTCACTTTTTATCCAAAGCTTTGTGGATTTATAGGTGCTGTTTATATATTTTTTTAGTGTGATTGTGCCTTTTGAATTTTTAATTTGTTCAAGTCCGTCGAGCGAAAGCTTGTAAAGATATTCATCTTCAGCGAGCACAATAATATAACTGTCTTTTTCGGTGAAATGCTTGCCGATTTCGGATTTTTCCAAAAGCTCTAAAAGATTACTGTCATCAAAGCTCAATTTGATTATCTCTATTCCGTTTTTATCTATGCGTTCGTCAATAAACGGATTGACCTTATTCACATGAATCGCCATCATTTCACTTATACAATAATAGTATTTCATATGCTTCCTCTTTGATTTTCTTGATTTGATATTATCATAGGAAGAATTTTTATGCAATATAAAAAGCCATGAGCCCAAGCGACTCGCTCTCGGATTGTCGATTCATTCAACCTTACTGTTGAAACATAATATCCGCTTCTTGATACTCCAAAGAATTTGCACATTGAGTTTACGCTATAACAAAACCTCCTATGATAGTTTTTATTCTACCATAGGAGGGCTCTTTTTTCTATTGTCCATTTTTTACGGACTTGTTCACAATGTTATTGAGCACCTTTAGCTCATCTTCATTAAGATAATTTTTAGCAACACAAATATCTTTGGCAGTTGGAAAATCGCCGTCAAAAGCATTCATTCCCATAAACGGTTTTTTGCATCAGCACGCTCGTAAACAACTTCGGCGGCAGTATGACCGTGTGTTGCATAATTCAATTTGTTTTGAACCATTTTGAAAAAAGCAACAGTTTCGCTGCTTTTTGGATTATAGTCAACACTTGTCGCATAAAGGTCAAGAACCTGACGATATATAACTTTTTCGGAAGAACGGATATCTCTGATTCTGTCTAAAAGTTCTTTCCAATAATTTCCACCACCGAGATTTTTGAGCCTTTCATCATCCATGGTGAAACCTTTTATCATATATTCCTTTAAGCGTTCGGTTGCCCAACGACGAAATTGAGTAGCAGTGATTGATTTGATTCGGTAACCAAGTGAAATAATCATATCGAGATTATAATATGAAACGCTATAATTTTTACCGTCACTCGCAGTTGTTCGGAATTTCCGAACAACTGAATTTTCTTCAAGCTCGCCCTCTGCAAAAATATTTTTAATATGCTCACTTACATTTGATCCGCTTAAAACAAAAACAATTACTCTCTCTTGCGGCAAGCTCACAACGGGCGTTACGGTAAGACCGTGGGCAGGCGAATTTACAGCTCAAATTTATTTGTAATCCCCATCATATTATGATATAATTAATAAAACAATTTCGAATTTGCAGGTGAGAAAATGGGTGTATACCGAATTGCAGTTTGCGATGATGACGATATAATGCGAGAAAATTTATGTTCTCTTTGCAGTGACATTTTAACCGATGACAGTATTGAATATAGGATTGAGTCTTTCCGTTCAGCTTGCGAACTTGAAAAACAACTGGATATTGAAAACTGTCCTTTTGACTTGCTGATATTGGATATTCAAATGGACGGTATGACCGGTATGGAGCTTGCCCGGTCTTTAAGAAAAAAAGGCAATCGGGTGTCCATTATTTTTGTAACAGCCTGCGAGAACTACCTCGGCGAAGGTTACGGTGTTCAGCCTATCCATTTCCTCTTAAAACCTGTGAAGCGGGAAGCATTGGCAAGTGCGATTCATACTGATCTCAAGCTGAATTATATACCAAAAACGGTTATTGTTCACATCGGAAACAAACTGGTACATTTAGTGCTTTCGGATGTACAGTATATCGAGAGTTATAACCACAGCATTGTAATTCATCAAAGCACCGGTAACAGCACCTATTATTTTTCGCTTTCGGATTTTGAAAAGCAACTCCCAATGGGGCAATTTGCACGCTGTCACAACAGTTATCTTGTGAATTTGGAAGAAGTACGGGAAATCGGACGAACTGAACTTACCCTACAAAGCGGCGAATCACTTCCGATCGGAAGAGCCTATTACAAAACTTTTCAAAACGCTTTTGTGCGATATATCAACCAATAAAAGAGGTTGTCGTTTTATTAACGGCAACCTCTGTATTTTTTGCTTTTATTTATTTTTTAGGCAACTCAAGTGCTGTTTGGACAGTGAACACTTGATTTTCTGATGTGAAAATATCCAAAATGCTGTGATAACGAACAGCAACAGCATTCATAAGTTTTAAACCAAAGCCATGCATTTCGGAATCATCCTTTGTTGTGAGGTAGTTACCCTTTGCGTCCTGCCTTCTTTTGCCTGTATATGAATTTTCGCATTTGACGGCAAGAAAGCCGTTTTTTGTTTCAATTTGAAAACGGACAAATCGTTTTCCGTCATCCGCTTCGGCAGCAGCTTCCAGTGCATTGTCCAGCATATTCATAAGTAACTCGCACAGATCACTTTCATCAACGGTCAATTCTGACGGAACAGAAACGAGTGCATCAAAAGAAATATCAGCTTGTGCGGCACGGTAAGCAGCATCCTGCAAAATTGTATTGACCGTGAAGTTTTCGGTGAATTGCGTTTGTGCCAGATGCTCGTTTTGCTGTTTTATAGTTCCAATCAATTCTCCCAACGCTTTATAATCCCCTTTTTGATACAGTGAGTCAAGGGCGATTATTTTATGTTTCATTTCATGGCGAATAGCGGCACTGTCGGTCATTTTACTTTCCATTGCACGGTAGCTGTTCATAATCAATTCATTACGCAAGCGGAGCGTTTTGGTTTCCATTTGCTGTGCAATAATCGAACGGAGCACGGCATAGGCGGATACGACTGCACATACAGCAACCATCCAGACGGTAATCCAATACAAAAGCCCCGAATAATCCGCAAGCTCCGTAACATCAGAAATGAGTTGACCGATGTATTTTGAAAAATAGGTGTTTGCAAAATGCGATACCGTATAAGCGACAACCATCGCAATTGCACTTGCAGCGGCGGAAATTCCGAAGTATTTCCAGAATTTTCGCTGTCGGTTCATCACAAGATAAACAACCAAAAGCACAAGTAGAGCAATGCCTATCTCCTGACGGTTCAGAAACTCAACCAACCGATTATTTAAGAAATAATTTCCCATTCCTTTGGTGATCCATTGCATTGTAAGCCCCACGGAAGCAAGCGAAAGCGGGATTAAACTCCAATCAATCTTTTTGCGTGCTATACCCAAAAGAAACAGTCCCACAATCATTAGCGATATGAAAGCGGTAGCACCTGCCGGAATGCCGTAATAATTTGCGTAGGAATAGTTTTCAATCTCCTGAGCATTTACGGGTATAAAGCGTGGAAACGGCGGAAATATAAGATTTGTTGTATCAGTAACCGTGCCGGTAACAGTAAGTTGGCATTCGGTATCCTGCGGTAAAGGAATAACTGCCTGCGTCTGTCCTGCCACATCTTCCAACAGCGAGGTTTCAGACTGCCACACTTCTGTGCCGTTTACGCTGACGGTCATATCCATTCCGGCAGTTTCAAATACCAAATTGCCGTATTCACTGTTTGCCGGAATGACGGTTTCAAGGCAGAACCGATCACCGACTTCAGGCGGTACTGTATAATCCAGTTCTGTTTTTGAACCGTCTGCTTCTATTTTATAAGCTGTTTGCCAATCTATGTATTGTATGGACGAATCAAGATTGGTGAAATTTTGAAAAAAGCAAACCGTGCCAATGCAAAACGCAAGGAAAAGCACCAGGCAAATCCATCGTGAATATTTTTTCATTTTGACAAAAGCCCTCCCCTTTCAGTTCTCTGAATTTCTAATTTATAATACTTATTTTACTTGAAAATTCGCTTTTTTACAAGTGGTATTATGCTCAACCGATTATTTACAGCGTAAACGACAAAAATACAGCGTAAACGACACAGTTAAAATTACATTCTCTATGATAAAATAGGTAGTAGTATAAGTATTATACCTATAATTAGTTTATCAGCTGCCGCAACGGACAGTTAAACAAAATCATTAAAAGGAGAGACGACTTATGAACAAAAATTTCATTATTCGACGGGCGATATGTGCAGTGCTTGCAATCGTAATGGTTGTTGTCTGTATGCCTTTTTCAGCTTTTGCTTCAGACGACAGTCCGACCTTTTCATCAGACGCAGCTAATTCGCTGATGAAAAACACCGTGCCGTCAGGTTATGACAAAACAACCAATCCGTACGGCTACGGCGTTGACAAGCCTTTTGCCATGGTGGAACAAAGCGAGCTTATGTATCTTGAAACCTACACCAACCATACGGCAGGTAAAATTGCGGATGTAGGTACGACAAGCGATCTGCAAAGCTTTGTATCCAAAAACAATACTGCTTCGAACGGGTCTTTAACCTCTATGGATGTCAGTGCCTTAAATAATTTTGTGTTGGTGCAGTCCACGGCATTTGACCCGACAGGTTCAGGTAGGCGTGACCATGTTGCATATGTCGGATTGAACCGCAGTGATAAAAATGTTTATATCTTTGTATACGATGCGGTAAGCGGCAATCTGTGCACTTCAGAGGTTGTCGGTGAAATGACATGGGCGTTTGACAGCGACGGAGATGTTGTAATCCACGGCTATAATTCCAATCGTTACATAAACATTGTTGCCGGAGATTTTGACAATGACGATAAAGACACCCTCATTGTTTATGTTGCAAACAGTAAGAAAACTACATCAACAAGACTTCACGGTCTTGACTATGAATCAGAAAAATATGAAGTCGGTTGTTATTTGAAGGAGTATGATTTTGCCGATAACAAACTGACCATGCTTAATCGTCTTGAAAATGATCAAGGCTATTATAAAATGGGATATGATTTGCTGCATGATGACTATATCAAGAATTACCAATACGGTACAAAGACATCGTCTTCGCATGCAGACACGTTAAACGGCTCAACAAGTGCTGCAACAGACAATCAATGCGGTAAGCTTACGGTTGATATGGTTGTCGGCGACTTTAACGGCGACAGAATTGACGACCTGGCGGTTATGTCATACTTTGCAGACGGTGGATATTTGGGTCTTAATAATCCTGCTCCGCAAATCAAAATACAATACGGTAAGACAGGCAGAAGCGATGAGTGCTCCTTTGTAGACAGCGAAGGTGATGAGCAATATACAATAAAAAATGTAACCGAGTACAACAGCAAGTATAACACTTGGGTAACAATCGATGACGGCGGGATTGCCTGCGGCGACATAAACAACGACGGTTACGATGATATTTTTATTGCCGGAACAAAAATAGATTTACTTTCGCCTAAGGATGAAAGTTCCCATACAGACAGTGAGGGGTCACTTAACTGCGATGGAGGCACCTTTGCATACTGTGTTCTTCTGAACAACCGGAACACGGGCTTTGTGCAATCGGATGTAAAAACCATGTCCGCCAACGGTTGGACCTATGGTTGTTCTCCGAATGCGGTTGAAGCAGTTGCCTTTAACGGAGAAAACGCCGCTGATTTCATCTTTATAAACGGTTCTTTGTATACATACAACACTGCAAACGGCGAATTTAACACAGTTTCTTCACAAGGCTATACAACCAGCGGGTTTCAGTTTAACGATGCTCTCGGCGGACACGAAGAATTTATGCGCTCCGTTGTGGTTGGCAATTTTGACGGCAATACTGCCGGCAGAGAGCAAATCGTGTTTGTTGCATCCTGCCGTGATAAGGACAGCGTATATTCTTTCAAAAAGGGTATGATTGCCGGCGTGTACAGTGATTCGGGAGATGATTACAGCACTGCCACCGGCTTCAAAACAACAATGTCCTCCGATTGGAGCCCGAATAACGCGAACGGTGGCTATAACGGTACAGGCGCACAGGTTGTGCTCACATCTTGTGACCGTGACCAAGACGGCGTTATTGCCCGCTACAAAGGTGTAAGCTACGCCTACAGTGACCCGGAAGTTAAGGCAGTTATGCAGGCGGCACCTTACTTTGCGGCATTGGGCGATTCGGCAAACAACGAAACCGATTATACCATTACCGAAAGCTATGAACTTGAACAATCCTCTTCAAAAAATGTTTCCTATAGCGTGGGTATGTCCTACAGCTACGGCGGACTGCTTTCGCCTTTTGAAGTAAATGTTTCGTCGGGTTATTCCCTTGAATGGAGTAAAACCTATTCAGAAGCGCTTGAAACAGAATATGCCATGACCGTTAAGGCACAGGCATATAATACGGCACTGGTTGCAAGAACGCCGGTATTTATCTACTGCTACGAGGTTTTGGATGAAAACGGCGAGTGGTCGGACGGCACGGCAATGACCCTGTCTATTCCGCAGCAACCGGTATATCAGCAAATGAGCATTGACGACTATAACAGCTTTGCCGACGAATATAACAACTACATGGAAGAAAAGGGCAACCGTGCCATTACCAAGGAGTCGGATAAGACATCAAAGACCGAATCCTGCTATTACCGCCTTGAAAAAATCGATAAGGCAGAAAACTGGTTAGACGGTAACGAGGGCAATCCTTATATGTACAACCAATTAGGCTGGAGTGCATACGATTCGCTCGGTGCAGAGCAACTCAGCCAGAATACAATTCGCCTTGGTTATGCCGGTGGATTAAATGAAGTTTCCTATTCCAAGAGTAACATCAAATCCGTTTCTGAAGATATTTCTCACGGATTCTACTTCAACTTCTCCATCAGTTTCGGAGTGGCGGGAGACGGTATTCTGTTCTCGCACGATGTAGGCTTTGAAACCAGTTTGAGTTACAGTAACGGCTCGGGTGTTTCAACTACTAAAACTTCATCACAGGGGTGTATAGGTGCAGTTAACGACATTGACGGTCCGGCACTCGCCGAGGAAGGAATCCCGGCAAGCATTTACACACAGTATGCCTTTGACTGGACGCTGGGACAGTGGTTCCGTCATCTATACGGCGAAGAAGGTAATAAGACCGTCTTTATCGGCTACAGCCTTTCAAACATCAACACTCCTGCCCCGGCAGTAGATAACCTTGAGGCAGAGTTAATCGCAGATGATGCGGTGCGTCTTAGCTGGTCGCAGCCTGACAAAACACCGGGTTGGCCTGATGTAGACGGATATTATGTATATAAAGCGGAAGACGGTGAATACACGAAAATTTCCGATTTGCTTTCTGCCGATATTACCTCATATGATATTGAAAATCTAAAAACAAATACCGATTTTAGTTTTGTAATCACCTCTGTTTGCAAAGTTGACGGCAAAGAAAAAGAAAGCGCATGGTCGAATCTTGCCGAGGTTACCACGGCAAAGAGAGATTACAAAGTGAACTACTCGATTGATAACGCAAAGGCCGCTGATATTAAAGTGCGGCATCTCGGTAATGTTGAGATAAAATCGGGCGATGAAATCAGCGAGAGCGAGGTAATTAAGGTAAAGGTTGCTCCTAAGAGCGGACAGTACGAACTTGTATCCCTGACCCTTGACAACGGCGGAGAGACAATGGTATTTACGCCTGAAGACGACGGAACAATCGAATGTGCTTTTACTTTGAACGGTGAAGCGAATATGAGCGTTACAACCAAACGAGCCATAAGTTCCGCACAGATTACATTTACCGATACATATACAGCGGACGGTGCGGTGATCGGTACTGTCAGTGCGGCGGTGGGCGATGTTCCGCTTAACGCTCCCGGAGGTACGGTTACCGATGATGTAACGTTTACTGCCACACCCGGCAAGGGGTACGGACTGAAATCATGGAAAATCACAGATACCAACGGAAGTAGCAAAATTATTGACGCTGCAAACTCAAACACTTATACGCTGGGACTTGCTTCCGATAAATATACCGTTGAGGCAGAGTTTGTCAGCCTTTCGGAAATCGGCAGACTTATAAAGGTCAACATTCCGTCAGAGGGTGGCACGGTAGAGATTACCGATGCAAACGGTGACATTGTCACCCTGAATGAAAATAACAGCGTATATGTTCCCGCAAATTCCAAATTGACATTCACTGCCAAGGCGGATGCAGGATGCAAGTTCCGCGAATGGACGGACGATGCCACAGGACAAAACGGCAGCAGTTTCACAATGACAATTACAAACGATACCGTAATCGGCGTGGAATTTGATGTACCCGTGCGTGTGGGTTTGACCTATTCTGTCGCAAGCGGCGAACAAACAGGCGCAGTGGCAACGAAGCAGGGCTATCAATCCGGCACAGGCGTTCCGGTCGGCACAAAAATCGCTCTTACCGCACAGGCGGCAGAAAATTACCGAGTGAAAAAAATTGTGATAACATACGGCGGTAAGACCGAAACCGTAAATACCGATGATATGTTGTACAATCGATACGATTACGAAATTGTTGTCGATACCGAAACAGATATTCAGGTGTATTTTACAGAAATTGAAGAATACGCGATTACATTTGACAGCCCGAAATACGCTGACATCGTTGTTAAAAACGGAGATGAAGATTTTGAAAGCGGAAAAACGGTTCACTACGGTGATGAACTTACATTCACTGTTACGCCAAAAGAAAATTACCGACTTGCAGATTTAGCTTCATGGACAGATAACGGCGACGGTAGCTACACTTATAAAACAGGCGCTATCAAAAATTCTGCAAATATTTCAATAGAAATTGAAGAAATACCGGAATATACGGTCACATTTCCAACAAACTTGGACGGATGTATTCTCTCTGTAAAAAACGGCAGTGAAAAAATCGCCAGCGGCGGCAAGGTGCGTGAAGGAACTGTGCTTACAGCGACCGCAACGCTTGACCCGACTTATATTCTCAAGGGCTGGTACATCGGCGGAGAATTACTTTCTGAAATCAATAAGACCGAAGTAACCTTTACGGTGGACGGCGATATGCTCATTACCGTTATTGTAGCCGATGTCAAAGGTGACCAAGGCGACAAAGGTGATAAGGGCGACACCGGCGTGGGAGTAAAATCCGT
>CAVLCA010000026.1:22693-25186 GCA_963661495.1 bacterium
CGGAGATAAAGGCAACCAAGGTGATAAAGGCGACAAAGGCGACTCAGGAAATAACGGTGCTGACGGAGTCGGTGTTAAGGAGTCTGTTGTAGATGAAAACGGCAATCTCATTATTACCTTAACCGACGGTACCGTACACAATCTCGGAAAAGTTACCGGAGTCAAAGGCGATAAAGGTGATAAGGGCGATGCAGGCGAGAACGGTCAAGACGGAACAAACGGCTTGAGCGGAACCGGAATTAAGTCGGCACAGATTGACGCAGACGGCAATCTTATCATTACCTTTACCGACGGAGTTGTTACCAACCTGGGCAAGATCGTCGGCACAGACGGAAAAGACGGTGCTGACGGAAAAGACGGCATCGGAATCAAAGGCTGCCGTATTGACGACGACGGCAATCTAATTCTGACACTGACAGATAACACAACGCTTGAAGCAGGTAACATTGCAGCAATCAGCGACAGAGTCAGTGTGTCAAGACCACTTGCTACCGCAGCCGTATCCGTTTCCGGTGCATCACTGCTCTGGAATATCATAACTCTTGTTGCTGCTATTGTCAGAAAAAGAAAGTCGATATGATCGCACTCAAAGCATCTAATAAAGCAACAGAGCGTGAACTGAACAAGTCCGTGAAAAATGGACAATAGAAAAAGAGACCTCCTATGGTAGAATTAAAACTACCATGGGAGGTCTTAATTATGGCAATACATCTTTGAATATTGCTTTCGCACCCTCTTCAAGCCCAGAAACACCATCCATACAGATAAAAAAATTAGGAATTTCTAAACACGGAGGTATAGTGTGAAAAATCACACTAACAAATTATATATCAGTTGCGGTACCCAAAATTTACTGTCGCACATAAATGTGCTCTTATATTTTGATCGCTGTCAGTTCTTATTGCTTCCTTAATCTCGCACTGCGAGCGATCGCAAACGAACCCTTCAAAATTTGCTTGCGACATAATTTTGAAATGGCTGAAATCACCATTTACGCCTGTTCAGACAACACAGGTCAATCAGGTGATTTTTAATGAACTATTTGTTGCCTGAAAAGCTATGGTGATTATTATGAGAACTAATCTACAACAGTGGGATTTATATACAACATTTTCTTCTCAGCACAATTGGGGGCAGTTCAGGTACCTCATGGCTCATTTTTATGAATTTAGTTATAATATTTTTGACAAGTGATTATATAATGATTTTTCATACCAAGTCATAGGTGCAAATAACTTTTGAAAATTCTTGATAATTGATGCAAATTATGATGCACAATTAAAAAGGCGTGAGATTTGGTTTCTCCAACATCTTTGAATTAACAAGATTCTTTGTGATTTTATAAATTTAACAATTCTTTTTTCTTTTTATCAAATTCTTCTTGAGTTATTACACCGATATCGAGCAATTCTTTAAATTTCTTGATATCTTCAATCGGGTCTGTCTTTTGAATAGAATCAGGTGTTTTGTTGAATTTGCCAATTATGCCTGATACACCTTTTTTGGCATCGTTTAAGGTATCGTAAAGTTTTTGCTTTATTTCCTCTTTTTTATCTGATTCGTTTTCAAGAATTACTTCTCCGCTTGCCATTTTGTCAATAATATCTAAATCGGTTTCATACTCATCTTCGTTATAATCAAATGTTGCTTTGTCTAACGCTGCACTTAATCTTTTAGCCATAGGCATCATTGAAGCAAAATTTAATCCTCCTGAGATAACACCGCCAATGACAGGTATTGCTTTTGAGACACCTTGGGCGACAGTAGCTTTGGTTACTTTTATACTTAGAGCTTTGCCTATTTGTTTAATCATAGGATACCAAAATGTTTTTGTTAAAGCTTTTTGCGGTAATTTCTTTAATGTGGTTTTTGCAATTTGAGTTGATAAAACTCTAACTCCGGAAACAGCACCGGACACACCGAACATTACACCGCAATACATAATAAGTTGGGATTTAACCTTTTCGTCATCAATTTGCCCGTCAACCCATAAATCTCCGCCACCATATAAATATGACAATTCTTGTGCTAAGCGGAGTGCCATTCCAAAAAATTGCAGTACATCTGCCGGAATTGTGGCTGCCATTGCAAGACCGCCCGGAATACCGGCAACAAATGAAGCGACTGATGATTGACTTGTTCTTTTTATTATTAGCTTATTTGCTGTATTGGAAATATCCTCCCTTGATATTCCTGCATCGACTGGTCCTAAGTTAATTATATCTTGAACATTTGCACCCGTTCCTGCGAATTGTTCGGCCAAAAATTTGTCTCTGTTGACTTTTACACCCGGAATTTTTATTGATGTTGTAATAATATCGTCTAAAGAAATATTGTTTGATAGTTGTTTAGAATTTTCCATAATGTTTTATCTCCATTGTATTCATAACATAAAGAAGTTTTGCTAAATGTTTATTACTTTGATTCATTTGGTTTTGCGGCTTTGTCAATAAAAGTGTGTAAGTTTTTTGAAAAGTTATAAATTCAAGATTA
>CAVLCA010000027.1:0-22456 GCA_963661495.1 bacterium
ATAGTCCATTAAAAATCATCCACACGCCTCTCTGTAGCCGGACAAGGCGTATAGTGGGAATTTAGCCATCTCAAAATTATGCCACAGGCAAATTTTGAGGGCAATATAATTGGAATAGTGTAATTTTTCACACTATTTTCCTTTAACATAGAAAAACGGTAGCCGTGGCTACCGTAAGTCCGTTGTAATTACTTCTTAAGTTGCTCACATTGTTGGTTTGCTACCGAGCAAGAAGTTTTTGATGCTGATTGGCAAGATGTCTGACATTCACCGCAACCGCCCTTCTTAGCTGATTCGCAAAGATTTCTTGAACTTAAAGTATTAATTCTCTTCATAAGAACACCTCATAAATATTTATTACAGGCTTATTATAGTTTATAAACCCACTTTTGTCAATATTTTATTGGGAAGTTCACCGCTGTCGGATATAATGTTCACTCCGTCGTTTATTGCACCTTTTACATATTCAATTACTTCATCTGTTATAGTTTCATTCGGTGAAATTATCGGAATATCGGGCGGATATGCATATATAAATTCGTTTGCCACTCTTCCTACAGATTTATTAATGTCACAAAGTTCGCCCTCGTCATCAATCGATAAAACGATTTGATTTTGAATTGGCGGCTTTGTTATTGGTTTCGCCGGTGAATATTCAAGCCCCGCGTCGATTTCAGCAATGGCTTTTTTGAGTAGTTCTAACCCCTCGTCCGTGTCACCGATTGTCGCCATAAGCAAAACATAATTTTGCGATACAGCCTCCGGCTCGATTTTGAATTCGATCCTCAAAATGTTTGCGACTTCAGTTGCATTGATATTTGTATCGGCACAGGACAAAACTATTTTTGATATATCGTCATTGTATTGAATTTTCAGATTTTCCGTTTCAACAAGTCTTAAATCGCATAGCTTTTCGTAAAAAATGCCGAATTCATTTCTGTGCTCTTGCACATATTCACAGCAAATGTCAATGCTGTTCATCAATACATAGCTCGGTGAAGTTGTCTGAAAAATATCCATATATCGCTTAACTTTGCTTGTGTATCTTTCATTGTATACATTAACCGCAGCCGTTTGCGTGAGCGACGGCAGAGTTTTATGGAGTGATGATATAACAATGTCACCGCTTGAATATTTCGGAAAATACGGCATACCGAAATGTGCACCGTGAGCCGCATCAATGATAAGCGGTATATCACAATTGATGTCAGACACAAAACCCTCGTATGTAGGTGATGTGATAATGATTGCTTTTGCATTTGGATTTTGATTAACAGCTCTGTCAACTGTGCTTTGCTCAAGCCTTGTGTAGTAACCGTTTGTGCGGTCGTACAACGGTTCAATAAAAATTATTTTCAGTTTTAAAAGCAAACAGGCATTGTAAACGCTTTTGTGGCAGTTTCTTGCAACAATTATCGTATCACCTTCGTTGCATATCGCAAAAATCGATGCAAGTATGCCTCCGCTTGAACCGTTAACGGATATAAACGAACGCTTACTTTTGTATATGCTTTTTAGTTTGTTTTCCGTATTTTTTATTACTCCGTTCGGAGAATGCAGGTTGTCGTATCCGTCAATTTCCGTTATGTCGATTTCACTGCCCGTAATACCGAATTTTGCATTTCTTTTATGTCCCGGCATATGAAAAGGGTAGGTGTCTATTTTTTTCAGTTTATTGTGTAAGCTCAATTTTATTTCTCCTAAAATTAACAATGCCAAGCAGCAAATATCCCGCAAATATCGGCAATGCTTCAATCAGCCCCGTTTCTTTAAATATCAGCAGGCAGATTAAGTCTGAAACGAGTACAACCGCCGATATGTATGTAAAAATTTTAAACATTAAGTTTTTCTTATAACTCAGTAAAAACAGTAAAAATATCGTTATTCCTGTTACTGCCGAAAATGTAAGTGAACCGCCGCAGTGCAGAAAATACTCTGCCTTTTTGTCAAAATCAAAATCATTCGTCAGAGTTAAAAGCATACCGATACCCGATATTGAGAGAAACAGGATGTATATTTTTGTTTTAAGGTGTTTTTTATACGCAAGAGTTATCGCAAACGCAAGTGCCGAAAATGTCAATACTCCCCAAATTGCAAATAAAGCGTGATGTTCAAGTCCTATTTTTGACAGTGCTCCGGAGTTTTTATAAGGTATCCCGAAGTGCATATACCAAATTGTGTACACTGTTGCGACGGTTGACAGTAAACCGCTTAATGTTTCTTTCATTTAATCACCGAAAATATTATAGCATATAAATTGTAATTATTAAAGAATATATTTGCATTAGCTTTTGGTCTATTGTATAATTAGATTGAAGTAATTTGATGTGAGGTAAATTATGAAATTTGTATCTTGGAATGTAAACGGTCTTCGTGCCTGTGTAACAAAAGGTTTTAAGGACTTTTTCAACGATATCGACGCCGATATTTTTTGCGTGCAGGAAACTAAACTTCAGGAGGGTCAAATCGATTTTGCTCCCGAAGGCTATTACGCATATTGGAACTACGCCGAGAAAAAAGGCTATTCCGGCACTGCTGTTTTTACAAAAAAAGAACCCCTTGGCGTAACTTACGGTCTGGGTATAGATGAGCACGACAAAGAGGGCAGACTTATTACCCTTGAATTTGACAATTTCTATTTTGCAACGGTATATACACCGAATTCAAAGCAGGAACTTCTTCGTCTTGATTACCGTATGGTGTGGGAGGACGATTTCAGAGAATATTTGCTGAAGCTTAATGAGAAAAAACCGGTTGTGTTTTGCGGTGACCTCAATGTTGCTCATAATGAGATTGACCTTAAAAATCCAAAAACAAATCATAAAAACGCAGGCTTTACGGATGAAGAAAGAAACAAAATGACCGCACTTCTTGACAGCGGATTTACCGATACATTTCGTTATTTCTATCCTGACAAAGAGGGTATTTATTCGTGGTGGTCTTATCGCTTCAAAGCAAGAGAAAAAAATGCCGGATGGAGAATTGACTACTTCATCACATCAAATTCGCTTAACGATAAGTTGAAAGACGCTAAAATTCATACAGAAATTATGGGCAGTGACCATTGCCCTGTGGAGCTTGATATAGAATTATGATAAAAATTATTTTGTGGGATATAGACGCCACGCTTTTGGATTTTTTGAAAGGCGAAAGCAAGGCTCTAAAAAAAACATTTTTGCACTTCGGATTGGGTGAATGTTCGGACGGTAAAGCTTCCGAGTATTCGGCAATCAATCAAAAATATTGGAACAGACTTGAAACGGGAGAACTTACAAAGGAACAGGTTCTTGTCGGCAGGTTTGAGGAGTTTTTGGGCATTAACGGATATAACAGTGTTGACGCCAAAGAATTTTGTGATTTTTTTGAATCGTCGCTTCCGGACATTGTTGAATTTATGGGCAATGCGGAAAATGTGATTAAAACGCTTTCAAAAACCCATTATCAATATGCGGTTACCAACGGTGCAAAAGCCGTTCAAAAGAAAAAGCTTGCCGTGTCGGGAATTGACAAAATTTTAAACGGGGTTTTTATATCCGAGGATGTAGGTTATCCAAAACCGTCAAAGAATTTTTTTGAAGTTGTTTTGAAAAGTATTCCGAAGGCAAATAATGACGAAATATTGATTGTCGGCGATTCGCTTACTTCTGATATTAAAGGCGGTAATAATATGGGATTCAAAACCTGTTGGTTCAATCCTCATCATTCGCCGCTTAAAGACGGATATAATGTTGATTATCAAATTGATAATATTGATAACATTTTTGATGTTTTGAAAAGTGAAAACGGTTGATTTTTTTCTTGATGTGATTACAAAAAGAGGCGTTTGTTATGTTAAATAAAACAAAAAATGTCGGTGCATTGAGTGCAAGAACATGGACTTCTATATTACTTTTCGGGCTATATGATTGCGTCTATCGGCTATCAGGTTTATATTAATTATCTTTTCAATATCGTTGAGGGCACGCTTAAAATTAAAAATTATATTATCCCTGTGGGCATAATTATGGTGCTTGCGGCAGTAGGTTCGGTGCTTGTAGGTGTCGCTATGGATAAAAAAGGCAAACAAAATTTCTATTATCCGACAATCGTAACAGGCATTATCGGCTGTGTGATTATATGGAGTGCCAAGTTTTTTGTTGAAAAGAACGAAACGGCAGAGATAATCGTTCTTATTATCGGAGGCACTCTTGTTATCGGTGTAAATCTTGTTATGGCAGGGCTTTTTACCGCTTCGTACAGAGATTATATTCCCGAGGGAAAAGAGGGTCTATTCCAAGGTTGCCGTATTGTTATGTATGTTTTGGTGCCTATGATTATCGGCCCGGTTGTTGCACAAGTTATTATTAATTTTGCCAACAGAGGTGTTGCAAGCGAGAACATAGTTTATCCGATGGAACTGTTTCTCGGTTGTGCCGTTGTTTTGCTGTTTTGCTTTATTCCGTCACGCATTGTGCGTGTTGAGGGTGCAAAACATCATGATGAACTTATGAAAAAATTAGAAAAAGAAATTAAGGATTAGTTATGTTTGACATTAACACAGATTACGGCTATTTTCTGCACCTTGCAAAATGTGCTTTGAACGGCTCACAACCAAAGGAAAAACCGCCCGAGGTTGTGTTTGAAAATGTGTATTTGATTGCACGCAGACACTCTGTTCCCAATCTTTTGTGGTACAGTATTGAAAAACTGAATAACAAGCCGTCAACCGAGCTTTTGTCACACTGGTATTCCGATTACGGAGTGCTTCTTCGTCAAACGGCTTATCAGGAAATGGAAATTGAACGGCTTACTCACATTTTTACATCTCGTGGCTTTGATGTTTGTCCGCTTAAAGGCAGTCAAATTCGTTCGTTTTATCCCGAACCGGATATGAGAGCAATGGGCGATATTGATTTTATGGTCAAAACCGACGGCTCAAAGGTTCAACGCGACATCGTCAAGCATATTATGCTCGGTAACGGTTACGAAGCTGATATTCTTGATGACGGTCAGGTGGACGGATATAAAAAATCCGATAACAAAGATATTTATGTTGAAGTCCATTTTGAATTTATGCACCCAAATCATGTTCATTATGAGGATTTTATCGTTGATTGGAATTCTCTTTTACAAACCGATACAAAAGGCTTGTACAAAATGACCCTTTTTGATTTATATTATTTTAATATCGGCCATTTTGTAAAAAATATGTTTTCAAAAGGAATAGGTGTAAAAAATATTACCGATATATATACTTTGTGGCATCAACTTTCAAAAGAAGAACAGTTTGAAATGAATTCACGCCTCCTTGCGGCAGGACTTAATGAGTTTAATACCGCTCTTGTAAAAATCGCCGATATATGGTTTGGCGAAAGAGAAGATGACGGCACAACGCAAAATGTTCAAAGGTATATTCTTGACAACAACGAATACGGATTTCATCGAAATAATGAAATTCTCAATATGATGAAAAATGAAGTTACTTACGGTCAGGCCGATAAGAAAAAATATTTTAAAGACAGAATTTTTCCTTCAAACGAAGAACTTTATGCAAGATTTAATATCAAGCGGAAGTTGCCGTTTCTACTGCCGTTTTTATGGCTTGCAAGAGTTGTCCTTTTGATTTTCGCATCCAAGAAAAAAATTGAAAAAATCAAAAGCGAAGTTAATGTTATCAATGATATTTCCCCTGAAGAAATAGAGCAGGGAAAAACCGTGTTTAAGGAAATAGGTCTTGACTATAAAAATTATTAATATTAATGTCTTGCATTTTATTTTGATTGTGCTAAAATAGATTTTGAATTTTATTTTTTTGCGGCAAAGAGGTATTATTATGAGAAAAACAAAAATTATTTGCACTATCGGTCCGGCAACGGATGATTCAAATGTACTTCGTAAAATGATTTTAAGCGGTATGAATGTAGCACGCTTTAATTTCAGCCACGGTGAGTACGAAACACACGAGGAAAGATTCAAAGAGGTTGTGGCACTTCGTGATGAACTCGGATTGCCTGTTGCAACATTGCTTGATACAAAGGGTCCGGAAATCAGACTCGGTGATTTTGAAAACCCGGAAGGTGTTGAAATTCATTCGGGTGACAGCTTTGTTCTTACAACCGAAGAATGTATGGGAACAAATGAAAAAAGTTTTATAAATTACGATGGATTGCCAAAGGATGTTCATCCCGGCACAACTATTCTTATCAATGACGGACTTATTTCTATGACCGTCAATAAAGTTATGGGCAAGGATATTTATTGCACCGTTGTTGACGGCGGTCTTCTTTCAAATCATAAGGGTGTAAATGTTCCAGATGTTAAGCTTAATATGCCGTATCTTTCTCAAAAAGATATGAACGATTTGAATTTCGGTAAAAAAATGGATTTCGATTTTATTGCCGCATCGTTTTGCAGAAGTGCAACGGATGTTACAATTATGCGTAACTATCTTGAAGCTATCGGTTGGAAAACTCCGAAAATCATTGCAAAGATTGAAAACCGTCAAGGACTTGATAATATTGACGAAATTATCGAAGTTGCCGACGGTATAATGGTTGCCCGCGGTGACCTTGGTGTTGAGGTTCCGTTTGAGCAAATTCCGTCAATTCAAAAGAAAATTATAGAAAAGGTGTATGAAGCCGGAAAAATCGTTGTTACGGCAACACAAATGCTCGAGTCGATGATTGAAAATCCAAGACCGACAAGAGCGGAAATCACCGATGTAGCTAACGCTGTTTATGACGGAACTTCGGCAATTATGCTTTCGGGTGAGTCGGCAGTCGGCAAGCACCCGATTGAAGCCGTAAAGATTATGGACAAAATTGCTCTCACAACAGAGGCGGATATAAACTATAAATTGCGTTTTAATCTGCGTCCGTCAAATGAAGACATTACAACCGCTATCTCTCACGCAACAGTTACTACGGCTCACGACCTTAATGCTGTAGCTATCGTAACAGTTACCAAAAGCGGCACAACGGCGCGTATGATTTCACGCTTTAGACCGTTTACTCAAATCGTCGGTGCAACAACCGATGAAAGAGTGTACCGTCAACTTGTACTTTCGTGGGGTGTTTTGCCTGTTATGTGTGAGGTTAAAAATAATACCGATGAACTTTTCAATCATGCGGTCGAGGTTTCAAAAAATGCCGGTGTTCTCAAACAGGGCGACCTTGCCGTTATTACAGCAGGTATTCCGCTTGGCATTTCCGGCACAACTAATATGCTTAAGGTTCACGAAGTTTGATTATTTCTTTGACATTGTAATATGAAATTGTTATTATAGAATTGTAAATACTTATTTCTAAAAGGGGTTAATTATATGGAAAAATTAAAGTATTTTGTTAACAATGAGTTTAAGGACTCAAAGGCGGAAATATGGTACGATTTGCACAATCCGTCAACAGGTGATGTTACCGGTCAGGCTCCTTGCTGTACCAATGATGAGGTGCTTGAGGCAATCGAAGCCGCAAAGGCAGCTTTTCCTGCGTGGAAAAACACTCCGGCGCGCAAAAGAGCCGCTGTTCTTTATAAAGTTCGTGAACTTCTTAATGAACATCTCGACGAGCTTACAATGCTTGTTTGTGAAGAAAACGGTAAAACTTGGGCTGAAGCGGCAGGCGACGTCGGCAAAGCAATTGAGGGTACGGAACTTGCAACTCAGGCTCCGTCACTTATGATGGGCGAAAGCCTTATGGATGCGTCAACAGGTTTTGATACTGTTAAGTACCGTGAGGCAATCGGTGTTTTCGCAGGTATTGTTCCTGTTAACTTCCCGGCTATGATTCCGTTCGGCTGGATGGTTCCTGTTTGTGTTGCATGCGGTAACACAATTGTTCTTAAAGCCGCATCTCTCACTCCGAGAACCGCTATGCGTATCGCTGAGCTTTATGTTGAAGCAGGTATTCCAAAGGGCGTTGTAAATATCGTAACCTGTTCAAGAAACGAAATTAATACAATTCTTGACCATCCGGATGTAAAGGGCGTTACATTTGTAGGCTCAACTCCTGTGGGTCTTAAGATTTATCAAAGAGCTGCCGCATCGGGCAAAAGATGCCAGGCTCTCTGCCAGGCAAAGAATCACGCTCTTGTTCTCGAGGACTGTGCTCTTGAAAGAACTGTTGCCGGCGTTATCAATTCCGCATTCGGTTGCGGCGGTCAAAGATGTATGGCTCTCTCTTGCTGTGTTGTTCAAGATAGCATTGCCGATAAATTCGTTGCAGAACTTAAAAAGCAAATCGCGGCAGTTAATTGCGGTCTTGCGTGGGATAAGAGCACTCGCCTCGGTCCTATTACCTATGAAAAGCATTATAAGGAAGTCCTTGCAGATATCGAAAAGGGCGTTAACGAGGGCGCCACTCTTGTTGTTGACGGCAGAAATCCGGAACTTCCGGCTGAATGTAAAAACGGCTACTTTGTAGGTCCTACAGTATTCGATAATGTTACTGAGGATATGACAATCGGTCGTGACGAGGTGTTCGGTCCTGTTCTTTGTATTAAGAGAGTTAAGACTTTTGAAGAAGGTCTTGAACTTATGAATAATAATCCGTATGCAAACGGCTCCGTTATCTATACTCAGAGCGGTTACTATGCCCGTCAGTTTGCAAGATATACAGACGGCGGTCAGGTAGGTATCAATGTCGGTATCCCTGTACCGGTAGGATTCATTCCGTTCAGCGGTCACAAACAGTCATTCTTCGGCGACCTTCACTGCCTCGGTAAGGACGCTTATCGCTTCTTTACAGAAAGCAAGTCGGTAACTCAGCATTGGTTTGATGAGGAAGAAATGAAAGCCAAAGAAGTAGACACCTGGGACGGTCTTCTTTAATTTAATTGAATTATTATAAAAATACCCTATGATGAACATCGTTTTCACCATAGGGCTTATTTTTCGTCCGTAAGTCCGAGTATATAGTCAACACTTACTTTATAAAATTGTGAAAGCTTAATTAGAATATCTGTCGGAATGTCCCGTTGACCGTTCTCATACCTATAATATTGCGGCTGTTTCATTCCGAGATATTCCGCAAGTTCTTTTTGGGTTTTATCGTTATCTTCACGCAAATCTCTTATTCTTCGATATAATGCCACTCAATCCACCTCGCTTTATAACTGTTTGGTTATTGACATCATAGCATTATTGTGATATACTTTAGTCAAAATATAACCGTTTGGTTATAAAACAAAGGAGAGATTTTATGAAAAAGACAAAAAAATTATTAAGCATGCTTATGGCAACAATAATGTGCATATCATCATTTGCAGTTTGCAATTTATCTGTATATGCTGCCGGTTGGGCTTCAAGTGCTCAAAATGTAGATTATGATACTTGGTATAATGAATATTTGGACGTTGAGTATGATGATTATAATTATCATGCTTGTTTAATAAATGTTCCGGCTCGAGGAAAAGTAAGTATCAGAACTCAGAGAGAAGGTGGTTATGTCCCTTCATTTGATATTTTTAAATCAAACAATATGGATAATGAGTTCGCCAGATCAAGCGGTGGAGGATATGGTAAAAGAATTAATTGTGATTATGGTACATCATCTGCAGGTGGATATAATTGGGATGTTTAGGAATTTGATATGCCTGCCGGAAACTATTATATAGCGTTTAAGAATTTTTCAGAACCTTTTAGTTTTGATTATAGAATTTCTTATACTCCGTATTTTAGTAATACTTCTATTTCAAGAATATCCGCAAAAAACAAATCAATTAAAGTTAACTGGTCAAAGTGCTCCAATGTATCTGGTTATCAACTCCAATACAGCACAAATAAAAATATGAAGTCTGCAAAAACAGTTAAATTTTCAAGCAATTCTTTATCAAAAACAATCAAAAATTTAAAATCAAAAAAGAATTATTATGTTCGTATCCGTACATATAAAACAGTCAATATTAATGGCTCAAATAAAACTTATTACGGTAAATGGTCATCAAAAAAGTCTATAAAAACAAAATAAAAATTAATCCTATGGTGAATTTGCTTCGCCATAGGGTATTTTGTTAATCCTCAAGCATTGATGTGTTGCGGAACATAAGGCTTATGCACCAGATTGCCGCAAGGCAAACAAGGGTATAAATAATTCTCGACATAATTGCCGTTTGACCGCCGAATATCCAAGCCACAAGGTCAAACTTAAATATGCCGATAAGTCCCCAATTTATGCCACCTATGATTGTCAGGATTAATGCTATTCTGTCAATTATCTTCATAAAAACAACTCCTTTTGGAATTAGTATTGCCCAAAAGGAGTTTTGTTATTCTCGCGTAAAATTATGTTAAATTGTGGTTGCCAAAAATTCAATTTTGCCGCTTATTTCAAATTTTTCGTGATTTGCAGGGACAAGGAAACTGTCGCCTTTCTTTGCATTTTTGTCGTCGATTGTGCCATTGCCCTCTATTACCAAAATGTGCATAAACGAATTGCCGTCCGTTTCAAATTCGGCATTGTCCTTAATTTCAAATCGCTCAACATTGAACAAATCGCATTTTGTGATGAGCTGTTCGTCATATCCGTCTTTGTGTTCGGTTTCGCCCATAGGCTTGATGTCGTGAGTAGGCGGAACTGTTTTTGAAACATCAACGGCTTTTTTAATGTGAAGTTCTCTCGGCTTGCCGTCAGCACCGACTCTGCCGTAGTCGTAAACTCTGTATGTGCAGTTCGAATTTTGCTGAATTTCCGCAATCATTGCACCTTTACCGATAGCGTGTACTGTGCCCGCCTCAATAAAAAATGTGTCACCTTTTTTTACATTGACAACATTAAGCTTGTCAAGAAGCGTGTTCTCTTCAATAGCCTCTTGAAATTCTTCCTTTGTAATTTCATTTTTGAATCCGTAAATGAGCGTTGCACCCTCAAGAGCGTCAAGAACATACCACATCTCGGTTTTGCCGAATTCGTTTTCAACCTCTTTTGCGTACTTGTCGTCCGGATGAACCTGAATTGAAAGATTGTCATATGCGTCAATTAGCTTTATAAGAATAGGGAAGTACGGGTATTTTTCGGCATTTTTACCGAGAACATTAATAAGTCCCTCTTCATCAAGAACAGATTGAAGTTCTCGACCGTCATATTTGCCGCCGTCTACGGTATTCATACCGTCTTTATGGCATGCAAGCATCCAACCCTCTGCCGTTTTGTCAAAACCTGTATCAAAACCGTAATCGTCGTGAAGCCTGTTGCCACCCCAAATATAGTCCTTGAAAACAGGATTTAATTTTAATATTTCCATAGTTATACCTCTTTATATATAAATATATTTAATATAATATCAAATTCGGACTTCACATTCAAGCCGTTTTGTTGTAAAATAGTAAATATCTTTTTTATAATGGAGTTATTATGGCAGTTTTAGATGTTCAAAATTTAACATTGTCTTTTGGCGAAAACACTCTTTTCAGCAATGTTTCTTTTGATATTAAAGAAAAGGAAAAGGTTGGGCTTATAGGCTGTAACGGTGCAGGCAAAACCTCTCTTTTTAAGATTATAACAGGTGAATATACACCCGATGACGGTGCGTGCTTTATATCGAAAAACTCACACCTCGGATATATGGAACAGCATACCTGCAGTGAAAACAAAACCGTGTGGGACGAACTTGTATCTGTATTTGATGACCTGATGGTTATTGAGAAAAGACTTGAAGAAATTACAGAACTTCTCACAAAAGGTGAGGGCAATCAAACGGAACTTATCGAAGAACAGGACAGCCTTAATACTGTATTTACCCGTGACGGCGGACTTACTTATAAAAGCATGACCCGTTCGGCACTTATCGGTCTCGGATTTTCCGAAGACGACTTTTCGATGCCTACAGCAAAACTGTCGGGCGGTCAGCGTTCAAAACTTATACTCGCAAAACTTCTCTTGTCAAAAGCTGATTTTTTGCTTCTTGACGAACCTACAAACCACCTTGACATTAAAGCTGTTGAATGGCTTGAGGGCTTTTTAAAGGATTTTAACGGTGCGTGCCTTATTGTGTCGCACGACAGGTATTTTCTTGATAAAATCACCACAAAAACAGTTGAAATAGAAAATAAAAAATGCCGTTCGTATATCGGTAATTATTCGGAATTTCTTGTAAAAAAAGCCGCAGAACAAAAGGCGGTTGAAGAAAAGTACGAAAACGATATGAAAGAAATTGCCCGACTTGAAGGTATTATCGAACAGCAGCGGCAGTGGAACAGAGAAAAAAATATTAAAACCGCGGAAAGCAAGGAAAAGGTTGTTGAAAGAATTAAGGCTCAACTTGTCGTTCCCGACAGCAAGGTTGCACGAATTCGCTTCGATTTCACTCCAAAATGCGTGAGCGGTGAGGATGTTTTGTCGGTATCCGATTTGAAAAAATCATTTGGCGACAAAACCATCTTTTCACACGCAAACTTTGAGGTAAAAAAAGGCGAGCGAGTGTTTCTCCTCGGTGATAACGGCTGCGGAAAAACAACGCTTCTTAAAGTGCTGATGAAAGATTATATTCAGGATGACGGCACATTTAAATTCGGCGCAAATGTTTTCACCGGATATTTTGACCAGGTTCAGGCAAAACTCGATTTAACCAAAACAGCGATAGAAGAAGTGTGGTCGTCGTTCCCGTCAATGAGCGAAACTTCGGTAAGGTCTGCACTGGCAGCATTTCTTTTTAAGGATGACGAAGTGTACAAAAATCTGTCCGACTGCTCGGGCGGTGAAAGAGCAAGAATAGCACTTCTAAAACTTATGCTTGGTAAGTTTAACTTTTTGCTTCTTGATGAGCCAACCAATCACCTTGACGCTTTTTCAAGAGAAGAACTTGAAAATACGCTTTTTGATTATTCGGGAACTATGCTTATTGTGTCGCACGACAGATATTTTATCAACAAACTTGCCACCCGTATTCTTGAACTTACTCCGACAGGGGTTAACGAATACCTCGGCAATTATGACGAATATATTGACAGAAAAAACAGAGTTGCTTCGCAAGAGGTTGTTGAGAAAAAGGAAACCGCAAAAAAGGTTAACGATTATCTTCTTAAAAAAGAGCGTCGCTCACAACTCCTTAAAATGAAAAACCGACTTGCAAAGGTTGAAGAAGAAATAGAAAACGCAGAACTTGAAATTGATGAGATAAACTCAAAACTCACTACCTCGGATTATGAAGAACTTATGGAACTTACGGCAAAGCTTGACCGCAAGACGCAGTACCGTGATATTCTTTATACCGAGTGGGAAGAACTGTCCGAAAGATTGACAGAAGCAGAGGAATAATTTATAATCACTTTATGAGAAAAATTATAATTATAGGCGGCGGTGCGGCAGGTCTTATTGCATCGGCAACAGCCGCAAAGCGTGGCGAGGATGTCACGGTTATAGAAAAAAATTCGCGTCCGGCACGCAAGGTTATGATTACCGGCAAAGGCAGATGTAATGTAACAAACGCTTGCTTTGATTTGGACGATTTGATTAATAATGTCGTTACAAACAAACGCTTTATGTATTCGGCATTTTCGTCCTTTATGCCGTATGATACTATTGCTTTGATAGAAGAAATGGGAGTTCCCACAAAAATTGAGCGTGGCAACCGTGTCTTTCCCGAGTCGGATAAATCGGTTGATATAGTTGATGCTCTTGTGAAAAATGCAAAACAAAGCGGCGTTAAGTTTGTCCAAGGCACAGTGACTTCGTTTAATGTCGAAAATAATGTGGTTAAATCTGTTAATCTTGTCGACGGCACAACGGTTGACGGCGACGCATTTGCAATTTGCACAGGCGGAATGAGTTATCAGTCTACCGGTTCAACAGGTGACGGATATATTCTTGCCGAAAGCGTTGGTCACACCGTTACCGATATTGAACCGGCACTCATATCTCTTGTCGCTTCAAACGGCTTTGTGCCAAAGCTTCAGGGCTTGTCGCTTCGTAACATTTCAATCAAGCTTTTTGACGGTGAAAAAGAAGTCTATTCCGATTTCGGTGAAATGCTTTTCACACACTACGGTGTCAGCGGACCAGTTATTTTGTCCGCATCGTCTCATATGACGCACCCAAAGGAGCATAGGTATAAAATCGTCATTGACTTGAAACCGGCACTTGACGAACAAACACTTGATAAACGCATACAGCGTGACTTTACCGACAATACTAATAAAGATTTTATTAATTCTTTGTCAAAACTCTTACCAAATAAGCTAATTCCTGTTATAGTAAAACTATCGGGCATTGAACCGTCTGAAAAAGTAAATCAAATCACTAAAACCCAAAGGCAAAATCTTGTACATCTTTTAAAGAATTTCACAGTTAATATCAGCGATTTTCGACCTATCAACGAGGCAATTATCACTTCGGGCGGAGTTGATGTAAAAGAGATTAATCCTAAGACTATGGGCTCAAAGATTATTGACAATCTGTATTTTGCCGGGGAGGTTATTGATGTTGACGCTTATACCGGCGGATTTAATTTGCAGGTTGCCTTTTCAACAGGCTATCTGTGCGGAATGAATATGTAAACTACGGCAAATATTTTGTTTTAATCTTAATTCAAGAGAGGTAAATTTATGATTAATGTGGCTATTGACGGACCTGCCGGAGCAGGTAAAAGTACTATTGCAAAGGCTGCCGCCAAGGAACTTGGTTTTATTTATGTGGACACCGGTGCGTTGTACCGTGCAATTGCGTATAACGCCGTTAAAACCGGTGCTATTGAAGACGGGCAAAAAATAATTGATATGCTTGATTCTACAAAGGTAGAACTCAAATATGTCAACGGCATTCAGGCTGTGTATCTCAACGGTGAGGATGTGTCGGCATTTATTCGTACGCCTGAAATTTCAATGGGGGCAAGCAAAGTTTCGGCAATACCGCAGGTTAGAGCGTTTCTTCTTAATTTGCAAAGAGAAATCGCAAATACAAATAATGTTATTATGGACGGTAGAGATATTGCAACCGTTGTGCTTCCTAATGCGGATGTAAAGATATTCCTTTTTGCTTCTCCCGAATGCAGAGCAGAAAGAAGATATAAGGAGCTTGTTGAAAAAGGTGAAAATGTAAGCTTCGACGATGTTTTGAAAGATGTTAATCAGCGTGATTATCAGGATTCGCACAGAGAAATTGCTCCGCTCAAACCGAGCGACAGCTCAATTATGGCAGACACTTCGGAACTTACTCTTGCCGAGTCCATCAGTTTGATAGTAAATACAATCAAGGAGAAAATCCAGTGAAAGAATTTGATTACTCAACCGTCAGAGATTATAAACTCTATAACTTTATAAAATCTGTATTCAAACCTTTGATTAAGATTGTGTACCGCACGGAATACAAAGGTCTTGAAAATATACCGCCAAGAGGCACAAAGTATATTTTGGCAATTAATCACACCTGTGCACTCGACCCGGTTATCGTTGCCGCACCTAAGCAAGTGCCTACTCTTCACTTTATGGGTAAGGCAGAACTGTTTAAAAATCCTTTTGCCGCTTGGTTTTTAACTCATATGCAATCGTTCCCGGTTCGCAGAGGTAAAGGGGACACTTCAGCTATCGAATACGGCGAAAAGATAATTGAAGAAGGTCATGTAATGGCAATTTGCCCGGAAGGTAAAAGAATTAAAGATAAGGACGGTAAACCGCAAAAAGCAAAAGCAGGTGTTGCGATTATTGCAAAAGCCACAAACGCAAGCGTACTTCCCGTTGCGATTTGTTGCGACGGCCCCATAAAAGCAGGCAAAAAAGTTACTGTATCCTACGGTAAGCTTATTACTCCCGAGGAAATGAATTTTGATAAAGAGGATTTCGGCAGAAGCGATATTTCAAATGCCGCCGGTATGGTTATGGACAGAATAACCGAACTTTGGGAGGCTGAAACAAAGTGAGCAAAGAAATAGTACTTGCAAAAACAGCAGGCTTTTGCTTTGGCGTGGACAGAGCCGTTAATCTTGTATACGACCTTGTAAACGAGGGCAAAAAGGTTTGCACTCTCGGTCCTATCATACATAACGCACAGCTTGTTGCCGATTTAGAGAGTAAAGGCGTAAAAATAATAGATGATATTTCCGAAACTCCGAACGGCTATACAGTTGTCGTTCGTACTCACGGAGTAGAAAAGAATGTTCTTGACGAGCTTGAGAAAAAAGATATCGAATTTGTCAATGCGACATGTCCGTTTGTCACCAAAATACATAATATTGTTAAAAAACAGGATGAAAATACCGTTGTTTTAATAGCCGGTGATAAAAATCATCCCGAGGTTTTAGGCATAAAGTCTTATTGTAAAGGTGCCTCCTTTGTCTTTAAAGATGAAAAAGAGCTTGAAAAAATTATACAAAGTAACGAAATTGTACAAAAAAATAATGTGATTTGTGTTGCACAAACTACCTTTTCGCTAAATGAGCAAAAAAAATGCAAAAAAATATTCAAAAAACTATGTACAAACTGTAAAATATTTGATACAATATGTAATGCAACGTCCGATAGACAGAATGAGGCGGAGGAACTTTCCAAAAAGACCGACGCTATGATTGTTGTCGGCGGACGTCATTCATCAAACACTTGTAAATTGCGAGATACCGGTGAGGTCAATTGCCCGACTTTTCTTATTGAAACGGCGGACGAGCTTTCCTCTCTTGATTTGAGCACCTACAATGTGATTGGTGTAACTGCGGGGGCGTCGACACCCTCGGTAATAATCAAGGAGGTACTCAAATCCATGTCCGAAGAAATTAAAGAAAAGGAAGTTGAAACAACTTCAGCCGTAACTGAAGAAGTTGTGGAGACAGCAGAAAACGCTGATAAGGCTACAAAGCCTGCTGTCAAAGCATCTGCTGATGGTGAGGCATCCTTTGAAGAATTACTTAACGAATCTTTTAAGGAAAACGAAAACAGCAAGGTAGTTACAGGTACTGTTGTAAGAATTACCAACACAGAAGTATTTGTAGATGTACCTGGCAGAAAGCAAACAGGCGTTGTTGCATTTGACGATTTGTCATCCGACAATATTTCAAAGTGCGAGGATGTAGTTTCCGTAGGCGACGAAATCCAGCTTGTTATTATGAAAACAGATGATCAAGACGGCGTTCTTAAGCTCTCAAAGCGTTTGTTTGACGCTGTAAAGGGTTGGGAAGACATCGTAGCAGCTAAAGAGGCTGACGAAATTCTCGAAGGTCAGGTTACCGCAGTTATTCGCGGCGGCGTTCTTGTATCAGCAAAGGGAACAAGAGTATTTGTTCCTGCATCACTTACAGGTGTTCCTCGTAATCAAGAACTTTCGGTTCTTAAAGATGCAACTGTAAGATTTAAGATTATTGACATTAATCCTTCTCGCAGAAGAGCTGTCGGCTCAATCAAGGTTGTTACAGATGCTGAAAGAAAAGAAAAGCAAGAAGCACTTTGGGCAACTCTTAAAGAGGGCGAAAAGGTTACAGGTACTGTTAAGTCACTCACATCATACGGTGCGTTTGTTGACCTTGGCGGTATCGACGGTATGGTACATATTTCCGAGCTTTCTTGGTCAAGAATTAAACACCCGTCAGAGGTCGTTAATGTTGGCGATGTTGTAGAAGTTACCATCAAGTCACTTGACGAAGAAACAAAGAAGATTTCACTTGGCTTCAAGAATATTGAAGATAACCCATGGGAAATCCTCAAGAGAGATTATCCTGTAGGCTCAGTTGTTGATGCAAAGATTGTTTCATTTGCAACATTCGGTGCGTTTGCAAACATTCTTCCTACGGTTGACGGCTTGATCCACATTAGCCAAATCTCTTGGGACAGAATTAAGACTCCGCAAGATGTTCTTAAAGTTGGCGATGTTGTTAAGGCAAAGATTATCGATATTGATTTCGATAAGAAGAGAGTTTCTCTCTCAATGAAGGAACTTCTTGAAAAGCCTGAAACTGCTGAAGATGTAGCTCCTGAAGCAGAAGAACCTGCTGAGGAAGTTGCTGAAGAAACAACAGAAGAATAATTTATTTTACCGCTTCATTTATGAGGCGGTAATTTTTTATAAAAAATGCTTGACTTAAAGTCAACTTTAGGTGATATAATGCAAGAAAAATAAAGTATGCATTACATTTAGTGCATTTTAAAGGAGGACGCATTATGTTACTTGAAAATGTAAATTCACCCAAAGATATAAAAACAATGACGGACGGCGAGCTTGTACAGCTTGCCAAAGAAATCAGAACGGCTCTTTATACGAAACTTGCCGCTCACGGCGGACATTGCGGACCAAATTTCGGCATTGTTGAGGCAACCGTTGCACTTCATAAGGTTTTTAATTCGCCAAAAGACAAAATTGTTTATGATGTTTCTCACCAAACTTATCCGCATAAAATGCTTACAGGCAGAGCATACGGTTTCCTTGAGCCTGAACGATATGATGATATTACCGGTTACAGTTCACCTGAGGAAAGTGAGCACGACTTTTTTACCGTTGGGCATACTTCAACATCAATCAGTCTTGCATGCGGTCTTGCAAAAGGCAGAGATTTAAACGGCGGAGATGAAAATATTATCGCTGTCATAGGAGACGGTTCTCTCAGTGGCGGTGAAGCTCTTGAAGGTCTTGATTTTGCTTCGGAACTTAAATCAAACTTGATTATAGTTGTTAACGATAACGATATGTCTATTGCGGAAAATCACGGTGGCCTTTATAAGAACCTTAAACTTCTCCGCGAAACCGACGGCAAGGCGGAATGCAACCTTTTCAAGTCAATGGGACTTGACTATGTTTTTGTTAAAAACGGTAATGACATTAAGGAATTAACGGATGCTTTTACCTCTGTCAAGGATTGTAAAACGCCTGTCGTTGTGCATATCGTTACCGAAAAAGGTAAAGGTTTTCCGCTTGCAGAGCAATACAAGGAAGATTGGCATTGGTGTATGCCGTTTGATGAAAAAACAGGCAAATCAAAGTTTAACTTTGACGGTGAAGATTACGGCACACTTACCTGTGATTTTCTTCTTGATAAGATGAAAAAGGATAAGAGCGTTGTTGCACTTACTTCTGCAACGCCCGTCGTATTCGACTTTACGAAAGACAAAAGAGATTTAGCAGGCTCGCAGTTTGTCGATGTAGGAATTGCCGAAGAAACTGCCGTTGCAATGCTTTCTGGAATTTCAAAGAATGGCGGTAAACCTGTTTACGGCGTTTACAGTACCTTTATCCAAAGAACTTACGACCAACTTTCACAGGACTTGTGCATTAACAACAATCCGGCAACCATTGTTGTATTTGCCGCTTCCGTATTTGGACTGAATGATGTTACTCATCTCGGTATTTACGATATACCTATGATGTCAAACATTCCGAACCTTGTTTATATTGCACCTACCACCAAGGAAGAATATCTTGCAATGCTTGATTGGAGTATTGAGCAAAGAGAACATCCTGTTGCAATCCGTATCCCGTGTTGTGAATTCATTTCAACAGGTGAAAAGTGCACAAAGGATTTCTCCGCTATTAATAAGTATGAGATAAAAGAGCAGGGGAGTGAGGTTGCATTTATCGGTCTCGGGACTTTTTATCCTCTTGCCGTTGAAGCTGCAAAATTGTATGAAAAAACGCACGGTATAAAGGCAACCGTTATCAATCCTTACTATATTACGGGCGTCGATACCGAACTTCTTGACTCCCTAAAGTCAAATCATAAAAAGGTTGTGACAATTGAGGACGGTATCCTTGACGGCGGATTCGGTGAAAAAATTGCCCGTTTTTACGGCAACAGTGATATGAAAGTTTACAATTTCGGTTTAAAAAAGGAATTTCTCGACAGATACGATGTCTCCGAAGTCCTTGAAGCAAACAAACTCACAGCTCAACAGATAGTTGCGGAATTATAAAATTATAACGCCTTTTGGAATTTCTATCCAAAAGGCGTTTCGTTATCGTATTTTAATTATTTCATTAAACACCGCTGTCATTTTTTTGCTTATTTGCAAATCAATGTGGAGCGAGCCGAAAAACCAGTGATTGTATTCAACATTTTTCATAAGCTCTTGAAGATAGGTGTTAATAGGCGTTTGTTTCATTGTGGAATTTGTGTGAAGTCTAATGAAATCCTTTGCCATAGCCGGTGCTTCATGCGTTATTACATAGTCAACAGTGAAATCGGATTCTTTTAGATTATCGGCTCCGTTCTTCATTTCTTCCGCATTTGGCATTTCATCCTTCCACCAGCTTTTTCCCTCTTTTCGCATATCTATATCATCGCTTTCGCCGCCGCCCATACAAAAAAAGGTTTTTCCGCAAAATGTAAATATTTCGCCTCTCATTAAATGAAATATGTTGGGGCTGATTTTGTGTGCCGTGCCACCTTTAAATCTGTAAGGTCTGTAAGAATTCAGCATATCGAAGTTTTCGTGTGCTCCGTCAACAAAACAGATTGTGTATTTTTTTTTGGAAAGCGTTTCTATTGCCTTTTTTTCTTTGTCGCCTCCGTCCCACAAAAAGCCGAAATCTCCGCAAATTATAAGAATATCGTCGTCAGTCAGTTTCTTTAGCTTTGGATTTTTAAATAGGCTCAAATCCCCGTGGGTGTCGCCTGTGATGTATACCATTTAAGTTTACCTCAAATTAAATTTAGTCTTTTAATATCAAATAATTTATGTTATTATGTATTTATAATATAATTTATTTTGTAAGGTGTCAAGTGTATGAAAAAACTACTTTCTGTTTTTATGAGCATTGTTATAATTTCGCTCACTGCTTTTTGCGTGCCTTTTACTGCTGAGGCAGCAACTTATACTCCAAATGTTACTATTTATGCCGATGCGTATATGCTTATAAGTCTTGATGATGATTCGTATCCGGTTGTTGCCGAGAAAAATGCAAATAAAAGAAAATATCCGGCTTCTCTTACTAAAATAGTTACCGCTATGGTCACGATTAATAAGGTGAAGGATTTGTCCCAAACAACAACAGTTTCAAAAAATGCAATAGAAACCCTTTACGGCACCGGAGCACAGGTTGCAGGTCTTAAAATCGGTCAAACAGTAACTATAGAGGAACTTTTGTATCTTACTATGGTTCATTCTGCCTGTGACGCATGCGAAGTGCTTGCCGAATTTGTAAGCGGAAGTATCACTTCTTTCGTTGAGGAAATGAATAAATGGGTCAAATCTCTCGGTTGTAAGGATACTAATTTTGTAAATCCCGACGGTTTGCACGATGAAAATCATTATACAACTCCGTCCGATATGGCAAAAATCACCCTTGCGGCAATGCAAAGTGACATTTTTAATAAGATTTCAAGTACGCAGCAATATAAATTTGGCGAAACGACTTTTATTCACACAAATTATATGCTTGATAAATATCATATCACATATTATTATCAATACGCTCAGGGCATTAAAACAGGCTCAACGGAGCAGGCAGGTTATTGTGTTATTACCAAGGCGTCAAAAGGCGGATATAACTATCTTGCAATCGTTATGGACAGCCCTATAAAGACACTTGACGGCATAAAAACCAAGTGCTCCTTTATCGATGCCGCTTCGCTTTTTGACTGGGCGTTTGATTCGCTCAAATATACGACTGTTGTTCGCAAAAATGATGTCGCATATGAAGTCCCTGTTAATAACGGCAAAGACGCCGATACAGTTCAGCTGGTAGTTAAAGATGATATTACCACACTTGTGCCGAGTACACTCGATCCGTCAAATGTAATTATTGAGCCGATTGACCCGCCTGAAAGTCTTGACGCTCCTGTTACAAAAGGCGATCCTGTTTGCAAAGCAAATGTGATTTTCGGTGAAAAAACCATAGTTACCGTCGATTTGGTAGCAGCTAAAACCGTTGAGCTTTCAACATTTTTAAAAATCCTCAACGCTCTTAAAAAAATATTTACAAATAAAATTGTTATTGCAGTCTTGGCTTTCTTTGTAATACTTGTGTTAATTTATGCCGTTACTTTTTTAAGACGGCTTCAACGCGATAAGGAACGCATTGCAAAACGCCGCCGAGAACAAGATGAACTCGACAAACAACTGTACGGCGATGATGACTACCTTCCGCCTCCACGCCCAAGAAAATAATTTTATAATTAAAAAATGCCACGAATAACATTTTGAACCGCCTCAGATTGTGCAGACAGTACAAAAAAGGAGCCTAAGGTAGAATAATTAAATTTTAAGCAACAAACTGATTTCGTTTTTCAAGCGGAGTCAGTTTTGTTTTCGTTTGAATACGGTAGTTGTTGTAGAAGTTGATGTATTCGGATATGATGAGGCGAGCCTCATCATATCCGGAAAGTTTTACTCTGTGGATACACTCGGTTTTGAGTATTGAAAAGAAATTTTCGGCTAAAGCGTTGTCATATGGGTTCCCACGCCTTGACATTGACGGCGTTATGCCGTATGATTGTGTTAGGTTAAAGTATGCTTGCGATGTGTACTGAAATCCGAGCATGTAAAATAAAGTGTGTAAGTTAGAAAAACAACTTGCACACTTTTTGTAATTTTAGGAAAGTGTGCTACAATGAAAGAAAGGACAAAAAAGGAATG
>CAVLCA010000028.1:0-18743 GCA_963661495.1 bacterium
AATTAAAAGACTGCTTCACAAAAACAGTGAAACAGTCTTTATAACTTATTAGCCTTTAGCCTTTGCTTTCAATAAGCTTGCACTTTACTTCAAAGATTTTAAGCTGATTATTTTCAATTCTTGCAATCGTAAGAGTTACCGTATCGCCCGGTGAGGACTTGCTGAGAACATTTGTTAAAACATCCGTAGAAGTCATTGTTGTTCCGTTTATGGCAACAATCATATCATATTGCTGAACATCTTTGTTTACAAGATCGGATTCTGAATCAATCTCACCGATAATCATCGTGCCCTGTGCATCCTTGTAGCCCTTTTGAGCAAGAGCGGAAAGAATTGCACTTGCATTTGATGCATTCGTAATACTGCTATAACTTATACCAAGCTTTGCTCTTCCTGCTACATAACCGTTTTTAATAAGACTGTTTGCGGTTTTAACTGCGGTATTGCTTGGTACGGCGAAGCCCATACCTTCATAATCGGTTGAAGCAATTTTTGATGAGTTAATACCGATAACCTGACCGCTCATATTGAAAAGAGCACCGCCCGAGTTACCCGGATTGATAGCCGCATCTGTTTGAATACACTCGTTATCATAACCGATTGATGATGAAACAGGTCTGTCAAGAGCGGATACAATACCTGTTGTAACGCTGTTCATAAACTTACTGCCACCCGGACAACCGATAACCACTGCCTGCTCACCAACAACTATATCGTCACTGTTTGCAAACTCTGCAACCTGGAGACCGGAAGCCTTAATTGAAAGAACGCCTATATCGGTTTGACTGTCATAGCCGACAACCGTTGCGTCATATTCAGTACCGTCATTTGTTGTTACCTTAAAGGTTGAACCGTCGGAAATTACATGAGCTGCAGTCATAATATATGTTGTTCCGCCGCTTTCGCTCATAATAACGCCTGAACCCTCGCCCGACAAGGTTTGTTCATCGGAACTGCTGTTTTGACTTGAACCGAAGCTGTAAAAATCATAGTAAGAATTCTGTTGTGTATAAACCGAAATGAGAACACAAGAATCAATAGTCTTTTTTGCAACTCCCGCAACTGTCAAATTACCGTCGCTGTCCTCGGTAGCGACATCACTCTTACTGTCACTGATTGATGCTCCGCCCTTTGTGCTGTCTTCCGAGTCACTTTGTGAAGTAGTTGACTCACTTGATGAGCTGCTTGAATTATTGCCCACCATAGCGGCAACGATACCGAATATTGATACGGCAACAACCACAATTGCAATGATGATGACTGTTTTAAGTGCCTTATTCTTTTTCTTAGGCGGTTTCGGAGCCGGAGCTACAGGCTGATTGTACATATTGGCATTGTTAGGTGTGTAATATGTGCCGTTGCTCGGTCGTGTATTATTTTGATAATACGGCTGTCCCTGATTTACAGGCTGAGTATATTGCTTTGACTGAGCGTCCTGATTAGCATTGTTATTCGGCTGTTGATTTTGTTTCGGCGGCACAAAATGATATTCGCCGTTCGGCATATCATTTCCGCCGTTTACATTATTTTGATTGTTGTTAAATTCGTCCATGACGATTCTCCTTTTATTTTGATTTTGGAAGAGTAAACACAAACTCTGCCTCGGTCTTACTGTCAGACCTTGCAAAAATTCTGCCGCCGTGCATCTCTACCATTGTTTTTACTATATAAAGTCCGAGACCTGCACCTTTAGCGTCAAGCGAGCGTGATTTGTCAACCTTATAAAATCTTTCGAAAACTCTTGAAAGTTCCGAAGCGTCAATACCTTCGCCGCTGTTTTTAATGCTGACCTGAACATTGTCACCTATATCGGAAACATTGATATCTATATATCCTCCGTCATTTGTAAACTTAACGGCATTATCAAACAAGTTGTAAATAACTTGATAAATCATATCCGTATCTGCCACAATATGATGAGGTTCAAGGTTGTCAAGTCCTCGGATTTCTATATTTTTCTTTTCTATCTTTTGTTCAAATGTCAAAAGAATGTGGATAATTTGGTCGGAAAGATTATACGGCTTCGGTTTCATTTGGAAGTCGCCCGACTCGATTTTGCTCATATTGAGCATCGCAACCACAAGCCGTGAAAGACGCCTTACTTCATCAGATACAATCTTTAAGTAATAATCTTCCTTTTCTTTTGGTATTGTTCCGTCAAGAATTCCGTCGATAAATCCGGCAATGGAAGTCATCGGCGTTTTAAGCTCGTGCGAAACATTTGCAACAAACGACCGCCTTGAGCTTTCGAGTTTATCGAGAGCATCAGCCATATCATTAAACGCATAGCCGAGATCTGCAAGTTCGTCATTTGTTTTAATATTAACTCTGTATGAAAAATCGCCTACCGCAAACCGTTTTGCCGCCGCACTCATCTGTTGAAGCGGAGTTACCATATGTTTTGTAACCTGCCAAATAACAATGCAGGCAATGCCGAGACTGATAATTGCGATAATCAAAAACGACTTCATAACAAGTGCAACAATACCCTGTGAACCTGTCGGAGTAACGGCAAAAACCGTGCCTATAATTTGATTGTCATCAGTTAAATTATGTGCATCAAACGAGGTTTTTATTGCCGTACCGACAACATAATACGATTCACCGTTTATTATTGCCTTGCCGATTGACGCTCCCTCATACACACGCTGAAGCTGTTTGTCGCCGATTACAAAATTTTTATGATTGTCGCACACCATTTCTCCCGAAGCAAATCCGCTTAATCCGGTCTGCTCTTTGCACATAATTATGCTGCCGCCGGCATCGCACACAAACACATCGGCGTCAATACATCCCGAAACCATAGAAAGATTTTCGCAAATACTTTCTTTGTAAGCAGAATAGTTGCTGTTCATATTATTTACAATCATATTCTGCGATATCGTTTCCGCCAGTGTTTTTGTGTTTTCGCTTAAAAGATTTGTTTTTTCACTGAGAGAATAGGCATTAACAATAGTTATAAGCACCGTGCCCATAACGGTGAGCATAAAAAGAAAAATGGCAACAAATATCAAAAAATATTTGGTAAACAGGTTTTGTCTTTTACCTTTTTTCAAAGCCATAATTCAATTTAATCCTTTGTTTCAAATTTATATCCTACACCCCAAACGGTTTTTAAGCACCATTTGTCCGATACACCCTCGAGTTTTTCACGAAGTCTTTTTACATGAACATCTACTGTTCTTGAATCTCCGTAGTAATCAAATCCCCAAACCTCGTCAAGAAGTTGGTCACGGGTATAAACTCTGTTAGGATTTGAAGCAAAGTGATATATGAGTTCAAGTTCTTTAGGCGGAGTGTCAACCGGCACACCCTTAACTTTCATCTCATAATTTTGAATGTTTATTTCAAGATTGTCATAAATAACGGTTTTCTTTTCGCTTTCTGCATTTTCGTTTTCACCTGTTGTTCTGCGAAGAACGGCTTTTACTCTTGCCATAACCTCTTTTGCATCAAAAGGCTTAACCACATAGTCATCCGCACCGAGTTCCAAACCGAGAACTTTATCAAAAGTTTCGCCCTTAGCCGTAAGCATAATAATAGGAGCGGAAGAAGTTTTTCTGATTTCACGGCAAACCTGCCAACCGTCTTTTTTAGGAAGCATAATGTCAAGAAGCACCAAATCCGGCGTCTTATTCTGGAACATATCAACAGCCTCCTGACCGTCGTTTGCGGTAAATACCACATATCCGTCATTTTCAAGATAAAGCTTGAGAAGCTCACAGATGTTTAAATCATCATCAACTACAAGAATTTTATTTGCCATAATCGTTTTTCCTTTCTTTTCTCTTTGCACTCATAATAACAAATGATTTTGTTCACAATTTGTATTTTGAGTAAACAAAAGGTTAATATTTTTAACAATTAATTAATTCATATTTATCAAACTTTTACCATTCAATATTTCGTTTTTCACAGCTTTCAACATAATCGATAAACTGGCGGGCACATCTCGGTGAACGGCCGCCTCGACGCCTTGCCCACTGTTCGGCATTGAAAAGAATCTTTTCCATATCGGATTTAAGACCTCTGTCGGTTGCAATTTTTTGAACTATATCCTCAAAATCCTTTTTGTCCGGATTGATGAATGTAATTGAAAGACCGAATCGGTCGGAGAGCGAAAGCTCCTCCTGCAATGTATCGGAACGGTTGACATCGTTTTCTCTGTCGGAAAAATTCTCTTTGATAAGATGGCGTCTGTTCGATGTTGCATAAATAAGCGTGTTACTTTGTCTGCCGGAAAGAGAGCCTTCAAGAGCCGCTTTAAGCTCACCGAACGAGTCGTCGTGATTGTCAAAGCTCAAATCGTCAATGAAAATAATAAATTTCATTGGGCTGTCGGCAATTTTTTCTCTTATCATAGTCAAGTCGTTAATATCGCTCTTTGAGATTTCAATCATACGAAGTCCCCTGTCACGGTATTCGTTAAGAATTGCGTGAACGGTTGAGCTTTTACCTGTACCTCTGTCGCCATAAAGCAAAACATTGTTTGCCGGAAGGTCTGAAATAAATGCAAATGTATTGTCAACAACCTTGCCGCGTTGTACCTCATAGTTTTTAAGGTCTGTCAGGCGAATGGAATCAATTGCCGTAATCGGAACAAATTCCTCATTTCTCCAAGTGAACGCCACGAACTTTGCAAACATTCCGTAGCCGTTTGTTTTATGAAACGCTTTTAAATCTTCAATATGCTCAGCCCAATTGTCTTTAAGCGGAAGCATTGCTCTGCCATTTGGATTCCATTTTGGCATACTTTTGAGGACATCCGCAATATCACTGTCCTCTTCTGCCTTGTAAATATCTTCCGCCGAAATCGAAGCAATAACTTCAAGCTTTTCTAAGTCGGCTTTTACGCCGTCAAGAATTGACGGGTCAAGTTCATCACACCTACCTGCCGCCGCAGCTTTTGTGAAAACATTGTCGTCGGTCAAAATAAGTTTTGAAACATAGTGACGAAGCGAATGATGTGACGAGAGCAAATTAAAAAATCTGCTTTGCTTTGTCAAAACGGTTTCGTCCTCGATTGAATTCAATAAATCATAAAGTGCATTAATTATTTCATCGTGTTTAAAATCATATACACACAATGATTCAATATAATATCTTACTTTTACGGCTTTATTCATTATTACACCTTCTGTCAGTTATATATTAAGATTAATTACATTCTATAACATTTGTTCACAATTTACAATAGCAATTAAGAAAATATTTCAAAAATATGATGTCAGACAACATATTGACTTGTATGATATTTTGTGGTATCATCATACTAAAGGAGATGACGCGATGTCTAATACGAGTAAGTTATCCGATGTTACAGCAAAAAAAATCAGGTCTATGATAGAAAACGAGCACCGTTTTTCAGTCGGTGATAAGCTGCCGAACGAAAACGATTTTGCAAAGGAACTCGGCATAAGCCGTTCCACCCTGCGTGAAGCGGTAAGAATTTTGACTCTCGGCGGAATATTGGAAATCAAGCGAGGCAAAGGTACATTTGTTACATCAAACACAACGATAGAAAGTAACGACCTCGGAGAAATCAGCAGTGGGCTTGATGACCTGTTTGAAATGAGACTTATGTTTGAGCCGGATTGTGCTTATTATGCGGCACAACGGGCTACAGATGAGGAAATAGCCATCATTTGTAAATACGGTGAAGCTGTCGAGGCGAAGATAAAATCGGGCGAAGACAGGACATATGAAGAGCAAAAATTTCACGAAAGCATCGCAAACGCAACGCACAATGCTTTTGTCAAACAGTTTATGCCAATCATCTTCAACGCTATCAAAAACGGCGTGATTGTTTTGCAAAAAGACGAAAATGTAAACCGCGACAATCTTAACGACGACAGATTGATTATGGACTTTTTGAAAGCGAGAAACGCAGAGGGTGCAAGAACGGCTATGAGGCTCCATATTTTGCACGCTATGGAAGGATTATAAAAAAATTAAAAATACCTATTGACATAGGACATCATACGATATATAATGTGAATTAAGAAATAAGTCAAACGGTTGTCGGTCAACTTGACGGACAACCGAAAAAACAAAAATTAATTTTTTCGGAGGAAATAAAAATGGCAGAAGCTAGAATTTTTTACGAATCAGATTGTAATTTGAGCGTACTTGACGGCAAGACAGTTGCTATCATCGGCTTTGGTTCACAGGGTCACGCTCACGCACTCAACCTTCACGAAAGCGGCGTTAATGTTATCGTTGGTCTTTATGAAGGTTCAAAGTCATGGAAGCATGTTGAAGACCTTGGTCTCAAGGTTATGACAACTGCTGAGGCAGTTAAAGCTGCTGACATCATCATGGTACTTACTCCTGATGAAAAGCAAGCTGCAATCTACAAGAACGACATCGCTCCAAACCTTTCAGAAGGCAAGGCACTTGCATTTGCACACGGCTTTAACATCCACTTCAAGCAAATCGTACCACCTGCAAATGTAGATGTATTTATGATTGCTCCTAAGGCTCCTGGTCACACAGTAAGATCAGAATACAAAGAAGGCAAAGGTACTCCTTGTCTCGTAGCAGTATATCAAGACGCTTCAGGTCACTGCCTTGACACAGCACTCGCTTACGGTGCAGGCATCGGCGGTGCAAGAGCTGCTATCCTTGAAACAACATTCAAATGCGAAACAGAAACAGACCTCTTCGGTGAACAGGCTGTTCTTTGCGGCGGTGTTACAGCTCTTATGAAAGCCGGTTTTGAAACACTTGTTGAAGCAGGTTACGACCCAAGAAACGCATACTTTGAATGTATCCACGAAATGAAACTTATCGTTGACCTTATTTACTCAGGCGGTTTCTCAAAGATGAGATACTCAATTTCAAACACTGCTGAATTCGGTGATTACGAAACAGGTAAGCGTCTTGTAACAGACGAAACTAAGAAAGAAATGAAGCAAATCCTTCACGAAATTCAAGACGGTACATTTGCTTCTAAGTTTATCACAGAAGCAAACAACGGTTGGGCTCACTTCAAGGCTACAAGAGAGCTTGAAGCATCTCACCAACTTGAAGAAGTAGGTAAGGGCATCAGAGCTATGTATAGCTGGAACGGTGACGACAAATACGCTGAAAAATAATCAGTAAAAAAAACTTCCCTAAAAATTATCGGTATCGCTAAATCAAGCGATACCGATTTTCTTATATCTTTAAAACGGAAAGATGATATAATCCCATACAAAACGCTATACCACAATAAATAAAAACAATCCTCTCCGTTTGGAAAGGACTGTTTGTTTTGTTTTATAGTTATTTATTACTCTGCTCTCAATGCTTCAATAGGGCTGAGCTGAGCGGCTTTCTTTGCCGGATAAATACCGAAGAATAAGCCAACACCCGATGAGAACAGGAGTGCCAAAAGGATAAGCCAAATACTTATCTTAGGCGTTATATCTATTATTGAGCATGCGGCGAACGCTCCCGCGACGCCCAAAACAACGCCGATAACACCGCCGATTAAGCAAAGGATTACCGATTCGGTTAAAAACTGCATTGTGATAACCCTTGTTTTAGCACCGAGCGATTTACGAATACCGATTTCACGCGTTCGCTCAGTTACCGAAACGAGCATAATATTCATAACGCCGATACCGCCGACGATAAGTGAAATTGCACCTACGCCTGCAATGAAAATTGTAAGAACTTTCATAATTATATCAACAATTTCAATATATGTTGCCATATTTTGAGCTGTATACATACCGTTTGAATAATTGCCGTGAACGGCCTTTAAATAATTGACGGTTGCATTTCCCACAGCGTCATAGTCCTTACCGTCTTCGGCAATTACAAAGACATTAGAGAGATTTGCACTTGCACCTGTAATTTGAGTAAGCGTCGTACAAGGCATAAACAGTGCGATAACCGGTTTGTCCGAGCTGCTTTGGAACATTGAGCCGATGTTACTGCTACCGCCCAACGAGCTGACCAACGAGTCGATGTTTGCAACACCGCAAACCTTGATTTTCATTGATTTACCCGAAGAGCTGACCGTAATACTTTGACCGGTTGCATCTTCATAACCGAATGCGGTTTTTGCCGATTCAAGACCCATAACAGCCATTGGGGCATTTGCCGCATATTCCTCATCGGTAAAGAATCTGCCGTATTGGCAGGTGTTTGTCATTGCAAATTGAACATCGCTGTTAACGCCAACCATCATAACCGTTGCTTCTGTTGCTGTTGCATCGATAGTTGCGTTACCGAATCCCATAAGCATCGGTGAGCAACGCTCAACACCGGAAACCTTTGTCTTAATGTTATCTACATCGTCAAGCGTAATATAATCGTTATCGGTAGCCTGAGTTGTATCAACCGACACAAGAACGGCATTTGAGCCCATATCTTCGATAAGGCCGACAATATAGTCACGCACGCCCGTACCCGCACCGACAATCATAATTACAGAGGTGATACCGATAATAATTCCAAGCATGGTAAGAACGGAACGCATCCAGTTTGCTTTTATACACTTTACAGCGATTTTTAAGCTTTCTGTTATATTCACCTATATTACCTCTTATTTACTTTTATTTGTTACAACTTTAACCTTAAATGTTTCTTCTTCATAATCGGTTTGAGGAGTGGCAACAATCTTGTCGCCGACTGCAAGACCTGAAGTTATTTCATATGAAGTATCTGATGTTGCACCCGTTTCAATCTTTGTCTTTGTGACCGTTTCCTCTTCTTCATTATAAAGGTAAACATAAGTACCCTCTTTTTCAAGAACGATTGATTCAATCGGTACGCAAGGAATATCGGTATATGTGCCTGTTACGATTTCAACATCGGCATCAAAACCTACAATAATATTGTCGTCCGGATGGTCAACAACAACCTTACATTCAACGCCCGCACCGGAGCTTGTAAGTGATGAAAGACCGCTGATACCTGCCATTGAGCCAACGCTGTCAAGAACAGAACCCTCCGAACCGCCGGTAGCTGTCGGTGCAATTGAAGCAACAACGCCGTCATATGTACCGTAAGCAGTTTTAACGGTTGCGTTCATTCCCTCTTTAACCTTGTGAACATCATATTCACCGAGAGAAATGGTTACTACTCTCTTTTTCATATTTTCAAGTGTAACAGCTGTTGAAAGAGCAGTTGTTTGACCGCCTGATTCAATATCACAGGTTGTAATTACACCGGAAAACTCGGCAGTCCAACCTTTTGCAAGGTCATCTCTTGCAGACTTTGTTGTTTCATAAGCTTTTTTAGCGGCTTGAGCAGCTTGCTTTTGAGCATTTACTGTTGAAGCGGCAGAAGTAACCGCGTAAACCTCTTTTTGTGCATAAAGTGCCGCAAGCTGAATTTGAGCCGACGCCTTTGTGAAGTTATCTGTTTCGGCAATACCTTTTCCGATTGATTTCCAGTCAACGGATTTAACCGCCGTTTCAATCATCTGAACAGCCGCACCGCTGTCAATAAATTCAATCATTCCCTGCTTAATGGCAGCTGTAACAGCCTTGCCGATTGCATCTGCGATTTTATCCGCACTCCAGTTACCTGAGGAGATTTGATACATAATTGCATTGGCAACCGTAGTAATCGAATATGTCAAAGAATCAACATCTTTTGCGATTTGTGCAAGGTCTTTGGTAAGACCGGTGAGAAGCTCAACGATTTGTTTTGAAGCGTCGCCGAGTTCTTTAAGAGAATCAAACACAGGCTGAAGTTCTTCGAGAGCAAGCTCAACCATAGCCGATGTTTCGTTAAAACTTGTTTGACGAGTTGCTGTACATCCTTCTTTTGAACACTTTGAACCTATTGCACCAAAATCATGTACTTCCTTCTTTAAATAACCACATTTTTCACACTTCGAAGCATGATAGTTATCATCAACTTTTTCAACTTTGTTATCAAAAGTATGTTCTTCAAACACCTTTGCACCGCACTTAGTACAAACCTTGTAGTGACCGGAATAATTTGAATCCTTATATGTATCACCAAAAGTATGATTGCACGCAGTGGTTGAAGCAGTTGTGGTAGTGACCGAACCGCCGTTCCAATTATACTTTGTGGTAGTAGTGGTTGTGGTGGTTGTGGTAGTTTTCTTTTTTGTGGTGGTTGTTGTAGAAGCGTTTTTCTGCTCCTGTTTTTCAATCTTTTTCAAAACCTTTTCGGTTTTTGCAATACTTTCGTTGATCGTTTTCAGTTGCTTTGCGGCATCTGCCTGATGCTGAACTGCCTCTTGATAAGCCGCATTTGTATTGGCATAAGTTGAATTGAGGCTATCCACCTGAGCGTCAAGCGTTGAAGTATCAAATGTGGCGATTTTATCACCCTTTTTGACCTTATCGCCAACTTCAACATAAACCTTTTTTACTGTTGCAACAGTTGAAGGCTTATATTCCTTTTTTACGCCTGAACTAACCTGACCGGTTGAAGATACCGTTTGTGTAATGCTGTCGGTTGCGATAGTATTAAGTGTTACCTCGGTTTTTTTGCTGTCTTTGCCGATTAAAAGCGACGCAACAACAATTGCGACAACTAAAATAACCGCTATAACAGCCCAAACGATTTTCTTCTTGTTGTCTTTTTTGACAGTTGCCATAGTCAAACCCCCAAAAACTAAATTTGCTTATATATTAAAAACATATATAAACATCCATAACCGCATACAAAATGATGCAGTTATGGCGTGATTTTTACCCTTTCAGTATAATTCCATTTTGTATAATTGTCAATAACAATTTGTATTTTTTGTCAAAATTGACAAAATGTTCATATTATTGCAAAGCCTTAAGAGCCTTTGTTCCGATGTCTTTTCTGTAATGAGCACCGTCAAAATGAATTTTCTCCACAGAAGCATATGATTTTTCAAGTGCCGCCTTTAAATCAGAACCGAGAGCGGTAACACCGAGAACTCTGCCGCCTGCTGTAACAAGCTTGCCGTTATCAATCTTTGTACCTGCATGGTAAACAGTTACACCGTCAAGCTGACCGTCGGTAAGTCCGGTAATCTCTATTCCCTTTGGATAAGATTTCGGATAGCCGCCCGAAGCCATAATTACACAGGCACAAGCTCGTTCATCCCATTCAATATCCAAATCGGCGAGAGTGCCGTTGTTAATTGCTTCGAAAATATCAATAATATCCGTTTTAAGTCTTGGCAAAACAACCTGCGTTTCCGGGTCGCCGAAACGGCAATTGTATTCGATTACCTTTGGTCCTTTCGGTGTAAGCATCAATCCAAAATACAAACAGCCCTTAAAAGTTCTGCCCTCACTGTTCATTGCTTCAATGGTAGGAATAAAGATTTTTTCCATACATTCCTTGGCAATATCTTCGGTATAATACGGATTTGGAGAAACAGTACCCATACCGCCGGTGTTAAGACCCTTGTCACCGTCAAGAGCACGCTTGTGGTCCATAGATGTTACCATAGGTTTTACGCACTTGCCGTCGGTGAACGCAAGAACCGAAACCTCCGGTCCCGTAAGAAATTCTTCAACAACAACATTGTTGCCCGAGTCACCGAAAATCTTATCCTCCATAATTTCCTTTACACCGGCAACTGCTTCGTCAAGTGTTTCGGGAATAATTACGCCCTTACCGAGAGCAAGACCGTCTGCCTTGATGACCGTAGGAAATTCGTTCTTTTCCTTAATATAGTCGATTACATCGGCAGGGTTATTGAACACCTTGTATTCTGCAGTAGGGATATTGTATTTTTCCATAAGGTCTTTTGAGAAAACCTTGGAGCCTTCGATAATTGCCGCATTTGCCTTTGGTCCGAAAGTCGCAAAACCTGCCTCGTTGAGTGCGTCAACCATACCGAGAACAAGCGGGTCATCAGGTGCCACAACAACAAAATCAGCCTTTATTTTCTTTGCAAGTTCAACCACACCGTCGATATCCGTTGCACCGACATTAAAGCATTCCGCGTCATACGAAATGCCGCCGTTACCCGGACAGCAAGCGATGTAATCAACCTTGCTTGATTCTTTAATTTTCTTAATCAAGGCGTGCTCTCTGCCGCCGGAACCTACTACCAATACTCTCATAACATCCTCCGCAAATAATAATCAGTTGTTTTTGTTAATAATTCTTGTTTCCTCTTCGCCTGTTTCAAGATTGATATAACGGGTGAAAAGTGAAACTTTATTGTCTTCGTTAAGATTATCCCAAATCATTTTGGTAAAATCGTCAATGTTCTCATCACCGATTGCAACCGGAGTAGGCTCACCCTCAAATGACGGAATAGGATTGCCGTCGCATTTATATGTGTGAATGAAATGACCCAAACCTGCCTTTGCCGGATATTCAAAGAAATATCTTACGCACTGCGGCTCTCCGTTGTTTGATTTGAGAATTGACAAATTATAGTCGCCGTTTGGCTTAACAACGCCCGAAATTCTCGGCGTGTAATTTGGTGCATCCGGTTCAAATTCACGGGAACGGAGTGCGTGAATGTAGCACTTGCCGTTTGCAAAGCAATCATAGATTGTGTCTGTTTGGTCGCCGTTTGTAACAATTGTTTTGCCCTCAAATTTAAGAACAGGATTGTAAATGATAAGACTCGGGTCTTCCATCTTACTTTCGTCGAAAGCCTTTGTGCGAATACCGCCTCTGTCATTCTCCTCAAAAATTCTGTTTCGTGAATTAGCGGAACGACCCATAATAAAGTAAGCGATTACAGCTTTTTTACCGTTTTTTGATTTGCCGAGAACAATGCCTCGTCCCGGATATGTATTTGTGTTAAGTTCCTTTGCAAGTGATTCTATATTCATATCTAACCTCAAATAATTTCTGTTTTGTTTCCGTTTATTTTAATTCTGCCCTCGCAAAAAAGCGATACTGCTTTTGGCAAAATTTCCCATTCAGCCTGACGCATAACACGATATTGCAAAATATCCTCATTATCGCCCTGCTCAATCGGAACAGCCTTTTGTAAAATAATTGCACCGCCGTCGGTAATTTCATTTACAAAATGAGCGGTTGCTCCCGTAACTTTCATACCGCTGCCGAGCACAGCCGTATGAACCTTTTTGCCGTAAAATCCGTCACCGCAAAAAAGAGGAATCAAACTCGGGTGAATGTTGATAATTCTGTTTTTATATTCATTAACAAGGTCTTCACCGAGAATTGACAAAAATCCGGCAAGTACAATCAAGTCAATATTTCTGCCATCAAGAGCCTCAAGCACAGCCTTGTCATAATCCGCCTTTGTATCATATGCCTTTCGATTTACAACCGTGCTCTCAATTCCTGCTTTTTTTGCACGCTCAAGAGCATAGGCATTTTCGTTTGAAGCAAGAACAAAAGTGATTTTACCGTTTTTGATTTCTCCCCTGTCCTGTGCGTCAATCAGAGCCTGAAGATTTGTTCCGCCGCCGGATACAAACACCGCTATGTTCAGCATATTTCTACTCCCTTTTCACCGTCTTTAATTTCACCGATGATTGTTGCCTGTTCACCGTTTGCATTAAGAATTCTTACTGCCTCGTCTGCCTTGTCGGAGTCAACAGCAAGCATAAGACCGGTACCCATATTAAAGGTATTGTACATATCGTGTTCGGGAATATTGCCGGTTTTTTGAATAAGGTCAAAAATAGGAAGTTTGAAACATTTATCCTTTTCGATAACTGCAAGAGTATTATCGTTGAGCATTCTCGGAACATTTTCGTAAAATCCGCCGCCGGTGATATGAGAAATAGCGTTTACTCTAACACTGTCCATAAGGGCAAGAAGTGGCTTTACATAAATTCTTGTAGGAGTAAGGAGCGTTTCGCCGAGAGTAGTACCGAGTTCATCATATTTAACAGCAATGGTTTCACTGTTGATATTAAACACCTTACGAATAAGTGAAAAACCGTTTGAATGAATACCCGACGATGCAACGCCGATAATAGCGTCGCCTGCTTTAAGATGTTCGCCCGAAACAAGCTTATCTTTTTCACCGATGCCAACGGTAAAACCTGCAAGGTCGTATTCCTCATCAGGCATCATACCCGGATGTTCCGCGGTTTCACCGCCTACAAGTGCACAACCTGATTGAACGCAACCGTCTGCAACGCCTTTAACTATCTGTTCGATTTTTTCGGGATAGTTTTTTCCGCAAGCAATATAATCAAGAAAGAAAAGCGGTTTTGCACCCGAGCACGCAACATCGTTTACGCACATTGCAACGCAGTCGATACCGATTGTATCGTGCTTATCCATAAGAAAAGCAAGTTTGATTTTTGTGCCTACACCGTCTGTGCCCGAAACAAGCACAGGATTTTTATATTCATTTGCCGCAAGCTCAAACATACCGCCAAATCCGCCGATACCGCCGATAACTCCCGGAATGTTTGTTCTTTTAACATGTGACTTAATAAGTTCAACGGACTTGTATCCCGCCGTTACATCTACACCTGCTGCCGCATAGCTGTCGCTAAAGCTTTTTTCCATAATGATATTCTCCTTAAACCGTTATATTTCTTTGATTTTTTCTTGAAGTGCTTTGTCTTTTTCCTCAACCTGCTTTGCCATATCAGCACGCATTGCAATAAGTTTGTTCATAAGTTCATCATCACCGACAGCCAAAATTTCTGCCGCAAGAAGTGCCGCATTTTTTGCCGCATTTACGCCAACGGTTGCAACAGGAATTCCGGGAGGCATCATAACAGTTGCAAGCATAGCGTCCATACCGTCAAGAACCTTTGCCGAACAAGGAATCCCGATAACCGGAAGAGTTGTTGAAGCGGCTAAAACGCCACCGAGATGTGCAGCCATACCTGCCGCCGCAATGATAACTCCAAAACCGTTATCAATAGCATTTTTTGAAAAGTCTTGTGCAGCTTCGGGAGTACGGTGAGCCGACATAACTCGAACCTCGGTTTCTATTCCCAAATCCTTTAGCTGTTTGATTGCCGGAGTAACGATAGGCAAATCGCTGTCCGAACCCATAATAATTGCAACTTTTTTCATATTCCTGTCCTTTCCGATATGCCGAAAACACGAACGGCATATTTTTCCATTTTAATATTAATTATTATACAGTGTTGCCAAATGTATTTCAATAGTTATATATTATAATATACAAAAAATACAGAGGATATAATTGTGCACTATATCCTCTATACAAATCTATTCTATTGCCAAATCAGGAAATTGTCACCAAACTGCCAATAATTCTCACCCAATTCGTTTCTCATTTCCTTATAGTATATTGCATAATCCTTTGCATTTACATATCCGTCACCGTTAATGTCATAGCCCTCAAGTGCAACAGTGCCCATATCATAACTGCCGTTATTTGTTACATCAACCTTTTTAACAGAATTACCGCCGTAAAGATTGTTAAATGTAATATAGCAGTCCTCAAAAGTTCTGATTGTAAATGTGCCGTCGGAATTAATGCTGTATTTTCTGCCGTCAACAGTGATATATGCATGTGAATACGGAACATTGTGCGGATGCGAACCGAAGTCGTCCTCATCCATAACGCACTTACCTGTTACAATATACGAAGTCGTAGGTACAAAATTATCCTTGTAGCTGACATCACAGTTAATGCAATAATGAAGAGTGTAGCCGTCATCGTCGGCAGTGGCGTCAACAGTTTTTTCGGCATAACTGTGTTCAACATAAACTTCATATTCAGCCGAATATTCACCCAAAGAAAGCGTTGCCGTATTTTTACCGCAAACATAAGGAGTTTCACGCTGTTTGTCATTTATCACAATATGTTCACCGGCAACATATTCGTCAAAATACACACTGCAATCTGTGTTGTCGGCAAACTCCAAATCAAGCACAAAATCCGACATCATATCCTTTGTAATGTCAAAAATTCTTTTATCGGCAACAAGTTTGCCGTCAGCGGCATTTACCGTTATTTTGCCATTATAAATATTAAAGCCCGTAACATTTTCAGGGAAAACCCACACGCTGAAACCGCCTGTCATTTTCATTGAAGTGACATACAAATCATATGTTTTGCCCTTTTCCAAGGTTTGCTTTATACCAAAACCGTTTTGGCTTGTATCAATATCGTCATTTTCAGCTATAAGTTCGCCGTCAAGATACAACTTTGCATAAGTATCGCATCCTCCGACTGAATAGAGTGCATATTCTTGTGTTTCATCCGGAGTGAATGTGTAATGATAAGAGTCGTTTATATTATCGTCCGAAAAAGAAGCGGAATACTCAACGCCGCATTTTATCGGAACTTCATCAAGCAAAGTGTAATTAAAACCATTGCCTATGGCATAACTGTATGCAAGCGAATCCTTAAAAACGCCCATAGTAAAACCGTCTGTTTTGGTTGAACTGTTTAAATATCCAAACGATTGAGTGTTGCACGAAGTATTCATAGGTATATTAACAGATTTTAGGCTTGAACATCCGAAAAAAGCCGTTGCCGAAACCGCTGTTGTCTGGGTGAGAGAAGCAAAGTTAACTTCAGACAATGACGAGCAACCGTAAAATGCGTTTTTGCCAACTGCGGTTACACTTGACGGAATAGTTATACTTTTAAGACTGCGACAATTATAAAACGCTTTACTGCCGATTGTTTTTACAGATGACGGCAAATTAACCGATTCCATATAAATACAGTTTGCGAAAGCATTGTCGGCAACAGTCTGCACACCGAACGGCAAAGTCCATTCCTTCATACCCCTCGTGGCAGACAATGCACAATTGCCGATTCTTTTTAAACTTCTCGGAAGCGAAAATGATGTTGCACCAACCTGATAAAACACATAATTGCCTAAAGAAGTTATGCCCTCGGCAACAACCACATGTTGAATCATATCGCTGTCCCAATTAAACCAAGGAATGCTGCTTGAACTGTTTGACATATTCGGAATATCGCCCGTGCCGTTTATATAAAGTGTTTTTGTATCGCCGTCATATTTATAATAAGTATTGCTTGTTTTGATTCGGATACCCAAATCGTCATCCGAAGCAAACGAAACCGACTCAAAAGAAAAAGAGGCAACAACAACCAAAGCCACAGCAAGAAATATGCTAAATAACTTTTTCATCGTTACCACCTCAATTTTAAAAATCAATAGTTTTCTTCAATATGTTCAAGACCCATTGCGATAATCGTACGCACATGGTCGTCGGCAAGCGAATAAAATATCGACTTACCCTCTCGCCTGTTTTTGACAAGCTTATTTTGCTTTAAAATTCTAAGCTGGTGTGAGATTGCAGACTGTGTCATATTAAGCTGTTCAGCCAAATCGCACACGCAAACTTCTTCCTCAAACAAAACAAAAAGTATTCTTATTCTTGTTGAATCGCCAAACACCTTAAAAAGCTCTGACAAATCATACATTTCCGTTTCATTCGGCATTTTTGCGTTTACCTTTTTAAGCAGATTTTTGTGAATACACGAAATTTCACAGCACTCCGCAGTACAGTCTTTTTTGTCTGTCATCTTATCACTCCGCAATCTTTTCTATTATATATTATACATAAAAATTTCTTTTCAGTCAACAGCACAAAAAAACAAAACCGCAAAATAAAATCAATCAATTTGCAGTTTGTAATTCATCAATCAATGTCGCGTATCATCCGAAAAGCATTCGCAAAAACGGGCGGCAAATGCCGGTTCTTCATTTCCCGCATACAAATGACTTATGTCCCCGAACTGTTGGGTTCTGAAAACAGCAATACCCTCTTCCCTCTCTTCGGTAATAAGTGTTGTAACCGAGGTAGGCAACGCCACAAAATTATGCCAAAGCACCATAGGAGAGCACCCGAAAATATGCGACAAAATCACACATTCAACGCCGAAATGGCAAAAAAGTACAATTGTATCGTGGTTTGGATTTTGCACTTCAAAAACATTGCCGTTATGTACATATCCGTGCTTTGCAAGAAGCTCATCAACGCCTTTGCAAACTTTATTATATTTCTTTTCAACATTACCGCTTTGCATAATCGGAGTTGTTATCCATTTTTGCGGACTGTAAAAATCAGGATTATCCGTCCATTCGGTAGGAAGCCTGTCCCAAGCACTTTTAGTTTCACCGTTTATTTTAACCTTACCCTGAAATTCCCGTGCCCATTTGAGTGTTTCGGCTTTGCGATTCAATTTTTCAAGCGTTTTGGAAGCTGTATCCTTTGCTCTGCCGAGGGGTGAGCAATAAAACGATTTTACATCAAGTTTTACAAGCCTGTCGGACAAAAGTTCCGCCTCTCTCCAACCCTTTGGCGTGAGTGAATCTATTGAATAATCCGGATCGCCGTGCCGTACAATAATAAACCTCATAATCATCACCTCTGAGCCGATTATATACCAAATCCAATGCCCTGTAAACAGTAATTTATCCGATTTTGACCAATTTATTTCATTGCTTAACAATATTCACTAAAGTAAACAGAGGAACAATTAGCCAGCGAGACAGACAGCAGGAAAAGAGCCGACGCAGAAGTCGTGACATGGAAATTTAAGCACGAAAAAGCAGAACAGACAAAACGCTATGCACAGACGCATCAAAAGACTGTAGAGGTAGCTGTTGAGAAAAAAGTGCCTTATGAGAAATGTGAAAACTGTGACCGTACTGCTTACCAGAAAGCAAAAGAAAAATGCGATAACCGTAAAATCCAGTTGGAGAAAAAATATAAAAATATGACAACTGGTTATGAAAGTATTGTGTTCCTGTTGGCATGGTACAGCATAGCTACCACACTGTTTACTGCTATTCTTTCTCCGGTTTTTCTTAACGACTGTATCACCTTTTTCGGTACGATAGGAAAAGGAATGGTAAGTCTGTTTCGAGAAT
>CAVLCA010000029.1:0-18384 GCA_963661495.1 bacterium
GTACCGCTTGTGAGCAAAAAACGAAAAACGCCAAAAGTGTTGCAAACTCGATGTTTGTAACACTTTTACAATTTCCCCGGCAACACTTCGTGTTGTCACCTTCCTTTACACAAGGGAGGCAGTAAACGGTTAGTTTATTTTGTTGGCGTGATTCAGAAGCTTTATAAACAGTCTGAATTGTTCATAGTTTGTAAATTGACTTTGTATATTAGGTTTGATATAATAATAAAAGCTGTTTTATACGGCAATAATTTGTGGAGAGAAAGCTATGTTATCTGTTATTCCGGCTCCTAAGCAAGCCAAGGAACTCGGCGGAGTGTTTGTCTTACCTGAAAAGATAAAGGTTAAGTCCGATTTTGAACTTCCGCTTTTGGAGGGCAAGGTCGAATTTTGTGACGATAAAGAAAAAGCAACCGTTCTCATTATAAAAGACGACAAGGTTCCGAAAGAGGGCTACACTCTTGGAGTTACAAGAGAACATATAGTTATTTTGGCAAGCCAAAAAATCGGTGTGTACTATGCACTTCAAACCGTTCGTCAGCTTGCACATCTTGACACCGGCGGCAGGGAAGTGCCTTGCTGTGATATTGAGGATGAACCTCGATTTGAATACAGAGGCATTTCACTTGATGTTTCTCGCCATTTCTACGATGTCGATTATATCAAAAAATATATCGACTGGATTTTTATGCAAAAACTAAATGTCTTTCATTGGCATTTGACTGACGATACAGGTTGGAGAGTGGAAATTAAAAAGTATCCGCTCCTTACAGAAATCGGTTCAAAGCGTGCATATACCAACTTGGGCGGTTGGGGCTCAATTAAGATGGAAAAGAAGCCGTACGGCGGATTTTATACGCAAGAGCAAATTAAAGATGTTGTTGCTTATGCAAAAGAGCGTGGAGTTACAGTCATTCCCGAAATAGATTTTCCCGCTCACTGTGCAGCCGTTTTTGCGGCATACAGTTCACTTGCGTGCCGTGATTTGAAGCGAGATGTTCCGGGCTACTTCGGTGCCCGTGTTCCCATTGTTGTTTTCAAACAAAGGGATTGGAACAGAACTCTTTGTTTGGGTAAAGAAAAAAGTTTGCAATTCGTTTATGATGTTCTTGACGAGATTTGCGAAATGTTTGATTCCCCTTATATTCACCTCGGCGGAGACGAAGCTCCGAAAGATGAATGGAAAAAATGCTCTGACTGTCAGCGTGTAATGAAAGAAAATAATCTTAAAAGCGAAGACGAACTTCAAGGCTGGTTTGAAAATAAACTGTCACAGTACCTTAAAATAAAGGGAAGACAGATGATAGGCTGGAATGAAATCCTTGCAGCCGATAATGTTAATACGAGCGATAAAAATATTGTTGCTCAATATTGGACACCAAAGCGTGATATAAATGCCGAAAATTATGTCAATAACGGCGGCAAAATGATTATGAGTAATCACAGTTCGTTCTATTTTGATATGACCTACGCTATGTATCCGCTGAAAAATACATATGAGTATAAGCCCGAAAACTTTGGTGTAACTAAGGATAATATTAAAAATGTTCTTGGGGTTGAGGGCGAAATTTGGACTGAATGGATCAGAGACAGAGAAAGGCTGGAAATGCTTGCTTTCCCGCGTATGCAGGCACTTTCCGAGGTTGCGTGGTCACCTGAGGAAAAGCGTGATTTTGCGGCATTTAAGGAACGGCTTGATGACTTCAAACCTACCTTTGACGCTTTAGGGATTAATTACGCAGTCGATAAAATCTCTATGCCGAAAAACTTCTTTATGCGTGCAAAAATCAAGAAGAAGTTCCATAAGGGCAACCCTGATCTTGAAACCCAGTTGAATACTCAATATAAAGCTAAAGGAGAACGATAAAATGAAATTCAAAGATTTCCCACAGGCAGTTATTGATGAAAATGTTGATTATACCGTTAAGGAAATAACCAGCGTCATCAAAAGATACGGACCTCGTGAATCCGGTAACAAAAACTGTCTTGCAACTCAAAAACACATCGACAAAGAAATGAAACCGTTTTGTGATGAAACAGGATTTGAATCCTACAAAATGGCGCCAAAGGCATTTTTGCACTTTACCAAAACCGTTTCTGCCGCTATTATTTTAGCAGTCGTTGTATGCCTTGCATTGGTTTATACCGGTGTTATCAGCGATATCGGCGGCTCCGATTTCTTCCTCCCGCAATGTATTGTAGGCGGTGTTGTTGCAATCAGTCTTTTCATAACCGTTATGGAATTTCTTATGTACAAGCAGTTTTGCGATGTGCTTTACAAAAAGATTGAAGGTCATAACTATTATGCTGTTCGTAAGCCAAAGGGCGAAGTTAAAAAGAGAATTATAATTTCGGGTCACTGCGATGCCGCATATCAATGGCGTCACATTTATTACGCAAAGGGCAAGCTTCCGCTTATGGGTATTTTTATGGGCGGTACTATTGTTTGTGCAATTATTTCTGTTATTGTTGCCATTGTTGCTATCATTGCCAACTTTGTTGATATGGGTGCTTTTGGCGACTTTATGGTGAATTACAGCTTCTATTTTCATGTGCTTACAGCACTCTTTATGGTAACATTGTTCCTTTTTGTTGACTTTAAAACTATTTCACCGGGTGCAAACGATAACCTTACCGGTACCTATTCAGCCGTATGTGCACTTCGTATGCTTGATATGGCAGGCGTTGAGTTTGAAAACACTGAGGTTGTCGCTATGATTACCGACGGTGAAGAAGCCGGTCTTCGCGGTTGTAAGAGTTGGGCTAAAAATCATAAAGATGAGTATGTTAATTCCGGTGTTGAAACTGCTGTTCTTTGTGTTGATACACTTACCGACCTTGAATATCTTAATGTTTATTCACGCGATATGACAGGCACGGTTAAGCACTCAAAGGCTTTCAGCCAGCTTGTTATGGATTCTGCAATTGAAGCTGAACACAACGATTTGAAGTTTGCAAATGTATTCTTCGGTTCTTCCGATGCGGCAGCCTTTACTCAAGAGGGTATCACCGCAACCTGTCTTGCTGCTATGGACCCGGCTCCTGCCGATTACTATCACAATGTTCGTGACAGCTATGACAGACTTGTTCCGGAAGCTATCAAAACCGGTTATGAAGTTATTCTTTCAACAATCTTCAATTTCGACGAAAAAGGTCTTAATTAATAACCTATCAAGATTCTAAATATAGAATAGTACTTTTCAAGAAATCCTGTTTTTTACGGGATTTCTTTTATTTTATATTGTATCTTATTGCGTTTTGTGATAAAATAAATCTATCTATTAAAATATCGGAGGATTAAAGTATGTACAACGATTATTACGATTCAATCGCAAAGGTTGCCGAAACCGACAGCGAGGTAGCCGACGCAATGGCTCTTGAACTCAAGCGTCAGAGAGAAAATATTGAGCTTATCGCTTCGGAAAACCTTGTATCTCCTCAGGTTATGGCGGCTATGGGCTCAGTTCTTACAAACAAGTACGCCGAGGGCTTGCCGTCAAAGAGATATTACGGCGGCTGTCAGTATGTTGATATTGTGGAAGAAATTGCCATTAAGCGTGCTTGCGAACTCTTTGGTTGTAAGTTTGCCAATGTTCAGCCTCATTCCGGTGCTCAGGCAAATACAGCAGTTTATCTTGCACTTCTAAAGCCGGGCGACACTGTAATGGGTATGAGTCTTGATAACGGCGGACATCTTACTCACGGTTCTCCGGCAAATATTTCGGGTAAGTATTTCAACTTTATTCCTTACGGTGTGAATGAAGAGGGTTATATTGACCTCGCGGCTTTTGCAAAGCAGGTAAATAAAGTTAAGCCTAAGCTTATCGTAGCCGGTGCTTCAGCTTATCCGAGAGAAATCGATTTTGCCACAATGGCTGATATTGCTCACGCAAACGGTGCAATGTTTATGGTGGATATGGCTCACATTGCAGGTCTTGTTGCGGCAGGACTTCATCAGTCACCAATCCCGTATGCTGATGTTGTTACCACAACTACACACAAAACTCTCCGCGGTCCTCGTGGCGGTCTTATCCTTTGCAACAATCCTTATCTTGCAAAGAAACTCAATTCGGCTGTGTTCCCGGGCACACAGGGCGGCCCTTTGATGCATGTTATCGCAGGTAAGGCAGTATGCTTCGGCGAAGCTCTCAAGCCTGAATTTAAAGACTATCAACAGCGTGTTATCGACAATGCGCAGGCTCTTGCAAACGGACTTATTTCAAGAGGTCAAAACCTTGTTTCGGGCGGTACCGACAACCATCTTTGTCTTCTTGACTTGAGAGGTACAGGTGTAACCGGTAAGGAACTTGAAGCAAGACTTGATGAGGTTCATATCACTCTTAATAAAAACACTGTTCCTAATGAACCGCTTTCACCGTTTGTTACTTCAGGCGTTCGTATCGGTACTCCTGCCGCTACAACCCGTGGACTTAATACTGATGATTTTGATAAAATTGCAGAATATATCGCTCTTGCTGTTACCGATTACGACGCTGAAAAGCAGTACATTCTTGACGGCGTTGCCGAAATTTGTGCAAAATATCCTCTTTATGAGTAACAGTATTTGCTTATGATTAATTTGCTTGGCAGAATATTCGGAGTTCTTATGAACTTCGTTTATTCGTTCTTTAAGCTTAATAAAACAAAAAATCAGGTCGCTTTTATCTCCCGTCAAAGTGAAACTCCGTCGCTTGATTTTCGGTATTTGATTGACGAAGTGCAAGAAAAATATCCTCAGTACGAAGTTGTTGTCCTTTGTAAGATGATACCGGATTCGCTCGGCGGTAAAATCAAGTATATGACAGAAATTTTCAGGCAGATGAAAGCATTGTCGCAGTCAAAGGTCGTTGTCCTTGACGGCTATTGTATTCTTGCTTCAATTTTGAACCATAAAAAAAGTTTGAAGATTATACAAATTTGGCACGCACTCGGTGCTTTTAAGCGTTTCGGAAAATCTGTTCTTGATATGCCGGGCGGTAAATCGTCAGCCACCGCGAAAGCGTTTAAAATGCACAGGAACTACGATTTGATTGCCGCTTCAGGCGATAAATGCGTACCGTATTTTGCCGAGGCTTTCGGTCAACCCGAGGAGAAGTTTATTCCTATCGGCATTCCCCGTATGGATTATCTTACCGATGACGAAAAATCCAAAGAGGTCAAAAGTAATGTGTATTCCGTTTATCCTGAACTTGATAACGACAAAAAGACTATTCTTTATGTCCCTACCTTCAGGGACAGAGCCGAGGATATAGAAGCACTTCATACGGCAACGGCAGACCTTGTTTCAAAGGTTGATTATTCAAAATATAACCTTATTGTGAAACACCATGTTGTTGATACAAATCTTGAAGAAGTTTATGTCAATTCCGCTGAAAATCCGATTCGCGGCGAACATTTCTCAGGAATGGATTTTATGTGTTCAAGCGATTTTGTTGTGACGGATTACAGTTCCGTTATTTATGAAGCGGTGCTTAAAAATCTGCCGATATATATCTATTGCTTTGACAGTGAAAAGTATCTTGACGAGCGTGGATTTTACATTGATTTTTGGCACGATATTCCTGCCGTCTACGGCAAAACAAGCGAAGATATCTTGGCGTCAATCGATAACAATGTGACTGTTGACAATGATAGAATCGCTCAGTTTAAAAACGATTATGTAAATAAAAAGTTTGACAGTATCACGCGTGTTTACGGCAATATTATCGACCTGCTTATGCGTGACAAATACGATGATAAATATAACTATAAGGCATAGTATGGGAAAGATTAAATCCGCACTTTACCCTCATCTTCAAAAAATGAGATATAAAAATTTAATATCCGCTTTTGAAAAAGGGAAGAAGTGTGATATGATTAATAATCAAATCCTTATGCTGTCCACTTCAAAAGGCAAACTCGGCGGCAATCTTGCGGCTGTTAAGAGTTACATTGAGCAAAACGGACTTGATTATAATATTGTTACCGTCACCTCAGTCGAGCAAATGCCACTTGATGAACTTGGCAAAACTATGGCTCAAAGTAAGTATATTATGGTTGATGATTTTGAACCTATGGCGTATGTCCTTACACTGCGTGACGGTCAACACCTTGTTCAGCTTTGGCACGCTATGGGTGCGTTTAAAAAGTTTGGTTATTGCCGTTCAACTGCTGAACCGGCTTCGCTCACTCATAAAAATTATACCGAAGCTGTTGTTTCTTCTCCCGAGCTTTCTCAAATTTACGCCGATTCATTCGGCATTTCGGTTGATAAAATTAAGCCTATCGGCACTCCGAGAACCGATGTTTTTTTTGATGCCGACTGTATTTCGGTTGCCAAGGAAAGGCTTTATGCCCGTGCTCCGGGACTGAAAAATAAAAAAGTTTGCCTTTTTGCTCCTACCTTTAGAGGACAAAATGTTAATGACGCCTATTATCCTGATGAATTTATGAATTTACAAAAGTTGTCAGAGTCTCTCGGTGACGATTGGGCAATTATTGTCAAACTTCACCCATTTGTTAAAGGTAAACTCAGTATCCCCGACAATCCGAATATTTATGATTTCGGCGATGAAAGGGAAATAAACGATATTCTTTTTATTACGGATGTGCTTGTTACCGATTATTCGTCCGTGATATTTGAAAATGCCATTATCGGCAATTCCGCCGTGCTGTATGCTCCCGATTATGAGGAATATAACAGCTCTCGTGGCTTCTATTTTGATTATAAAGATTATTCTTGCGGCAGTATTGTTACAAATCAAAGTGACCTTGCCGACGCAATTAAAAATATAACAAACGATAACGAAGATTATAAGGCGTTCAAAAAAAGGTTTGTGTCTTTATGTGACGGCCATTCTTGCGAACGCTTTGCTAAAGAAATATTAGAGGAAGGTTAGTATGTTAGAATTATCAAATAAGTACAAAAATATGAAACCTTCGGCTACAAGAGAAATATTAAAAGCCACATCCGACCCGTCGGTAATTGCCTTTGCAGGCGGTTCCCCGGCAGTTGAGGCTTTCCCTTGCGAAGAAGTTAAAAAAATCAGTGCAGAAATTTTGGAAGAAAATCCTGTTTCTGCTCTTGTTTACGGTGTTTCAGAGGGCTATGACCCTCTACGCGATACCGTTAAGGCTTGGCTGAAAAAAAGAAATAATATCAGTACGGACGACGATACGGTTATCATTACAGCCGGCGGAACCCAGGTTATGGATATTACCACAAGAATTCTCACTTCCGAGGGTGACACGATTATTTGCGAAGAGCCGTCATTTATCGGTTCGCTCAACGCTTTTCGCTCTCACGGTTGCAATCTTGTAGGCGTTCCTATCGACAGTGACGGTATGAATATCGAAGCTCTCGAAAAGGCTATTAAGGAAAATCCGAACGCTAAGTTTATTTACACAATCCCAAATTTTCAAAACCCGGGCGGTACAACCCTTTCTTGGGAAAAGAGAAAGGCTATGTACGCTCTTGCAAAGAAGTACGGCATTGCTATTTTGGAGGATGACCCTTACGGCAACCTCCGCACAGAGGGCGAGGATGTTCCGGCAATCAAAACTCTCGATGAGGACGGTATTGTTATCTACGCCGGCTCGTTTTCAAAAATTTTGGCACCGGGCATTCGTGTTGCCTATGCGGTTGTGCCAAATTCCGTTGCAGGTGCTTTTACTATCGGCAAGCAGGTTTCCGATGTTCACACCGGTGTACTCAATCAGATGATTGTTTACCGATGGTTTAAGGAATATGATGTTGATGCTCATATTGAAGAAATTAGAAAGATTTATCGCAAAAAAATCAATCTTATGTGTGAAAAGCTTGATGAGTATTGCCCTCAAATCGAATATGTCAGACCGCAGGGCGGACTGTTCCTTTGGGCAAAGCTTCCCGATAATGTGGATATGCTCGATTACTGCAAACGCCTTGTAGATAACAAGGTTGCCGTTGTTCCCGGCAATTCGTTCATTGTTGACGAAACCAAACCGTGCAATTATATCCGCCTCAATTTCTCAACACCGACTGATGAAAATATCATCAAGGGCGTTAAGATTATGGGCGATGTCCTTAAAGAATATTAACAGAAAAGAGAATATATTATGTCAGAAGAAGTAAAAGTTGAAAAAAAGAAAAGGTCGCTGTCACTTATTCAGCCAACCTCGATTCCAACCCTCGGAAACTATCTCGGTGCTATGAAAGGCTGGGCTTCATTTCAGGATGATTTTGATACGATTTTCGGCATCGCCGATTTGCATTCAATCACCGTTCGTCAAGAGCCGGCAAAACTTCGTTTGCAAACAACACAGCTTTATGCAATGCTTATGGCTGTCGGACTTGACCCGCAAAAAAGCATTCTTTTTGTGCAGTCACATGTGCCTCAGCATAGCCAACTCGGTTGGATTTTGAACTGCTATACTCAGTTTGGCGAACTCAACAGAATGACTCAGTTTAAGGATAAATCGGCTCAGCACGCCGACAATGTTAACGCAGGTCTTTTCACTTATCCTTGTCTTATGGCTGCCGATATTCTTTTATATCAGGCAGATGTTGTTCCTGTAGGTGCCGACCAAAAGCAACACCTCGAGATTACCCGTGACATTGCAGAACGCTTCAACGGCGTTTACGGCAATGTGTTCACTGTTCCCGAGCCTTATATTCCAAAGGCAGGTGCAAGGGTTATGTCTCTTCAAAATCCGACTTCAAAGATGTCAAAGTCCGACCCTAATCCGAAGGGTACCGTTTATCTTACCGATGAGCCTAATGTTATTATGAAAAAGTTTAAGTCTGCAATTACCGACAGTGAAATGTCTGTTCATTATGCGGACGGCAAGGACGGAATTAACAATCTTATGACTATTTATTCCGCAGTAACAGGTGACAGCTTTGAAACTATTGAACACGATTTCTCGGGCAAGGGCTACGGCGATTTCAAAAAGGCGGTCGGTGAAGCCGTTGTTGCCGAGCTTGAACCTGTTCAAAAGAAATATAACGAACTTTTGCAGGACAAAAAGTATCTTCAGGAGTGCTGGACAGCAGGTGCGGATACCGCATCGTATTTTGCAAACAGAACCCTCACCAAGGTTATGAAAAAAGTCGGTTTCCTTGCAAAATAAAACTGCTTTGAACTGATTTTATAATCGTTTTTCGAAATTCTGTATTATCATTATATTATTAATAATATTAAAAAATAAGCAGACCAAATACGGGCTGCTTATTTTTTACATAATGTCATTATTTATTTTTTTACTATAAAGAGTCGGATAAAAATTATCAGTGAGACAATTCTTTAGTTGTATTCTTCAATTCTTGAATTAAGTTGTTAATTTGTTCTCTTTCACATTTGTTTAACAGCCTGTATTCGGCAATAAGTATTTTTTCATCTGCATCCAATTCTTTTGTATAATTTGAATCACCTAAGTGGTCAAGCATCGGATTGGCAACTGAAAATTCTGAGTTGGCTTTGTAAAAATCATCAACCGATTTGCCGAATATTGTCGCAAGCATTGCAAGCTGAACGGGATTCGGTATACTGTCACCGGTTTCCCACTTTGTATAAGTGGTTCGGTCTGTGCCCATAATTACAGAAAGCTGTGCTTGGGTAAATTTATTTTGCTCTCTAAAACTTCGGATATTCTTTTTTATGGTCTCTTTTATAGCATAATCATTTTTAGTCATGAGAATTCCACCTCACTTCTAAGTTATTATAGCATACTTGTTCGACAAAAAGCAACATTTATCTTTAGTTTTTGTCAACACTAAATTAATAGCTTTAAAAACATATGGGGATAAAAATCAAATTGAATCTTTATGAAAAATATTCATTTGCTTTTTGTTCATTCTTTTTGCATAGGTTATCATTACCGTGCCTATCATAATACCTGCCGCAAGTCCAAATGTAACCGTTGCTGTTGTTTTTAGGTTGCTCCAAAACAGGGCTTTATCACCGTCCAAAATCCCTCTCATTGTGTAGTAAAGAGCACCTCCGGGGATAAGGGGAATGGTGCCCGGTACAAGATAAACATTTGACGGTGCTTTAAGCCTTTTTGACATAATCTGACTGTATAAATAAACAAATAATGCCGCCGCAAAGTTAGATAAAAACATATCGTCGGTAATATGATTAATCAGTAAAAACAAAGCACATCCAAGTCCGCCTCCTATGGTTGAGGCAAGCACATTCTTTTCACTTACTCTGAAAAAGATCGAAAAACCGAGTGCACCTGTTGTTGCCGTTAAAATTTGAATCAAAGATTCTTTCATTTAATCAGTCCTCCGAGAATAATCATTGACATTGCATATCCGCCGGCAATTGCAACGGCAGTCAACAAAGCTTCAATAAATTTGTATAGTCCGGCAATAATATCTTTGTTAAACATCTCTTGAATGGAATTAACAAGAAGAAGTCCCGGAATAAACAGCATTATATCTCCAATCATAACCTTGTCTACTTTGCCTCCGATTCCGGCATAAATGCAAAGTATCGCAAGTACGCCTGCCAAAAAACTTGCCGTAAAAGTGTAAACAATGTTGTTGATGTTCCTTAATCTAAAATGATAATCCATAAAATATATGAATATTCCAATAAGTGCCGCTGCAAGTCCGTCAAAGATACTTCCGCCGAAAAAAACAGCAAAACTTCCTGCTGCAAGTACATAACCGATACATTTTATTACAGGCTTCGGTTTCGTCTTTTTAGGATTTTTAATCATTCTATCAAGCTCTTCAACACTCGGCTTGTTTTCACAAATGTATTTATAAACATTGTTTAAATCTTCGCTTCTTCCAAGGTCGGTACCGCCTTTAGTTACACGAATACTTTGCGTGAAATGTTTGCCCTTGTCGGTTTTAATCGTTGCAACAATCAAACTTGTAACTGCATAAATTTCTATATGCTCAAATCCGTACAGCTTGCACAGTTTTATCAGCGAATCTTCAACTTCTTTTATCTGCGTTCCGGAAGAAACATACTGACTTCCGAATTCAAGCAAATCTTCAAGAAATAATTCGCATTGTTTGTCGTCCATATTCAACGCCCCTCTCTGATTTAATTATAAATTAACAGGTGATTTTGTCAATATGATTTTGCTTTTGCTTTGATTGACAAAATCATTTTACTAATATATAATTTATACAATATTTATTTTAGAAAAAGTGATTATTATGCATGAACTCGGAATTGTTTTTCATATTGCAAAAGCTGTAGAAGATGTTGCAAAAGAAAATAATGTTAAACATATAAATAAGGTGGTGCTTCAAGTCGGCGAAGTGTCAAGCGTTATACCCGATTATCTTACTGATTGTTGGAATTGGAATGCAAAAAAAACAGACCTTTTAAACGGCTGTCTGCTTGAAAATGAGCCTATCAAGGCAATCACTCATTGTGAAGATTGCGGCGATAATTATCCCACTGTTGAATACGGTAAAATTTGTCCCTATTGCAAAAGTGAGAACACATATTTGATTACGGGCAATGAGGTGCTTATTAAAGAAATTATTGTAGACGATTGAGGACTTACTTATGAAAAAAAGTTTAAACGGAGAGTGGCTCTTTAAACAGAATAACGAAAATGAGTGGATGAGTGCAACTGTTCCGGGTTGCAATTTTCTTGACTTGATGAAAAACGGTGTTATTGACGACCCGTTTTTGAAGCTCAACGAAATGGATGTTCAATGGGTCGGTAAAACCGATTTTGAATATAAACGCACATTTCAAATAACAGATGATGAGTTGAAATCTGATAACATATTGCTTTGTGCCGATATGCTTGACACTGTTTGCGATGTTTTTATTAACGATGATTTTGTATTTTCGGCTGATAACTGCTTTGTTAAACACGAGTTTGAAATTAAAAAAAATCTTAAAAAAGGCGAAAACGAAATTGCAATTTATTTCCATTCTCCGGTCAATTGGGTTAAGGATAAATACAAAGAGTGCCTTACTCCTGTGAATTCAAACGGGCAAAACGGAATTGTTCATATTCGTAAGCCACAGTGTCACTTCGGTTGGGATTGGGGACCTGTGCTTCCTTGCAGCGGTATTACCGAAGATATTTATCTTGAATTTATTAATGAGGGCAGAATTGACAGCTTTGCCGTTTCTCAAATTTGCAATATTACCGATGCAACCGTTGATGTGAAAGTTGAATATACAGCCTACAAAGACTGTGAATGCAAAATAACGCTGACATCTCCAAACGGTGAAGTTATGTCGGCAAACGGCAACACCGCTCATTTTGATATTGAAAATCCCGAACTTTGGTGGACTTACGATTTATCTGATGAAAAAGAACAACCGCTTTACACCGTGACCGCCACGCTTTTGTGTGACGGCAAGATTGTTGACAAGTGTTCAAAGAAAATCGGTATTCGCAAAATCGAACTTAACAGAGAATTTGACGGCTATGGCAAAAACTTTCAATTCAAAATCAATGATGTGCCGATTTTTGCCAAGGGGGCAAATTATATCCCACCCGATAGTTTTATTACACGGTTTGATGATAAAAAGTTAAACTATCTTCTTGATGCATTTCAGTTTTCAAATATGAATATGCTTCGCATCTGGGGTGGCGGATATTACGGTAGCGACGCTCTTTATAGCGAATGTGACAAAAGGGGTATTCTTCTTTGGCAGGACTTTATGTTTGCGTGCCAGGCTTATCCGTTTTTTAATGACAACTTCCTTGAAAATGTAAAAAAGGAAGTGGAGTATAATGTTAAACGCATATCTTCTCATCCGTCGCTTGCTTTGTGGTGCGGTAATAATGAAATTGAAGATATGCATATGGCGTGGATTAATATGCCGAAATATATTGCGTGGACAAAAAAGTTTTTCTATGACATCCTTGAACAGGAAATCAGAAAATACGATTTTCACACTCCGTACACTCCGGGTTCGCCTATCGGTAAAAGTCACAATGAGGGCGTATATGCCGATAATGTAGGCGATACTCACCTTTGGGGCGTATGGCACGGCTTGAAGCCTATGGATTATTACAGAAAGCGTATGACCCGTTTTTGCAGTGAATTCGGTTTTGAATCCTTGCCCGATATGAACAGTATTCGCATTTTTGCCGATAAGTCAGATTATGATCTTAACAGTCCTGTTTTTCTTTCACACCAAAAGTGTATGAATGGCAACGATAAAATGGTTTATTACATTGCAGGCAGATTTGATTTACCAAAACATTTTAGAGATTATGTTTATCTTTCGCAGGTAACACAGCTTGAGTGTATTCGTGACGCAACAGAACATTGGAGAAGAAATAAGGGCAGATGTAACGGTTCAATGTACTGGCAGTTTAACGATTGTTGGGGTGTTTGTTCGTGGTCGAGTATTGATTATTACGGCAATTATAAGGCACTTCAGTACGGTGCAAGGCATTTTAACGCTCCTCTTACCGTATCTTTTGAAGATACAAAGGACTACATCAAACTGTTTGTTCTTAACGATAAAATTTCACCGCAGAAGGTTATTCTTGAATATTCGCTCTTCGATTTTGAAAAAGGTATACTTGAAACTAAGTCGTATGATATAACCGTTGATACAAATGCCTCGTTCAATATTCCTGTTTCTTGGTGCAATGATTACGATAAAAAGTCAACCGGCATTGTTGCTGTTTTGAAGCAAAACGGTAAGACCGTTGCTCAAAAGACCTGTTTTTTTGATAAGGAAAAGAATCTTAACTTGCCAAGTGCAAAGTTAAAAACTAAAATGTTTGTTAGAAATAACAGCGTTGAACTTCATATCAAGGCCGACAAATTCACCCGTCTTGTAAAAGCCGAATGTTCGGCAACCTGTCTTCCGTTTTCCGATAACTTCTTTGATTTGCTTCCCGGTGAAGAAAAGGTGATTACAATGAAACTTGACGGCACCGTTTCTGCTAAAGAGGTTGCCGAAAACACAGTTGTTTATAGTCTTACGGATATTGAATTTAACAAAAACAAATTTAATTCATTCGCCAAAAGGACAAAACTGTATTTTTCTCCGATTAATATAGCTAATGCCATTCACCACGGCAAAGTTCCAAAAGATGAAAAACTCTAAAACAAAAAACTGTATCGCAAAACGGTACAGTTTTTATGTTGTTATACGAATTGCTTTCTGTAGTCGCTCGGGCTTTTGTTATAATGCTTTTTAAACGCTTCGGCATAATAACTGCCGCCCGAAAAGCCTACTGTGTTTGCAATTTGTGTTATTGTCATATCCGTATTTTTTAAATACCAAGTGCTTTGGTGTAAACGATACTGAATTAAATATGCATTTGGAGTTGTGCCGATATGCTTTTCAAACAGTTTACAGCACTTGCTTTGACCGACCGTACCCGATTTTGCAATGTCATCAAGCGTTATTTTTTCTTTGTATGATTTTTGGATAAATCCTATCATATCTTTTAAAACCGTAAAATCATTGTTTTCAATTTGCCGTACGGCAGATGCTTTGGTGTTGCTGAAAATAATCGACCATATTTTTATGATATAAGCAGAAATTTCAAGCACGGCAAAAGTATTACTTTTCGCTTTGTACATGCTTAATATGTTGCTTAGTATTTCGCTTTGCCACTGAATATCGGCTGAAAATTTTATATAAGGAATATTTTGATTGCTCAAAAGCGGCAAAACAAAATCTTGTTCGAACGCGTGTGATACGCACAGTAAAATCGGGTGAATCAAAATACAAATAAATTCGCATTCATTCTTACTTTTTGAAAAACCGTAATGCAATTGCCTCGAATTTACAAATATGCCGTCGCCTTGCTTTACAGTGACAATTTCACCGTTGACCTTGTAATTCATTTCACCGCTTAAAACATATATAAATTCAATATCGTCGTGCCAATGCGGCGGTGCTTCATAATTATCGTATAACGAGAGCAAAGCCTTTCTGACATATATCGGGTATTCTTCAAAATCATAGTGTACTATTTCCGAACAGTCATCTTTTGTATCAACTGATAACATAAAAACACCTCGCAGGATTGTTATAATAATATGTAGGATATTGATTGAAAACAAGTGATATTCACGATATAATTATAAATATAAACAGCAATTATGTCAATGTGAGGTAGAAAGGTGAATATAAAAACATCTGAGTTTTCAAAAAAACTGATTACACTTGTTTTACCTATAGCTTTTCAACAGTTTATGCTTGCTCTCGTAAGTGCTTCCGATGCTGTTATGCTCGGAATGCTCAGGCAAGACGCATTGTCGGCAGTATCGCTTGCCGGTCAGGTGACTTTTGTTGAAAATTTATTTTTCGCCGCTGTAACAATAGGACTTTCAATGCTTGCGGCACAGTATTGGGGTAAAAAAGATAATGCCTCGGTTGAAAAAATATTTGCCTATGTTATGAAAATTACCGCCGCCGTTTCTTTTGCGTTTTTTCTTGCAGGATTATGTACTCCAAGGGTTCTGATGCACATTTTTACAAATGATAAAACATTGGTTGACGGCGGCGTGACTTATTTAAAAACCGTGTCACTCTCATTTTTCCTGTCGGGAATATCACAAATATATCTTTGCATACTTAAAAATACAGACAGGGCAGGGAAGTCAAGCCTTATCAGTTGCGTGAGCGTGGTTATCAATATTTTTTTGAATTCTGTTTTTATTTTCGGCTTATTTGGATTTCCGAAGCTTGAAATTGCCGGAGCCACACTTGCAACCGTTATTTCAAAAATAATCGAAGTTGTGTGGTGCGTTGTTGAAACGGCAAGAAGAGATAGCGTTAAACTGAGAACAGTTTATATTCTGCATAATGACAGTCGACTTCGCCGCGATTTTTGGAAATATACAACTCCTGTTCTCGCCAATGAAATTGCATGGGGCGTTGGTTTTACAATGTATTCCGTTATTATGGGACATTTGGGCACTGATGCCGTTGCGGCTAACTCTGTTGCTAATATCGTTAAAAATCTTATTGCTTGCTTTTGCCTCGGCCTCGGAAGCGGTGGAGGAATCATTGTCGGCAACGAACTCGGTGCAGGTAAACTTGAAAGTGCAAAATTATACGGCAAAAAGCTTTGCAAAATGTCAATAATTTGCGGAGCTGTATCGGGCTTGTTTTTGCTTTGTATCAGTCCGCTCATTTTGTCGTTTACCGATTTGAGTGCTACGGCAAATAGGTATTTGAGATATATGCTTTATATGTGCTCTTACTATATGATAGGCAAATCTATAAACGGTGCAACAATAGCCGGAATTTTTTCAGCCGGAGGGGATTCAAAATTCGGCTTTTTCTGCGACACGGTAACAATGTGGGGCTTTACCGTTCCGCTTGGTATGATAGCCGCATTTGTGTTAAAATTACCCGTGCTCGCCGTATATTTCATTATTAATTTGGACGAAATTGTAAAATTGCCGGCAGTTTTTCGGCATTACAAAAAATATAAATGGGTTAAGGATTTAACCGAAAAAACGGAGAAATAATTATGTATAACAATATCAGTGATTGGGACAGAATGGTGGCAGGTAAGCTGTACAATTCCGCAAGTAAGGATATTTTTAAGCAACACGCACTCGGAATGGTAAGATGCGACCGTTTCAATAAAATTGCCGTTTGGCGATTTAAGACAAAACAGCGTGCACTTGAAAAGCTAATACCGTCATCTAAAGGCAAGGACTTCTTTGCATTTGCTCCGCTTTATTGCGAATACGGTGTAAATATAAAAGTCGGTAAAGGTTGTTTCGTAAATTATAACTGTACCTTCCTTGATGTTTCACCGATTACTTTGGGTAACGGCGTTTGGATTGGTGCAAATGTAACTCTTGCAACGCCAAATCATCCGTTCATTGCCGAAGAGCGTTTGCCTGCCGATTATCCGGACGGCTTTCACGACCTTGAATATTCTTCTCCGATAACAATAAAAGATAATTGTTGGATATGCTCAAGTGCAACAATTTGCGGTGGCGTAACCGTAGGCGAAAACAGTATTGTTGCCGCCGGAGCCGTTGTTAATAAAGATGTTCCGCCAAACAGTATTGTTGCGGGCGTTCCGGCAAAAGTTATCCGTCAAATTGACGAAAACGACAGAATGAATGTTTGGGAAACATATGAAAAAAATGAAGTCCCTCTTTCAATTAGAAAGAGAAAGTAATTTGATTTTAGGAGGAATAATTATGACAAATGAAGTGCTCAATGTAATTAAATCACGCAGAAGCATTCGTGCTTACAAGAGTGATGAAATTGAAGCGGAAAAGTTAAATACAATTCTTGAAGCCGGAACATATGCACCGACAGGCGGAGGTCGGCAATCTCCTACAATTATTGCGGTTACATCAAAAGAATACCGTGATAAAATTTCAAATCTTAATGCCAAAGTTATGGGCAGTAATTCAGACCCGTATTACGGTGCTCCCGTGATTTTGCTTGTGCTTGCCGACGCAAATGCAAATACTTTTGTTGAGGACGGCAGTTGTGTACTTGAAAATATGATGCTTGCGGCTTCGTCATTGGGTATCGGCTCTGTTTGGGTGCATAGAGAAAGAGAAATCTTTGACAGTGATGAGGGCAAAGCGTTACTTAAAGAATGGAAACTGCCTGAAAGTTTGAGAGGCGTCGGAGCTTTGGCACTCGGATATCCGACTGTTCCTGCCGAAAAACCGGCAAAACGAAAAGATAATTATATTGTAACAGTATAAATTTACTAACGGGGTTGCCTCATAAAAAATCGTGAGGTAGCCCCGTTTATGATATTATTATGATGTCATTGTATTGATTTGAAAAGCTTTGTTCTATTTACTGTATTAACGGTTATCTGAATAATCGGACCCGAAATCAGAACGGTTACCACAGTGCAAATTCCAAATTTTCCGCCAAGTAAAACGCCTATAACAACCATCAAAACATCAAGTAGCATTCTTACTGTTTTGACTTTCCATTTGTTCTTTTCGGAAAGTGAAAATGTTACCGCTTCATATGAGCCTCTGCCGAAATCAGCGGCAGAGTAAAGACCGGTACCAAATGAAAAAATCACGATGCCGATAAGCATTAAAATAAAATTGACTGCCTTTGTGTTCGTATAGTGCTGAATTTTCGTAAATATATCCACAAAAAGACTGTAAATTATTTGGTAAAGTACAGTGCCGACATTGATTTGTTTTTTTGTCATAAAAAAGAGCAAATAAAATCATTGCAGCCGCAACAACAAGCGATGATGTGCCAATTGTCATTCCAGTAACATTTGTCAGCCCTTGCCAAAGTATCGCAAGCGTTGCACCGCCAAAGCCTGCACCTATCGCAAGAGTGATTCCGTAGGCAGATATAATTGAGCCTATAATAACAATAACGGTTTTGATTGTATATTTTTTGATTTTCATATTTTCACCACCAAAAAACAAGACTATAAATTCTGCTGTTGTGTTCAGAAACAGCAAAATTTATAGCCTCAGTCAGCCTAGACAGCTTT
>CAVLCA010000030.1:0-15632 GCA_963661495.1 bacterium
ACTTTATCGACAGTCGATTTTCCTCTTTACCACTCGCTTTTTGTGTATGAACGAATGATATTTGTTATGATATTGTCACGCTTAAAGCCTTTGCCTTTGCCACCTTTGATTTGGTCTTGAATTTTGCCGGCTCTTATGGTAACAAAATCAGCCTTATCAATAATTTTATCAATCGGCGGAATTTCACCAAAGCTATACTTTTCATCAACTTCATCTATCAGATTTGTGGCAATATAAGTATTCGAGAATTTTTTGATTCCCGTCATTGCAAGAATAACAACCTTATTATTTTCAGGCATTGTAACGCTTTTACAGCCTCTTACATCAATTTCATACAGATAGAAATATGCTTTGCCGTTGGCAATGTTGCCCTCCGGATGGTGTGTGTGAGTGAATTCCATAGCAAGCGGTTGGCGTGTGATTTTTGCCGTTTGCCCAAGTCCTGCCATATCCCATTTGCCGATTGGCTCGTTCATCGGATAAATTGTCATATGGCGTTCTTTATTGTCTGCCATAACAACAATGTCCTGCTCACCGAAAACAGAAGCCGCAATCATATACAGCTTTGTAATACCTTTAGGGAGTTCAATTTCTTGTTCCCTCGGGATATAAATATTTTTATTCATATCCACATTAGGCATTTTAAATGTAACGCCACGGACTGTGAGATTGCTCGGAATAAGCTCATTTGGAAGGCTCATACCGCTGCCCTGCATAATACAGTTAACTTTATATTCGTCTGCCGTAATACCGGTTGAATTGTATTCAAGGTCAAGCTTTTTGAAATTTTCTTTCGCCTTATTTTTATTGCTGTTAAGTTTCAGCTTAAAGGTCTTAACTTCAAACGGCTTCAAATCAAATACCAACGCACCGTCTTTAATTTCGGCATCTTTGATATATTCTTCGCTTGCATAAACCTCGCTTGCTTCTTCAATATCCCAATAAAACTTAATTCCTGCGTCCTTATGCTCTTTGCCTATACCCTCGTTAATTCTTACAATGATGCTGTCATCGTCAATCGCTTCTTTTACCGCTCTTACAATCACGCTGTCAGAAGTTGTGTTCATAAGACTGAAACTGTCGCCAAGTGCACCGTCACGCTTTGAAGATGTACGAAACGCAACGAGTTTTTGATTAAAACATTGAGCTTCAATTTGAGTTGCCGCACCGATTTCGCCTTTATGGCTAAAGATACCGAAAGAGAATTTGTTTCTGCCGATGTCCTGCAAATCCTGACGGGCGTCTTTTGTAAATGCACCTGCCGGGGTGTGTATGCAAGTTAATCGAAGCGTGTAATCGTTTGGCTTATCCCAACCGTATTTACAATCGGAAAGAATACTTACTCCGTATCTGCCGAATCTGTCTGTAATATCTGCCCACTTCTGTGCAGGAACTTCATATAAATTTTCTGTATTGTTGCCACGCTTTATGTATCCTAATCCGAGGTCATAGCTTGCTTCGTCATTACTGCAAGTAACAGGAAACTGAGCTTTGAGAAGTGTTCTTCTGCTTTGCCAATCAATATTGTTATCTACACGAATAGTGTCGGCGTATGCGTCAAGACTTACGATTTGCTCAACTGTGCTGTATTCCGCTTCCCGTGTAACCTTGATTGCGATTCTTGCCACTCCGTTTTCAATAATTTCGAAAGTCGGAGTGTTGGCATAGCAGTAAGGTTCTGCGTCCAAATCCTCTTTTCTCATTTCCCACGACGGATAATTAAGTTCGCCAATGTCGTGAAGAAGTGCCATTTTGATTGGTGCTGTGAGAAGTTGAACCTTTAACTTTTTATCGATAATAGAACCGATATCGCCGTTTTTATTAAAAACAACTCTGTATTTTTCGTTTTCAAGCGTATGTTCGGTAACCTTGAGGTCGGTTACAATTTTAGATTTTTCGTTTGAACCCTGAACATCATATACTTTATAGCCCACACTTCCAACGCTTGCAAGGAAAACAATATCAAATTCTTTACCCGTTTTTTTAATAACCTGGCTCGGTATTTCCTTGCCGTTTTTATCAAAAACTTTAACATATTTTGCGTTTCTGTTAAGTTTTATATGTGCTTCAACGGCACCTTTACGCTTTGTGGCAACAGGATTGTTGACTATTACAGCACATTCCTTACACCAAGAAGTGTCAAGTTCATTTGCTATTGCACCGACTGCACCTTCATATTCCGTTTGAAATTGATTTAGCGATACAAAATAATCGTTCCAACTGTCATTGTACTGAAGCATTGTTGATGTGCCCGGAATATCATCGTGGAATTGATGCTGAATAACACGCTTCCAAGCCTTGTCAAGAATGGTTTTAGGGTACTTATATGATGTGAGCAAACTTGCAGTAACAGCTGATTTTTCACAAGCGTCGGCAAGATTTTCGTTTTGAGCATTAAGCCTTTTGCTCATACATCTTGATGTGTAACCGCCCGCACCGTGACTACGCATAACAAGTTCATTATTCCAAATCGGAAGACTGTCTTTTTTGCTTTGCGGCAATTTATCCATCTCAATGAATATTTCATCTGAAGAAGCGGAATAGACCTTTGTATCATCATTTTCTTTGTTTGCTTCAACGCTTTCATTAACGGATTTTACACTTTCTTCCGTCGGTGCTCCGCCCCAATCGCCGGTACCGTAATAATTCATAGTCCACGGAAAGTCGTGTTGAAGTCCGTTTTCTGCAAGTTTGTTGATGATTTGCAAATCGCCTCTTACATCGCCGCTGAATTTATATCTGTACGAAAGCGGATTGAGTGAAGCGAAAATTTTGTCACCGTTTACACCTTGCCAAACGCCAATATCAAACGGTAACTCGTATGCACCGCCCCAACCTAATTTTTGAGATGAAACGCCAAGCAGATTTGCGTGCTTTGCAATACTCGGCAATGCATAACCGAATCCGAAGCAATCGGGCAAAAATACATCTTTTGAAGTTTTACCGAATTTTTCTTTGAAATAGTGATTACCGTATAAAAAATTACGAAACAACGCCTCAGGCGACGGAATATTGACATCTCCGTTTTCGTATGCCGAGCCGCTTACGCACCATTTGTCTGCGGCAACATATTCCTTAATTTTTTCAAATGCCTCCGGATAGTATTCCTCAATAAGCTCATATCTGAAACTACCCTCAAAATTAAAGCGATAGTGAGGATATTTCTCTATAAGTTCAAAGTTTTTCTCAAAGGTATCAGGTATAAATTCTTCAATGGTTTTCGGCAGTTCCCATCTCCAAACCGTGTCAAGATGAGAAGTGGCAACTGTAAAAATTTTGTTTTCAGCCATGATGTATCTCGTTTCGTTAATTACTGTACTTCAATGATTTCGTATTCAAATTCGTATTCTTCCTGCAAAGCCTTTACCTTTGCTTCGTTATCCTCAATAAATGACGGTGTGCGTACGCTTTTGCCGTCTACCGAATAATCCTTTACGATTTGGTTAAGCTTTTCCCAAGCTTCTGCCTCAAGCGGATAGTTGTCTGCAAATTTGATTTGAAACTCTCTGTGTTTTGGTATTCTTACTTTCATGGATATTCTCCTTTATGTTTTTTTAGTTATATATTATATAATTATTTTAAAATGATTTCAAGGTTGTTTTGCACTTTTTCCCTTAAAACTTCAACGGGATGTTCCAACGCCTCTTCAAGAGTCGTTTCACCGTCGACAAGAGTAATCAATTCGTCACCGAGCGTTATGTTTTCGGCACTTCCGCTTATTATAACACATTTTTTATTGTGTTTCTTGCAAAGTTTGTTTATCTTATACGGCAATTTACCCATCAAGGTCTGTTTGTCTGTTTTTCCCTCGCCTGTAATTACAATGTCGGCATTACTGATTTTCTTTTCAAGGTCACAAAGTTCGCTTAAAATATCAAATCCCGATTTGATTTCACCGCCGTATACAGAATAAAGTCCACCGCAAATCCCGCCTGCCGCACCGGCACCTTTGAGCTTGGAGACATCGGTTTTGAAAAATGCGTTAAGCCTTTGCAAGCCCTCATCAAGCACTTCAACATCTGTTTTGCGTGCTCCTTTTTGCGGAGCAAATACATACGCCGCCCCGTTTTTTCCGAAAAATTCGTTTTCAACATCGCTTGCATATATAAAATTTATATCGCTTATTTTGTCTTTAGTATTCATTCCGAATACAAAGTTCATATCATTGCTTTTCGGCATTTCCATAATGTTTTGATTTTCATCGTAAAACTTAACACCGAGTGCCGAAAGTACACCGATTCCACCGTCACAGCAACCCGTTCCGCCAAGCCCGAGAATGATATTATTATATCCGTTTTCAACTGCAAACCGAATTAATTCGCCCGTTCCAAAGCTACTGCTTTGCATAACGTTTTTTCGTTTTTGAAGTCCACTTGCAACAGCACATTCGATTACGGCAGTGCTGTCAAAAACTTCTATATATCCGTCAGTCTCTTTTCCGTAAATGTCGTGACATTTGGTATAAAGTGTTTTACTGTTACATATTGATTTTACGGCGTCACAAAAGCCCTCTCCTCCGTCCGCAAAAGGAATCGCTTCGACGGTACAATCAACCGCCTTTTCAAGCACAGACTTTATTGTATCAGCTACTTCATATGATGTTAATGAGCCTTTGTACGAATCCGGAACGATAAGTATTTTCATAATCGGTTACCTCAGTTTATTTATGATTGTATTGTAACATATACAGGTTTAAAAGTAAAATCAACTTTTTGTTTCTTTTTGTGCAAAATTACAGAATTTTTATACGCTTTTCAGCACATTTGCCGAAATATGAAAAAATGTCAAAAAATCTTGACATTGTTTTTTTAATGTTGTAGTATATATATAATCACAAAAGTGATTGGCGTGATGGTAATAGCGTCTCGTGTTGTGTTATCAGCAACTTCACAACACACGGAAATTGTTTTTATTAAACAGCGAAGATGGGTAGTTTAAGACGATACTTAGACTACCCGTTCTTTGTTTTTAAAAAATGTGCAAAATTCCTCTTGACATTTCAGATTTATCTGCTATAATATTAATACGCATTGAGGAAATGCACAGAAATGCACAATAGATAATAGATATCGCGGGGTAGAGCAGTTGGTAGCTCGTCGGGCTCATAACCCGGAGGTCGCAAGTTCGAGTCTTGTCCCCGCAACCACCATAGGACACTAAAAATGATACAATTTTTAGTGTCCTATTTTTTTGCCTAAAACCTTGTAAATAAAGGCTTTTCGGCGTTTGTTGATGTTTTTGTTTCATCAGCAGACGCTGTTTTCATATTTGTTTTTATAGCGAAAATCTCTAATCGTTGCACTCCGTGAAAATTTAATGCACTGCGTGAAAATATACCCCACTCCGTGAAAACAAAAGATTTTCACATACTAATAGGTACTTTTTATTGTACCATTAAATATGTTCCTTAAATTTTTAATTGTGCATAAATTAAATATGTGATAGAATATAGTTGGAAACTTTCCCCAGGTTGTATGTCTATTCATATACTTTTAAGCGTATTTTCATTTTGTCAAGTATTTACACTTGACAAAAATAAGTGTATTGCATATAATTTTAATGCCGATATATCGGTATTATTAAACTAAATATCGGTATTTTATTATAAGCAAATAAGGAGTGGCTGTCTTGATTTCATATGATAAATTATGGAAAAAATTAATTGATTTAAAAATGAAAAAGAAAGACTTAAAAGATGCTACTGGTTTAGGTTCTACGACTATGACTAAATTGAATAATAATGAACCGGTTTCAATGTCTGTGATGATAAAAATTTGTATTGCATTAAAATGCAATATTGGCGATGTAATGGATGTAATATTATGAATAAGAAGAGATTAAAAGGTGTTTCGCTTTTTGCAAGTGCAGGAATTGGAGAAACTTATTTCAAAGATATAGGTATTGATATTGTCGTAGCTAACGAATTGATCGAACGTAGAGCAAATTTGTATAAAGCGATTAATCCGGAAACAAATGTTATCTGTGGTGACATCACAAATGAAGATATATTTAGCAAAATAATAGATTCGTGTCCTAATAAGGTCGATTTTTTATTAGCTTCTCCTCCTTGCCAAGGTATGAGCGTTGCAGGTAAGAATCGTTGTCAAAAAACAATGGAATCAGATAAACGTAACTATTTAATTACATATGTAGTAAAAGTTATTAAGCTAACTAACCCCGACTACATCCTGATTGAGAATGTCCCTACCCTCTTAAAATTAAAATTGATGTATGATTCAGAATACAGAACTGTTTTGGAAATATTGCAATACGAATTTGAAGATAAATATTTAATTGATAGTGCAATCGTTGATTCATCGGATTATGGAGTGCCGCAAACAAGACTAAGAGCAATAATAAAAATGTATAAACCTGGCACTGTATGGAAGTGGCCTAAAAAGAAAGAAAAAGTTACGGTAGAACAAGCTATAGGTGATTTGCCTTCTTTAGAAGCGGGAGAGAGTTCTGATATAAAGTGGCATTTTGCCAGAAAACACACAAAAGAAAATATTTTGTGGATGAAGCATACACCAACTGGAAAATCAGCTTTTTCAAATCCTGTATATTATCCCCAAAAAAAAGATGGAACAAAAATAAAAGGATATGAATCCTCGTATAGAAGAATTAGATGGGATGCACCTGCTCCGACTATTACTATCAGAAATGATTGCATAGCATCGCAAAGAAACGTTCATCCCGGACGACCGCGCCCTGATGGAACTTATTCTGATGCACGTGTATTAACCCCATTAGAATTAATGATACTCGATTCATTGCCTACAGATTGGAATATTCCAGACGATACACCAGAATTATTAATAAGGCAATGCATAGGTGAATCTATTCCACCGTTAATGCTCAAGGAAATAGCAAGAGGTATTTATAATGAATAAAATTAAAGCAATTTCAGTATTTTCAAGTGCAGGTATAGGAGAATTGTTATTAAAAAACACAAATGTTGAAGTTGTAGCTGCCAATGAAATCTTAACAAAACGTGCAGAGTGCTATTCACATTTTTATCCTGATACTGATATGTATTGTGGCGATATTACATTGAAAGAAACGCAAGATTATATGGTTTCTGCAGCAAAAAATAACGATGCTAAAATGTTGATAGCTACGCCACCCTGTCAAGGATTAAGCACTTTAGGAAAAAACAAAAAGCAAATCCATTATGAAAAAGATAAACGAAATTATTTAATTTTGTATGCCTTGAATATAATTGATCGTTGTGATTTTGACTATGTTTTAATTGAAAATGTCCCAACATTTTTAGAAATGTATTTTCCTTATGATAATAATTATTTTAAACTTGAAGAAATTCTTAACAAAAAATACGCAAACAAATATATAATTGAGGCAAAAGTTTTAAATGCTAAGGACTATGGTATTTGTCAATCAAGACCGAGAGCAATAATAAAGATGTATAAACCTGATAAAAGCTGGCCATGGCCTATTGAAGAACCAGAAATTACTTTGCGTGAGGCTATAGGATATTTGCCTTCTTTGGAGTCTGGTGAATCATCTAATATACCTTGGCATTTTGCCAAAAAGCATAATGAAAGAGCAGTATTAGCACTTAAACATACGCCAACTGGCAAAAGTGCTATTGCAAATGAAGTGTACTATCCTAAAAAAGAGGACGGAACAAGAATCAAGGGATTTCATAATACCTTTAAAAGAATGGATTGGGATCAACCCTGTCCTACAAGAACGACCTTCAGTGGAAGCATGAGTTCACATAATAATGTTCATCCAGGGCGGTTATTGCCAGACGGAACATATTCCGATGCAAGAGTACTTACACTATTAGAAACTTTTATAGTTTCTTCAATTCCAAAAGATATAGATTTCCCGAAAGGTTCAACGGACACCTTTATAAGAACTGTCATCGGCGAGTCTATACCACCAAAACTTATGATGAAAGTTATAGAAAAAATTGGAGAGGGAGAGGTGTAACAATGCCAATAATGGTTGAAAAAGAAAAATGGATATTGTATAAACACACTTCAAATTATGAGCTTATTAAAGCCGTTGCACTTGATGTAAAAAACAGTTGCAAAACTGATATTTCTAATACGGAAAGAGAACGAATGCAAGAACGCCTTGCAGCTTTAAATATGTACAAAACAAGAAATCCAAAAGAAAAGCCTCTTGACTCTATTAACCACAGAATAAATACCTTAGAGTATTTTATGTTTGGATACGAGGACGATTCAGATGGTAAACGATTTATATTTAGTCCATTAGGTAATTTGTTTCTTAAACATATAAGTGATGAAGAAAAACTAACTAAAATATTTATAACAATGTTATATGCGATTCAATTTCAGCATCCTGCAAGTGGGACAGATAAAAAATTTCAATTATATCCATTTAGACTTATTTTCAAATTGTTAATGGATAAACGCTTGGAAGGAAAACTGTTCAATTACGAATATGCATTGCTTATCGCTTTTGTAGATTCAATGAGTGATTCTAAATATGAAAATTTAGTTGATAAGATATTAGATTTAAGGAAAAAGTCTGACGAAGAAATCGAAAAAATATACAAAACAGATGAACACACATATGTAAATGCTGTTTATGAATGGGAATATTATACTTGTAAGTTATTATCCTCTATTGGAATTTTTAACAGAATTATGGGTGACCCTATTTGTAAGTTATATCATCCTAAAAAGACTGGCAGTCACAGTAAACCTACTGGAAGAACAGCCAGAAATGGTTATGTTACTCTGAATGATAATATTAAAACTTTTGTATCTTTGTTGTTAGATAAATATTCCTATGCTCAGGCACCGTTAAAATTAGATGACCCTGAAAGGATGACTTTGGATGTTATAAAGGAAATTTATAGTTTCTATCCAATAGAATTAATGAATGAGATAGACGAAAATAATGAGTTATCATCGTTGCTGGAGTTGCCAAAACTAATTGAAGAATATTCAAACAATCCTGACAATAACACTGCTTATTTATTTGAAGAAGTCCTTGATGAAGGTTTCAGTATGTTCTATAATGTTCAAACCAAGAGAATTGGCGGTGCAGGACATACTGACATTGAATGTTTGTATTTAACGAAGAAAAAGAAATTTGCAGTTGAATCAAAGTCTACAGCGAATAAGTTAAGTGGAATTAATGTTGGTAGATTACGAGAACATAGAGAAGAAATTGGTGGAGAATATACAATTGTTATTACACCTCGATATGTTCCTGCTGCTAAAAGAGACATTAAAGGAACTCCAATTGTAATTATTTTAGCAAGCACTTTTGCTGAGTATCTTTATAATCATATATTCCATGAAGTGAGGGATATTGATTACGCAGACTTTGACGATATAATAAATGAGCATCTTGGAGAGGATGTAAGTAAATTCATATCCAATATGACTATGGCTAAATTTGCTGCTAATAGTTGATCATAGCAAATAAATTTAATAATAAAATTATAAATAATAAAGTTGAATTATTTATAATTTCACCCACTGCTCCGGCAGTGGGCTTTTTTCATATATTGACTAAAAATCTTGCAGATGATATAATTATCTTGCGACGAAAATTTTATAGTATTTTTAAGTTTTGAAAACCCGAGCGTGGCTTTTTATCTTTTGATAAAAACACACGCTTCTTTGTCATACGCTTGGGTTTTCCAGACTATGAAATTTTCGTCGCAGAAAGTTTGAAGCAAGTGTTTTTTGAGCGTAGCTTCGGCTACGCTCTTTTTGTTTTCTGCGAGGGAAATTATGGATATCAAGAATAAAACTTGTTGTTTTACCGGTCATCGTGAATTATCGCCTTACACACGCAAAGAAATCTTTAATGAAACAAGGAATGTAATCTCTCGCTTATTTGATAAAGGCATCATATATTTCGGTACAGGCGGTGCTTTAGGCTTTGACACAGTCGCTGCCGAAGCCGTTTTATCAGTAAGAAACGAACATCCGGAAATAAAACTAATTCTCGTTTTGCCCTGCGAAAACCAAACGAAATATTGGAAAGAGAATGATATTAAAATTTATAATGAAATAAAAGAAAAAGCCGACAAAGTAAAAATACTTTCATCGACTTATTATAACGGATGTATGCAAAAGCGTAACAGACACCTTGTTGATTGTAGCGGATATTGTATTTGTTTCAAAACAAAAGACGAAGGTGGCACAGCTTACACCGTTGATTATGCAATCAAAAACGGATTAAACGTCATAAACATAGCAGAAAATTTATAATTATATTTGTTTAATTAACACGTTGATTAGTGTTTTATAAAGAGTTAATATGGCACAAAATGAAAGGAGGACAAATATGTTAAAAAATAAAGATTATGAATTAGAAAAGATTTATCATATTGTAGTAGCAAGTGCCCCTACTTACACAAATCCGAGATATAAATTATATGTGGAAAAAGAGCATATAGTCAAAGATGCGATAATAAAAGAAATACAAAAATATAATCCGGAATTTAGCGAATATGATTATGAAGATAAGATTGGATTGAATGTCCTCCTTCAGCAAGACTCTGTGAAAGAGTGAAGGAGGCTTCAAGTTCCTTTGCAAGAGAAGGCTCGGAAGCACATGAACTCTGTGAGTATAAATTGCGTACTGCGGTTCTTGGCGAAAAAGCAAACGATCCTACTTCAAGTCTTGAGTTTTATAACGATGAAATGGAAAAATGCTCCAACGACTACGCTACATATATTTCTGAAATTATCAGTGGCGAAAAGGCTGAAGACAATATCCCAATCATCCTTATAGAACAGCAACTTGATTTTAGTAAGTATGTTCCGGATGGTTTTGGTACAGGAGACTGTGTCATTGTTTCAGGTTCAACCTTGTATGTTATTGATTTTAAATATGGTGTAGGCATATTGGTAAGTGCTGAAAGAAACAGCCAAATGCTATGCTACGCACTTGGTGCTTACGAAGCTCTAAAAGATATTTATGAAATCAAAAACATAGTTATGACCATATTTCAGCCAAGGCGAGAAAATTTAAGCACCTATGAACTTTCGGTTGCAGAACTTTTAGATTGGGGTAAAAACACATTAGCCCCTGCTGCCAAACTTGCATATAACGGTGAAGGTGAATTTAACCCCGGAGCACATTGCCAATTCTGTAAGGTTAAATTCACATGCCGTGCGAGAGCAGAACATCACACCAAGTTATTATCAATGGACTTTAAAGAGCCTGAGCTCCTAACAATAGAAGAAATAGCAGAAGTGTTAGATAAGGCAGAAACATTAAGTGCTTGGGTCAACGATATTAAAGAGTATGCACTCGGTCGAGCATTAAAAGGTGTCAAGATTAACGGCTACAAAATTGTTGAAGGCAGAGCAAATCGCAAAATTATCAACGAACAAGAAGTAGCTGACATCATCACCAAAGCCGGTTATGAACCATTTGAGAATAAACTCAAAGGCATTACTGCTCTTGAGAGAATGCTCGGTAAACAAAAATTCAATGAACTTGTCGGTAAATATGTAGACAAGCCAACCGGCAAACCAACATTAGTCAAAGAGTCGGACAAGCGTCCCGAACTCTCGTCAAAAAATGATTTTTAAGGAGATTTATATTATGTCAAATACAAAAGTAGTTACAGGAAAGAATACCAGATTTTCATATTGCAATGTTTTTGAACCTAAATCAATTAACGGCTCAAAAGAGAAATACAGCGTTTCTCTCATCATTCCAAAGGATGATACCGAAACCATCAACAAAATCAAGGTTGCAATCAAAACCGCTTACGAGGAAGGCGAAAGCAAACTTAAAGGTACAGGCAAATCAGTACCATCGCTCAAAGCACTCAAAACACCTTTAAGAGACGGTGATCTTGAAAGACCCGACGATGAAGCCTATGCAAACTCATATTTTGTAAATGCCAACGCAACTCAAAAGCCCGGTGTCTTTGACGGACTCAAAAACGAAATCACCGATGAAGAAGAGGTCTACTCCGGTTGTTACGGCAGAGCTTCAATTTCATTCTACGCTTACAATGCCCAAGGTAACAAAGGTATTGCTTGTGGTTTGAACGCAATTCAGAAACTCAAAGATGGCGAACCCCTTGGTGGTAGAGGAAATACCAAGGATGACTTCGATGTCGAAGTTGAAGACTTAGAAGACGATGACGATTTTCTCAACTAAATAATTTATGTGGGTGGCGGAGTTTTCTCTGCCACCTATGAGGTGTATATGAAAACTTTATCAATAGATATTGAAACATATAGTAGTGTTGATTTAGCCAAGTGTGGTGTATATAAATACGCAGAGTCGCCGAATTTTGAAATTTTGCTTTTGGCCTATGCGATTGATGATGGCGAAGTTGTGGTTGTAGACACCGCTCAAGGCGAAAAGATACCGGAAGAAATTATATCTGCGTTGAGTGACATTAAAGTAATCAAATATGCTTTTAATGCCAACTTTGAACGCACATGCTTATCCCGTTATCTCAATAAGCGACTCCTCCCTATTTCGTGGAGATGTACACTCGTTTGGAGTGCTTATGCAGGATTGCCATTATCACTTAAAAGTGTCGGAGATGTATTAAATCTTGATAGACAAAAGATGGAAGAAGGCAAAGACCTCATCAAGTATTTTTGCTCACCCTGTAAGCCGACAAAAGCCAATGGTAATCGAACAAGAAACCTTCCGTCGGATGCACCGGATAAATGGGAACTGTTCAAAAAATATAACAAGCGTGATGTTGAAGTGGAAATGCAGATACATAATAAACTGTTGGAATTTCCCGTTCCCGATTTTGTATGGAATGAGTACATTATCGACCAGTGCATAAATGACAGAGGCATAAAAATCGATATAGATTTTGTCAACGCTGCTATAAGTGTCAATAACAAAGACCATGATGATTTAATGATCAAAATACAAAATCTCACGGGACTTGATAACCCTAACTCTGTAGTGCAAATGAAAGAATGGTTGTCACAAAATAATATAACAACAGACACGCTTTCAAAAGCGAAAGTTACAGAGTTAATTGAGATCGCACCACCGGAAATTCAAGAGGTTTTGAAAATAAGGCAACAGCTTGCAAAATCATCTATCAAAAAATATGAGGCTATGAAATGCTCGGCTTGTAACGACAATCGTGAGCATGGAATGTTTCAGTTCTATGGTGCAAGCAGAAGCGGTCGATTTGCCGGTCGCATTGTTCAACTTCAAAATTTGCCACAAAACCATATAGATGATTTGGAACTTGCAAGAAAACGAGTTTTAATTGGTGATGTTACTGCCATTAAAAAAAATTACGAGTCTGTTGCCGATACTTTATCGCAACTTATACGAACTGCCTTTATACCAAAAGACGGGTGCAAATTTATCGTTGCTGACTATTCTGCCATTGAAGCAAGGGTTCTCGCTTGGCTTTCAGGTGAAAAATGGAGGATGAATGCTTTTGCAGAAGGCAAAGACATTTACTGTGCATCAGCCTCACAGATGTTTGGTGTACCTGTTGAAAAACACGGCATAAACGGTGAACTCCGTCAAAAGGGTAAGATTGCTGAATTGGCTCTCGGTTATGGTGGCTCGGTCGGTGCATTGACAGCAATGGGTGCTATAAAAATGGGACTTAAGGAAGAAGAACTCAAGCCTCTCGTTGATGCTTGGCGAAAGAGTAATCCAAAAATAACTGAGTTTTGGTGGGAAGTCGACAATGCTACCAAAAAGGCTGTAAAAGAGAGGCTTACCACCGAAATATATGGGATAACATTCGAGTATAAATTCAACTCGCTTTTAATTCATTTACCATCAGGTCGGTGTTTATGTTATCAAAACCCAACGATAAAAAAGAACCAATATGGTACAGAATCTGTTGTATATATGGGTATCGGTCAAAACAAAAAATGGGTTGAAATAGAATCTTATGGTCCGAAATTTGTAGAGAATATAACTCAAGGCATAGCCCGTGATTTATTGTGCTATGCAATGAAAACGCTATGTGATTATGACATAGTTGCTCATGTACATGATGAGTTAATCATCGAATGTTCAAAAGAAACAAAACTTAAAACCATCTGTGAAAAAATGGCTTACACCCCACTCTGGGCAAAAGGTTTATTATTGCGTGCAGATGGATATGAATGTAAGTTCTATCAAAAAGATTAGGAGGAAAAGAATATGGCGAACACTCAAATGGGTAAATGTGCAAATACAAGTTGTTTTGCACATTCAAGTGGTAGATGTCTTGCTTTAAGCAATGTTAAATGCAAGAATGCCTGCCCTTTTTATAAAACACAAGAACAAATCTCTCTTGAAAGAGAAAAATCAAAAGCCCGATTGTTATCAATTGGCAAATATGATAAGTACAAGAAAAAGTATGGAGGTGTTGTAAATGGCTAAAAAACTCATTTATGTATGTTCTCCCTATGCCGGAGATGTCGACAAAAATATTGAAAACGCTTGTAAATTTTCTCGTTGTGTGTACGAGAAAGGATATATTCCTATCACTCCTCATTTGCTTTATCCTCAATTTCTTGATGACACAAATGATAATGAGCGTGCCGACGGCTTAAACATCGGTATAGAACTTCTCAATCTTTGTAACGAAATATGGGTATTTGGAGAGAAAATTTCTGCCGGTATGATAGCTGAAATAGCTATGGCAGAGTATAAGAATATGCCCATTAAATACATAAAGGAGATATAAGATGGAATTCACTATTTGCACCTCTATTTATAAAGGCAACGCTAAAAACAGATTTTATCCCAATATGGTTGAAATTGATAACCCTTTCGATTTTGAAGAAGTTGTGTCTTATGACCATACCTGTGCTGTTTTCAAAAAATCTCAACGCAATATTGATAATTTTATATCTTCAAATGTTGCCGTAATGGATTGTGACAATGACCATACAAATAATGCTTCTGAATGGGTTACCATTGAACTTTTGGAAGCATATTTCCCGGATATAAACTATGTGGTTGTACCGAGTAAAAGCAACAATAAACCTAAAGGTGAACTCTCACCTCGACCAAGATTTCATGTTTACTTCCCCATTGATAAAACCACAAACGCAGTAACTTATGCAAATATTAAAAGAGCCATTCAAAGACAATATCCGTTTTTTGATGCAAATGCTACTGATGCAGCTCGATTTATTTTCGGCAACAAAGCAGAATGTGTGTGGCATACGGGAAACTGTAATATTACAGATTATCTTGTTGCGGAAAATACCACAGACGAAATCACCGAAGGCTCAAGAAACAGTACGCTTTCGCATTTTGCCGGTAAGGTTATAAAGCGTTTCGGCGACAACGAAAAGGCCTATGAACTCTTTTTGCAAAAGGCTTCAAAATGCACTCCACCTCTTGATGATGAAGAACTCTCAACAATATGGCGTTCGGCACAAAATTTCGGTAAAAAAATAGCAAAACAGGATGGATATGTACCACCCGAAAAATATAATGATGACTTTGACAACAATGGCGTTACATACAAGCCTACAGATTATACCGATTTAGGACAAGCCATTGTTCTTGCCGAGGTATATAAAGACAGACTTTCATATAGTCCTTCAACTGATTTCTTAGTGTATAACGGAGCATATTGGGAGGAGTCAAAAACTAAAGCACGCAAGATTGCTCAAGAGCTCACCGATTTGCAAATGAAAGAAGCAGAA
>CAVLCA010000031.1:0-15500 GCA_963661495.1 bacterium
TATGGGCGCCGCCGACGGCAAAACCGAGCCTGTCCTCCTCCGCCTTGATGATATGGAAGAATTTAGGAATTGATTAAGGAAATTATTTAATTATCTGAACAATAATATAATAGTAGCAAGGAGAATAAATAATGAAAGCAAAAAAGAATGATGTAAACTTCTCAAGTGATATTATTAATGAGTATCGGCATCGTGCTCAGATGATTGTAGATAACATATCATCCATTCCAAGCGATACTCATCTTGCTGACAGTGAGAAAAAATATGATGAAATTAAAGAAAGTGCCTATCTTAAAGTAAGAGAATTATATGGCGAAGATTTGCATAATTTTGTTAAAGTGAGATTTGAAAAAGAGTTAGGATTTATTAGTGAATATGATTTTGCACTATGCTTTTGGCTTCCGATGAAAATAGCGGACGATAGCAAATCAAAAGGCTATCCAATTATGTCAAGGGGAGCTACAGGCTCGTCATTTGTAGCTTATCTTTTAGGGCTGACACATGTTAATCCACTTAGCGCCCATTATCGTTGCAATGATTGTCACTATATTAAATTCGTTGATGATTATAATTCCGGCTTTGATTTGCCTGCAAAGAAATGCCCAAACTGCGGAAATGATTTGATTCGTGACGGACATAATGTGCCGTATGAAACACTATTCGGTTTCTGCGGCGATAAAGAACCAAGCATTGAATTGAATTTATGCGAAGAATACAAAGATGCTCTTTATGACACTTTGTTTTGGCTTGATATTCTCGGTAACGATGCTGTTCAAATGCTGAAATTTCTGAAAGAAAAGACGGGAGTCGAACCATCCGAAAACGATTTGGCAGATAATGCGAAATTGTTAAAATCAATTAAGAAAGTAAATACTGACTTTATTCCTGAAATGAGTACAGAGTATGTTAAAAAGCAGATTGAACGAACTCAACCGCAAAAATTTTCAGATGTGGTTGTATTAAACGGTTTGCTTCATTCAACAGACGCTTACGTTTATAATGTAGAAAAAATGTTTGAAAATAATGTTTGCGATTTTGAAAGCGTAATAGCTTTTAGGGATGATGTGTTGCTTTATCTTGACAAAAGAAGAAAAGAGTATATCGAAAGAAACGGTAATGACGCACCGATAAGTCATCTTGATTGCTATAAAATAAGTGAGTTAATAAGGAAAGGCAGAGCAAAAAGAGAATTATCAAAATACAAGAATGCACTTTGCGAAATAGGCGTTCCTGATTGGTATATTGATTCTGCTAAGGAAATCAGTTATTTGTTCCCTAAAGCACATTCTGTCGAATATATGATAGTTTCATTTAAGTTGCTTTGGTACAAGTTGAATTATCCAAATGAATACTTCGAGGCGTATAATGAGATAAACAAGGAAATATGATGCCGGTATTTTTGTATTTTCTGGGCTTTGTCAATAAAAGTGTGCAAGTTGTTTTCTAACTTACACACTTTATTTTACAAGGGCTACAAGGTCCAACTTTCGGGAAAGTTTCCGTCGGCTGTGCCTTTTTCTTAGTTGTATATTACTTGCTCGTTCACAATTTCTGTTGCTCGGTTGCGGATGTTGTTCATCTTTTGCACCCACAATATTGCATTTTCCATACTCAACCATAAAAAACTCCAACAAAAAGCAATCCGGCAATTAATACCGGATTGCTTTTATAATGGTTACGGTGGTGTGCCAATTCCACATTTCTTTTGACCCAAAGGGTGCGTAGCAGCACATTCTCTACTTCTAAACCACTTTTATTGTATCTTTATTATAGCAGATTTATTCCTTGCTGTAAAGTGTTTTGTTATTTTTCTTCAAACGCTTCAAGGTCTTTGTACCTAATTGATAAGAAGTGATAATTGAATTTTTTTTATCATTGCCTTCGATTTCAAGCGATAATCTTATGACGATGTTTAAGTGCGTTTCCTCAATATATTTTATGTAAAAAACTGTGTTTTGATTCTTTGAGTCTCTTAAAATAACGTCAGGAATATTTACTACATCGTAAACGCATTTATGAAATAAGTTGTAATCTTGGGCATGTCTTTCTTTGATATGCTCATCTCGTTCGTCAGTTAAAATCAGTTCATTTGTTGCAAGCTTACCAAATTCTATTTCAAGGAATTCTGTATTCAGTTTTCCTATAAATTGATATTTGCTAAACTCCATGTTTCTACCTCTTTCTTCGTATTTATTATATCATACATTAGATTCAATTACAATAAATTTCATATTACGCATTTTGTAAGGAGTAAAAGTTAATTGCATTGAGAAATGTGTTATTATGTTTTTGACCGTTTATTGACCACTTACGAACGGAAAGCGGGATAAAAACACAGCGCTAAATTAAAAAACAATCATTTCAATGTATAAAAGAAATGGCTGCTTTTCGTTGTTTTGGGAGTATTTCATATTTTTTTATCTGTTTCGTAAACGGAAGGCTGTTCGCCGATTTAGGCTCAAAGCAAGCAAAAAATTGAATAAATGCTGATATGGCTCAGTTGGTAGAGCAGATCATTCGTAATGATCAGGCCGTCTGTTCGAGTCCGACTATCAGCTCCAAAACCTGCTTAAACATTGCATTTTTGCAGGTTTTTTCATTTTCCGAAATAAATTTCAAAATTCAACACTTAACAAAAAATCTCACTCGTTTTTACAGAGTGAGACTTTGTTCGTTTATTCGATTTTAAGTCCAAGACCATCCATTGACTATTTATTTGATTGTTTTTTGTTGTGTCGTTTTAAAGCAAAAGATTTGAGGACGAATACATTCAAAATTAAATATACAATAATCGGTAACAAATAGCCAATATTGTTTGCAACGCCGGAATCAGCCTCAACAAGCAGGTTGAATACCGAATGGAACACTACAGCCAAATTGAATGTGCAAAGTGTACCGCAGTAATACAGCTTTTTGTTGGTGTAAATGTACGGAATGAAGTTTGCAATCAACATTGTACATATACTGTGCATAACGCCGGTGCTGAAGCCTCTGATGAGAGCAAACAGCATATTTACCGAAGAAATGTGGCGAATTAAAACGATAACATTTTCAAGCATTGCGAAGCCTACACCGATGGCAAATGCAATGGTAATAATTGAAATTCTGTCGCTTTTACTGATTTTCTTTTTGTCCTTGTCAATAAAGACTGTGGCGTAATATGAAACAGGAAGAATTTTTACAAGTTCTTCAGTGAGCGGAGTAACATTCGTGGTGAAATAAAGTGTCGTGCTTCCGGTAAGTCGCAACAGCAATCCGTTTACCTCGCTGACAAACAGGCAACAAAACATACCCATTAACAATGCCAACACAACTTTGCGTGACTTGCGTTCGATTGGGAGCAACATCATTGCAACAGGAACGGCTATGCAGACGAACAATATATAACTCATTGATTCCATTTTTTGACCCCCTTATAAAGGATTGGCAAAAAGATAACATACATTATTCCAATCAAAACTTCAGCAACGACTGTCAAATTCTCAAGATTGTAGCAATACAAACCAACTTCGGAAAGAATGAGAATTTCAAAAATAATGCACATCAGGTTGAATTTTCGTATAGAATCAACCTTGCCGCCTTTAACATCAAAAATAATCAGATGTTTCAAGTTGAAATAGCCTGCCGAACCTGCAAACAGGGAAAGCAAAACATAGATGAAACGAACGGAAAGAGACGCGTGGTCTGAAAAAGCCGCAATCAATGAAATAACAAGCTCTACGGTCGGCAAAATAACAGGAATAAGTCTGTATTTTGTAAATCGCTTTTTGTGTGGATCAACCAAGTTGTCGATTTCTCCTACATTTACAAAATAAATAAACATAAAAAATGTGCCGAATCCTAAAAAACCTATGTTAAATATTTTCTTCGGCTCGTCACCGTAGCACAGCAGAGCCACCGTGTAAAAGGCTCTTGTAAAAACCTGACTTGCAATAGCGAAAACCAAAAGCTTGAAATAAAGCGGCGGCGTTTTGTCATATTTCAGCAAAATGATAATGCCGTAGCCAAAGCCGATACATGCACAAATCAGCGAATAAATGTTTAATGCCAGCATTGCTGTTCCCCCTATGAACATTAATTGGTATAGTATCATACAGTGCAGACCTTTTGCCGTGTTTTTTAAAATAACCAGCGATAAGCAATTAAAAATCCGCACACTCCTGCTCCATGGCATATGGGCAAATATTAATAAATATTATATCAAATTGTCGTTTAAATGTCAATAAAAGTGTGATTATACATATTTGGCAATTCGTTAAAAATCGCAAGCAGTCAAATTCAGTGACCGCCTGAGATTTTGTTATTATTTGTTTAAATTATTGATTTCATTTTCTTTATCATAACCGTTATAATCATTCCGCTAATTGAGATAAATGCGAATCCATCCCAAACGATTGTGCTGTCGTTGCCGGTCAGAGGTGACTTTGAGCTGTCGCTTTTTACGCTGTCGGTTGCTTGTTCGTCGTCGGTTTCATTTGCATCGGCTTCATCATCAGATTCATCTTCAACATCTTTGTCGGTTGTATCTTCTGCCGATTTTTGGTTGACGGTGAATTTTGCCGTTGCCGTGCCGTTGGTTGAAACAATACTCAATTATTTCTTTTTCATACTGTCATCTCCATTGAATTTATTATGAATCTACTTTATGTGTATCAATTTAATTATGTTAAAATCACAGCAAAAATCAAGCAAATATGAAAAATGTTGTGTTTTTTAAAAAAAGTGTTGACAAATGCTTTTTGGGATGTTATTATATGTGTGCAGTTAGCAATGACTAACTCGCAAAAACATTCGAAAACAGTAAAAGCATATGCTTTTTATTTTTTGACAGTGTGGTTAGCATACGCTAACTAATTAAATATTCGTATACACAGGAAAATATCTATGCTTGAAAAGTACTTAATTGAGCATTGCTCACCGACTCTTGCGTCGTTGAAAACAGCAAATCTTGTTAATGTTCCGTTTGATAGTGATAAAAGTCTTGCGTCATCGGTTGAAAGAATTAACGCTGAGTTGCAAGGAACGGGCGTATGCCTGTTGGTACTCAAGGCGTGCAGTGGATATGCACTTGTTTACGCCGTGAGAAAATCAAAATTAGCCATCGATTTGCAAAAAAGCGGGGTAGGTGAGTTCCTTAGGCAGTACGGCTACGGCAGTCTTGATGTTGATTCGTGCATTGACAGGCTTAAAAGTCGATTGATGTATACAGAGGATTTTCCGCACGAAATCGGTATTTTTCTCGGCTATCCGCTTGATGATGTTAAGGGATTTATAGAAAATGCGGGGCAAAACAGTAAATGCACCGGTTGTTGGAAAGTGTATTGCAACGAATGTGAAGCGATAAAAACCTTTGCAAAATTCAATAAATGCAAAGAGATATATACAAAACTGTGGCTCGGCGGCAGAAGTATTACAAAACTGACCGTAAAAGCAGTTTAAGAAAGGCGGTATACAATGAGTAAAACAGCAGTTGTTTATTGGAGCGGTACAGGAAACACGGCGGCAATGGCAGACGCAGTTGTTGACGGAATAAAATCAGCAGGCGGAGAGGCAGAACTTTTTGCAGCCGACGCATTCAACTCCGATATGGTAGATAATTATGATTCTATAGCGTTCGGTTGCCCATCAATGGGTTGCGAACAGCTTGAAGATACAGAGTTTGAGCCGATGTTTGAGTCGTGCAAAAGCAAACTTAAAGGCAAAAAGATTGCTCTTTTCGGTTCGTACGGCTGGGGCGACGGCGAATGGATGCAAACTTGGGAAGACGATTGCAAATCCTTTGGTGCCGATTTGGTAATTGAAAGTGTAATTTGCAATGAGGCACCCGACGATGACGCAGTTGCAAAATGTGAAAATTTAGGTAAGGCACTTGTTTAATGCCGACGAACAATTTAGGCTTCGGCTTAAATTGCTCCGAATGTCCTTAAATGGTTTAAAGATGTTCGGAACAGTTTAAACTTAACTCATTAAATTGTTCAAATTTCTCTACTCCTAATCCAATAAACAAAAGGCGGACGGTTTGACTGTCCGCTTTTTGTATTTTTAGATTTACAAATTGTATATAATATGTTATTATACTGTGCAGGGAAACACGAAAGGCAGAAGGAGAGAAAAATGACATTAAATTTTAAAAAAATCAGAATGGGCTTTGCGTTTTGCTTGGCTCTTATTATGCTTTTGTCGACAAACTTAATTGCATATGCCGATGAAACGGCTGAGTACAATTTGACTCTTACATTAACGGCGGAAGATACCTTTGATGTGTCAACTCTTATGTACGAGGACGACAAAACAGCGTCGATTACTTTACGCTCGGACAATGAGACGGTTGCCACGGTTCTTGACGGTTATACGATAAAAGCGGTGAGTGCAGGCACGGCAACGGTAACGGTCGAGTGTGCGGACTATTATATGACGGACAATATAAAAAGTATGTATTATATTGCTTTGACCGTAGTTAGCAAGGAAACTGTACAGCCGACCAAACCGAAAACTGAAACAAAATCGTACGACGATGTTTTGCCGTATTGCAAGGGAATAGCAAAAATGGCAGACAAACGCACTAATTTAAAAAGAGTTGTCTACGGAAAATCGGTTATGGGCAAACCTCTTGAAGCGTACGAAATATACAACGCCTCAAAAAATAACAAGTACAGCAAAACCTTATTTATGGATTTTTGCGTTCACGGATTTGAGGATGAGTATTACCGAGACGGAAAAGTTCTTTTGAAAGAAGCGGTAAGACTTGTTAAGTATTTCACCGAACATTCAAGTGCACTGAAAAATTTCAGGCTTGTTATTGTTGTGTGTGCGAATCCGGACGGAACATTTGACGGCAAAAATAATAGCAGAGCAAATTCAAGAGCGTTTGGCAGATGCACGGCAAAACATGTTGACATTAACCGAGATTTCGGAAAATTCAAGGGCAAGGAAACAAGAGCACTCAAGAAGTATATATTAAAGTCCGACCCTGATATTTATATGAACTGCCACGGTTGGGAAAATCAGGTTATCGGCACACGAAAGCTCAATAAAATTGTCAAGAAGAACTTGAGAGTCAGAAGAATGCAAAACGGCGTGTACTGCTATAATAAAGGCTTTGCCATCGGTTGGGTTCATAAAAAACTTCAAATCCCGGTAGCCCTTGTTGAGTACAAAAACACATCCTCTGTCAGCACAACCAAGGATGTAAAAATGATAAAGGATATCGTAAAAGCATATTGATGATGTAATTAAAATAAACGCCCAATGACCGGCGTTTATTTTTTTATCTTGTTATCTTGTGTAATCGGATTTATTTATCTTGTTTTTTTTCGATTAATAATATATAATTAGTTTAATATATTGTTTATTGCCTGAAAGGCTATGGTGATTAATATGAACAGATTAAAGTCGTCGTACATTATGAGAGCTGTCGTTTATCCGCTTTTGATTTTGGCAGTTTTGATTATAATCGCAACGGTAGCAGTGCCGAAATTTATTGAATCGCTTCCGGTTTCAACTGATAAGGTTCACGCAGTTACGCAGTATAATGTTAAGGATTATGATATGTTTCCTGCAAAATACAGCAGGTTTTCAGAACTTAAGCATAACAGATTTATAGGCTGGCTCAGCTCGGAAGATGTTGCACTCGGCTGTGCGATTACATATAATTCGGAAAACGAAAATTCAAATGCCGCGTCGCTTTTAAAAGGCTCAACAGAGCCGTGGAATAACGGCTGTGTTATGATTATCGGCAAAAACTCCGATGATGAGTTCAGAAATTTGCATAAAGCAAAAATCGGAGATAAAATAGATATTGAATTTTATAAAAACGATACCTATCATTATCAAATCAGCGATGTTGAATACATAGTTTCCCGTGATGAAATAACAAGTTTCAAAGGCAAAAATAAGCTTATTATGTGTTTACCGTATAAGAATTTTGAAAAAGACGATGAGTTCTTTTATACAGTTTACACAGCAAATTTGATTAAGGAATGAGGTGCGGAAAATGAAAAGAAAACAAAATAATGCCGCTCTCGGCTTAAACAAATTTGTGTGTTATCTTCTTGCGATTGTTATGGCGGCTTCGGCAACACTGTTTATATCGGTTGGTATAACCGCTTCGCTTCTTCGCACAAACACTTTCGTTCAAAAAAGATTTGAAGCGTATAACAGTCAAACGCTTAAAGAAGTTTACGATGAACTTGGCAAAGTAGCTGAAAAAACAGGAATACCGAAAAAGGCATATACATCTGCTTTTTCAACCAAACATATGCAAAGTGTTTTGCATATAGCTTCAAATAATGTTGTAAAGGGTTATAAAACCGATTATTCAAATTCAAAGTTTTTGTATGAGTATTTGAAAAACTCAATCACAAAATATTGCAAAAAAAATGATATACCGATAACAAAGCGGCAAATTAATCAGTATGCCTGTCTTGCTTCCGATGCTTTTAACAAAGTTGTGGGGGATGAAAGCACAAATAATATCATTATTATTGCACTTACTTACACAAATAAGCCTATTCTTGCAATGCTTTTCTCCGTTATTGCTTATTTGTTGTGTATATTTTTGATTGACTTTCTGTCGGCACGGCGACATAAAAAATACGAATATATAGGCATAAGCTTTATAATTTCCGGAGAAGTACTTTTTATTTTGCCGTTTTTTGCATTGATTATGAAATACACAAATGATTTGCATTTTACAGATGTTGATGTGTACAATATGGCACTTGCCGACACGCTTAATGATATACTTAAAATAATTATGGCTGTAGGTGTGCTGGTTTTAGTGCTCGGTGCGTATTTGGTTGTAAGAAATTATAAATATTACTTGCACAAAACACGCTCGATAAATACAGAAAAGCAAATTGTCGAAAAAATAAAAAACGAACAAGAACAAAATTATTAATAATTAAAGAGATGCTTTTGGAAGACAAATTGTTGATTTTTCTTGATGTTAAATTTGAGTTCGTTCTGTTTAAGAACACATTTAAACACACCAAGAAAACACTTGCAAATATGGGAGCAAGAAACTGATATGCTTATCAGAATATTTGACGATACAATGAAAAAATATGGTCTATTCGTTAGTGAACTGCATTTGTTTAGCTTTATTTGAATTTACAAAATAAATACATAAATCCTCGAAAAACGCATTAATATGGCTTTTTTGGACAATTTAAACACAAATAAAATAACTACGGTTAAATTCAACCGTAGTTATTATGGTGTCGTTGTACTGCATATTTGATACAATTTGACCACTCGTTCAAAAATATTTTTATTTTATTATTGCTTTTTATATTCATCAAAGTTGAGAGTATAATCGGAGTTGTGGAAAAGCTTACAAAGAAGTGATATAATTAAATAGATTAAGAGCGACAAATCTGTATTGGGAGGGAGCAAAGTGTCAATATTTACAAAGATAGCAAAAAAATATGATTGGAAGATAATCGGTGAACCGGTGTGTTTGAGCGGTGGCTTTATGCACAAGATGTATAAGATTGACACACAGCAAGGAACTTTCGCTCTGAAGTTGTTAAATCCGTTTGTTATGCAAAGGGAAACAGCTATGGATAATTTTGCAAAAGCTGAACGGATAGAACTTTTATTGGAGCAGCAGGGTGTTCCGGTTCTTCCTACCTTGTCTTTGTGTGGAAGAAAAATGCAAGAGATAGATGGTGAATATTTCTATCTGTTTGACTATTTTCCCGGAAAGGCCTTAAAAAGCAACGAGATAACAGCAGAACACTGTAAAAAAATGGGAAAGGTACTTGCTAAAATCCACAGTGTAGACAAAAAGTATGAAAATGAAACTTATCACGAAATATCTATTGATTGGAATTTCTATCTTGCAGAAATGAAACACACCGATACAAAGTTATATGCAATGCTGAAAGACGCTTTGCCTGTGATTCAAGACAGTCAAAATAAAGGTAATCAGGCACGAAAGAAACTACCACCTATTGTGTCAATCTGTCATAACGATATGGACTGCAAAAATGTTCTCTGGAACGGGAATGATTATCGCATTATTGATTTAGAGTGCTTATCTTATAACAATCCGTTTATGGAATTGTTTGAATTGGCATTGTGTTGGTCGGGATATGAAAATTGCAAAATTGATTTTCAATTATTTCAGGCTTTTTTGCAAGGATATAAAAATGCCGGTGGGGAAATGCCAATAGATTGGGAAACATTATATGATTGCAATAACGGCAGATTGGAATGGTTAGAATACAATATTAAGCGTGTTTTAGTCATTGACTGTGGGAATGATGAAAAGGAAATTGGAACAGAACAGGTTAAAAAAACAATTCAGCACATCATTTATTATGCAAAGATGAAGAATCAGATACTTGAACATTGTATTATATAAATTTCATTTTATCAGTATATCAAACAGAATATGAATAACAGAAAAACATCGTAGCAATACGGTGTTTTTTGTAACCTTAAACCCATAGCTTAATACATAACTACAGGTTAGTACAAACACTCTGTCTGCTGATGAAACAAAAACATCAACAAACGCTGAAAAACCTTTATTTACAAGGTTTTAGGCAAAAAATAGGACACTAAAAATTGTATCATTTTTAGTGTCCTATGATGTCTTTGTATCACATATTTGATACAATGTGACCACTTGTCCCCAAATGTGACCCTGCACTTGAAAATGTGACCACCTAAAAATAGAATTTTAATTTATAAATTACGATAATTCTCTTATTGCGTTTACAATTGAATCAGTATTCCATCCTACAATTCTATCTGCTGAATTTTTTACAATTGTTGAAGTGTTTTTGCTTGCCCATGGCTCAATAGCTATGATCTTTTTGTTTAATTCTTTTGCTAATTCTATTTCTATATTTATCCATTTGCTATATGTAGCATATACTCCTGCCAATATTAAAACACAACTTGCAGGTCTCATTTGTTGGCGTATGGCACTCTTTAATTGATAATCATTATTAGTATTATGTATTGGATCGTTTTTAGGTACAGAATAATTCTTGTAGCTAAAATACGGCTTGTTATTTAATAAACGAACCAAATCATCATAAGTGTTGCTGTAATTCCAAGAATGACTAATGAATAAATTATACATATGTATCCTCCTAAATGTTTACTTTTTTACAAATAAAATAATTGATATGATTATATACGCAATAATAAATGTTGATGGTAATATGTACTCTATAGTTGTGCCATCAGTGTATTTCTTATTGCTTTGTAGTTTGTTCCATTCATTATTAAATGGCTTAACTGGTAATTGGTTTTCCAGTTCATTAATTATTTTAAATTTCTCTTTATTTAGCATTTTGAAATTTATAATGAATCTAATCCATACAATACAAAATACGATGCCAATAAGTGAAACAAAAATGGTTTTTATGCTCCATACATAAGATATCATCGCTATCAATGCTATATTTATTGTAACGAATAAATTGTTCATAGTATCTCTACGGTGACTAATCTCATTTGCCATTTCAACGCATGTTTGCCATTGTGCTAAAATTGTATTTTTTTTCATCACTCATATTTATCTCCATTAATTCCAAGAACAATTTATTGAAATGATTGTTGCAGGCATACCAATAATTTGAACATCAAATTTCAAACTTGTTTCAACTTTTGTTGAAGCATTATGTATTCTGAAACTAAATTGCCAACCGTTATCCATGTACAGTTCAACTGTATTTTTACTATTTGGCTTAAAATCAAGACTGACAATCCTTGTGGGTAATGTTGAAATCGGAACTTTTATCTTAGCTTCTTTTGTAGTGCTTGACTTGTTTAAAGTGCCTCTCAAATTATAGGTCTGTATTTGTGTTAGTCTTTTATTATCAATGCTTATAACTTTATAAAAATCAAATTCACCAAGTAAATATTCAACCATTTTTTTCGGAAGCTCAGGATGTTGTGAATTACTGAGTTTTATTTCATCAATAAAAGCATTTAAAATTGGAATATAAACATCATTTTCTTTATCATCCAACTCGCTCCATTTTAAGTCTTGATTTTTACATTCTTTTAGATAATCAAAAACAATATTTACGCTATTCCAATATTGGTTAGAACATTCTACACTAAACCATTTTTTGCCAAAATCAATTTTAGGTGATAATCTACTGTGCTTAACAGCAAAATGATTATGCTTTACGCTTAAACCAATCTCCCATTGAATATTTCTACGGATAATCAGTATATCTCTAACATCACCAATTTCACCTTCACTGTCTTTTTGAATTTTCAAATCAAGTTGATCATTGCCGTCTTCTATAATCAAAGGCTCTAAGTCGAAAATAGTTAATACAGCAGCTTTTGCACTTTCTGTTAACATTTCCTTTAATTGAGCATCAATGTTATTCCATGCATTTTGAGCGGCTTCATAACTTGAATTTTTATCTATTAGAGCTAATCTAAATTTGTTGATTTCTTCAGCTAAAGTAATTAAACAAATATATTCATATGCTCTGCCTTGGTCATTACTTGCACTACTCATTTTTTCTCCTTTATCCATTTAAAGCATCTTTTATTGAACAAGCTATAATATATGATAAATTTATAGGAACAGCGTTTCCAATCATTTTATAACCATAATCTACATCGGTATAAATGAATTTAAAATTATCCGGAAAGCCTTGTATTCTGGCACATTCTCTTACAGTTAATCTCCTGTATAAATCTTCATAACCAGGAACGAAAATACGCTTGTTTTTTTCAATAAATTTCATTTTTGGAGCTTGAGGATGTAATTGACATTGTCTGCCACTTGCTTGAACTGTGAAAGCTTGTTCATTCCATCCTCTAACTCTATTTCTGCTCATAAAAATAGTTGAATAAGCACCAATGTAATATTCGTGATTTGGAATTTCTAAATCTCCGTTTGTTTTGTTTTTGGGCAAAGCAGGTACAGGTGTATTAACCAAATCGCCAATAGCGTCCTTCATAGTTAATTTGTCTTTTGCATTTGGTGTTGTCGGACTTGGAAATTTGAAATCAATTTTTAAATCTTTTCTAAATCCAATGTAAAAGACTCGCTTTCTATCTTGTGGTACACCATAATCAGCAGCATTTACAAGTGTAAGAGTAAGATTATAACCACAATCTTCAAATTGGTGTATTATATTTTTTACAGCTTCCGAATGTCTGCTTGCCAACATACCCGAAACATTTTCAGCAAGAAAAAATTTAGGTTGCTTATTTTTTAAAATTCTTATGTAATCAAAAAATAATTGCCCTCTTGAATCATTGATACCCCTCAATGAACCAGCTTCACTCCAACTTTGACAAGGAGGTCCACCGATGATTCCGTCAATTTCATTTGGAAAATCTGTATCTTTGATATTTCTAATATCACCTTTTATAAGTGGAGCGGAATGATTCGCTTCATAGGTTGCCCATATACCTTTGTCATATTCATTAGCCATAGATATATTAAAACCTGCTTTTTCAAAGCCTAAATCAAGACCACCAGCTCCGGAAAACAAACTAATTAAATTCATAATTTAACCTCTACAATTTATAATATAATTATATCATAAATTATCAAAAAATAAAAGATAAATTCTTGACCTGAAAAGATTAGTACATATTATTGTACCTTTAGATTTTGCAAGATATATATTTTGCACGGAGTGGGGTATATTTTCACGCAGTGCATTCTGTTTTCACGGTGTGTGTTTGAATATGTAAATCAAAAGGGTGATAGTACACCATATTTGATACAACAGTACATTTAATAGAAACAAGTCGCTTAAACAGTCTATAAAAATGCAAAAAAAATAGTACACTTTAATGTATCAATTAAAGTGTACTATAGTGTCTTTGTACCACATAATTGATACAATGTGACCACCTGTTCAAAAATGTGACCCTGCACTTGAAAATGTGACCCTGCACTTGAAAATGTGACCACCTATTAAAATTTATAAATGCCTCCTTTTTTTACATAAAATAAGATGCTATAATATTATTAGTAAAAAACACTATTATAAAGAAAGTGAATTCAAGCAATGGCAGGAAATGTAAAAAAGCAACATTATGTACCAAGAATGTACTTAAAGAGATTTTCCGGTGACAACAATAGACTTTGTGTATGGAATTTAAGTAATGATTCTATTATGACTCGTCAAAGACCTGAGAATTTTGCTGCAAATAGATATTATTATGACACAAATAAAAATGAACTAAAAAAGGCACTTTCTGAGCTCATTAAAATATATCCAAAAACAGAATCAATTGTAGATTTTAATGATGAGCAATTTGTTGAAAAAGCACTATCACGAATGGAAGCAGATGTTTCCAAAGTGTTAGATGAGGTGACATCTGATTATGAGGCTTTTTACGATGAAACCAATATGCGAAAAATTATTATTTTTCTTCATGATTTATCAGTTCGTTCTGAAAAATATCGTATGCAATTAGAAAATGTTAGAGTGCAAGAACTTTCACATTTAGAAAAGATGGGCATCGATCCAAGCAGAGTTGAAGGTATGGATAACACTTCAAAAGATCTTTAATTTTTTCTATTATCATGTTCATCGCACAAAGTTTTCATCCAAGGCAAATCGACTCTTAAGGAACCTTGTTTGCCGCATATTTCACATATTGTAGAAGATTTGTTTTCGGCTTCGTTTATGGCGAGGTCGATTTTTTTATGTAATTCATTATTTTTAGTATAATCGGTAAATACATGATAAAATTGAAGTACGCCGAATTTTTCCTTGATTTGCAAGACTTTCAAATCGACAACTGCATTAGCCTCCGTGTAATATGCTTCAATTTTCTCGCATAAATTAAAAATCAAATCATACCATCCATCCAATACCTCAAAAGAAAACATATCGTATGGTATAAGTTTAGAAGGGTCTCTTTTCAAAAATGTAAATCTGTTTTCAAGTTTTTCTGTCAATTCAGGATTCATTTCATTCTCTCCAACTAAATTATATCTCTTGTATATTCATAGGGTGTAGCAATTATACGGAGTTCATTAAAACATTCGTCTCCGTATGGAACTAAACCTTCTACAAAAGCAAGACAGTCATTGGTTGATGCTGCCGTTTCTATTTCTGACAAAGTGTGCTACAATGAAAGAAAGGACAAAAAAGGAATGAACGAAATGGGAAGAAAAAAGGAAAGCACACCGGGAGAAAACCTCGCAAAACAAATTATCGAACAGTACAATCCAAAAAGCGTAGCCGATATGCAAGACGCATTAAAAGACATATTCGGTCCGATGTTTGAAGCGATGTTGCAGGGTGAGATGAATAATCATCTTGGATACGAAAGTAATGACCACGGTGCAAAATCAACCGATAACCGCCGAAACGGATATACAAGCAAAAAGATAAAAACCACCGGCGGAGAAGTTGAAATCAAAGTGCCCCGTGACCGCGATTCAAGCTTTGAACCCAAGCTTGTACCAAAACGCCAAAGGGATGTATCTGAAATTGAAGAAAAGGTGCTGGCAATGTATGCACGGGGAATGAGCCAGCGTGATA
>CAVLCA010000032.1:0-14280 GCA_963661495.1 bacterium
CTCGGTTTTGAGTATTGAAAAGAAATTTTCGGCTAAAGCGTTGTCATATGGATTATCAAACCGTTCTAGATAAGGTACGAACAAAAGATATTATTACTCCAAATGCAGAATAACAAAAAGAGTTAAAGGTAATTGTACAAGTCCGTAAAAATGGACAATAGAAAAAAGACATCCTCTATGGTAGAATTAAATGAAACTACCATAGGGGATTTTTAATTGTAAGAAGTTGCAGACATATAAGTGATTATGAAAAAGAATTAATAGAAAATTTAATAGCGGAGAAAGTTTAAAAAGGATTATTCACGATATAATCAAAGGTTGCCAGATCATTCTTCTCCCGTTTTTATTGAAAGAATTTAACAATGTATCTCCGTGAACAAGGTTCGGCAGAGTATTAGTAACATCTACAATTGTATAACAGAAATCGTAAATGTAGAGTTGATTTATATTTAAATTGAAAGGCACAACTTTCGGGGAATCCCGTTAGTTGTGCCTTTTTGTGTTATACAGTCATAGCTTGAATTTTACTCTCTGTCACTAAAGGCTGTTTTAACGATTTCGACAACTTTATTATCTGAATTTAAGAAGAGCATATCCTTGGTTATCAGTAATTTGTAAATAGAATTGCTTTCAACTATATTCCAAAGATAACGCAAGATAATAATATAATCATCAAAGTCATCCTTAACTTTATCCGCTACATTCTTACGCCACTCATCTGCAAATTCTTTGCCAGAATAAATATCGTTTAAATCCTTGCATATAAAGTTGATTGCTCCGCCTATGCCCGGAAATTCGTTTTCATTTGCATCGGGGTTTGGATTTTCAGCAATTTTTACATGAAGTAGTAAATGCTCAAGCAAATTGCAATAAACAAGCCTGTACGAAAAGATATTTTAAAAGGATTGGAACTTTTGAAACGCCAACGAGAACGCAACCGAGACGCTCGCTGATTCGTACAGAAGTGTACGCAGGGCGACTGTCGCACAATGGAAAGAACTATGCCGACAAGATATAATTTTCTTGTCGGTGTAGGTCAATCCTGTGTAAAGCAAAGAAAGGAGATAAAAATGGTATCAGGACACCTACAAATTAAAAAAGGATATTATTATGTAGTAATAAGCTACAACGACAATACCGGGAAACGCCGTGTAAAATATTATTCCACAGGGCTACCCGAAAAAGGAAACAGACGAAAGGCAGAAGCCGAGCTTTCACGAATCAGAGGCGAGTTTGAATCACCGGTTTCAGATGAACTTGCCGCAGATATGCTATTTGCAGATTACCTATTGCAATGGCTGGAGATTGTAAGGGTGCGTGTTAAGGCGACAACATTCGGTTCCTATGAACAGATGGTAAAATCGGCGATTGAGCCGTATTTCAGAAAGAAAGGCGTAACCCTGCAAGGCTTGGAGGCAAGGCACATTCAGCAATTTTATTGCGAAAAGTTGAAAATCGTCAAAGCAAACTCTGTTATACACTATCACGCCGTCATTCATCAGGCGTTGAAATATGCACTTAAAACCGACCTTGTTACGCAGAATGTAGCAGAGAAAGTTGACAGACCGAAAAAGAATGACTATCAGCCCGTGTTCCTTGACGCAAACGAATTGCAACACGTATTTGAAGTAGTTAAAGGCACAAAGCTGGAACTTCCCGTATTAGTTGCCTCATTCTACGGACTTCGCCGAGGTGAGGTTGTGGGGCTGAAATGGGACACTATCGACTTTGAAAGAGGAACAATCACCATTAAGCATACGGTTACTTCGGTGTGCAAATAGACGGTAAAACAAAAATGTACGCACAGAACTCTGCAAAAACAAAATCCAGTATGCGTACACTTCCGTTGGTTGGCAGTTTTGCCGAATATTTCAAAGAGGTTAAAGCAGCACAAGAAGTCAATAAAAAGGTTTGCGGTAACTGCTACAATTATGAATATGACGGCTATGTTTTTGTTGATGAATTGGGTAATCTTATGAAACCCGATTATTTAACAAGCCAATTTCCGATATATATTCAAAAGCACGGCTGTAAGCGAATGCGTTTTCACGATTTAAGGCACAGTTGTGCAAGTCTGCTTCTTGCTAACGGAGTTCCGCTAAAACAAATTCAGGAATGGCTGGGGCACAGCGATTTTTCCACTACCGCTAACATCTATGCTCATCTTGATTACTCGTCAAAGTTATCTTCGGCAAGTGCTATGGTACACGGAATGGCGTTGCCCGAAACAGTAAATTTCGGCAACAAATGGCAAACAATCGAAAAATAATTTTGAAAAAAACCTGTAAAAAGATGTGCTAAGCAATAAAAAAGTCGTCACGAACTATATATAGTTCGTGACGACGATGGCGGAGAGTTAGGGATTCGAACCCTAGAAGCCTTTCGACTTACAGCATTTCGAGTGCTGCACCTTCGACCACTCGGACAACTCTCCGTTTATGTGATTCCGTTCAATTCAAAAAACTTTTCGCAAGAACTGACGGAAAGAACAACAAAATATTTAGTTTTCGAACCTGCCCAAAACGCAGTGTTTACAGGAGAAGCAAGCAGAGCATACTGCCAAACCTTTCAAAAATTTCGAGTGCGCCCCGTTATGACCACTTCGATACGTCTCCGTATATAAAGGCAAAACTTGTTTTGCCTTATTTTTGCTTATTTACAGCTGAAAGTTTGTAATATAACTGTCAATACATTCCTGAATGATTTTGACAGCTTCTTCTTTCGGCTTAACTTCAGTTACAGATGTGTTTTTGTCATGCTCAAGAGATTTGTACACCTCAAAGAAGTGCTTGATTTCATCAAATCTGTGACTTGGAAGCTGGTCAATATCGGTGTAGCTGTTATAATTAGGGTCGTTTATCGGAACAGCGATGATTTTTTCATCTCTTGCACCGCCGTCTTCCATAATCAAAACACCGATTGGCTTACATTCAACAATAGTCATGGGTCTGATTTGCTCACTGCAAAGCACCAAAACATCAAGAGGGTCGTTGTCACTGGCATAGGTTCTCGGGATGAATCCGTAGTTGGCAGGGTAGTGAGTTGATGTGAAAAGAACTCTGTCAAGTTTGAGCATACCGGTTTCCTTATCAAGCTCATACTTGTTTTTGCCGCCTTTTGAAATCTCAATTACAGCGTAGAACTGGTCTTTCTTAATACGCTTAGGAGATATGTCGTGCCAAATGTTCATAAACGCGCCTCCTTAAATTGTCTTACAGTATAATAACATTATCATCACCGTTTGTCAATTTTAAATTTGCATTTTTTTCTTTTCAGTGCTATTATATAACATATTAATTGTACAGGAGGACATTATGGTTGCAATTATCGATTACGGTGCCGGCAATCTTCAAAGCGTAAAAAAAACTTTGGATTTTATCGGTGCGGAAAGTGTAGTTACGGATAATAAAGATGAGATTAATGCGGCGTCTCATATCATTCTTCCCGGAGTCGGTTCGTTTGCCGATGCTATGAATTGTATCAGAGAGCGAAATCTTGAGGATACAATCAAAAAATCGGCGGACGGTTCAAAATATTTTCTCGGTATTTGTCTCGGACTTCAACTTCTTTTTGAATCGAGCGAGGAATCACCGGGAGTTGACGGCTTGAGTATATTTAAAGGTAGTATTGTTACTATTCCGAAAAATAACGGGCTCAAGGTTCCGCATATCGGATGGAACAGCGTAAAGTTAAATCAAACAGACGGTATATTTGAAAATATTAATGACAACAGTTATTTTTATTTTGTACATTCTTACTATCTTAAAAATGCCGAAAACGATATTGTTGCCGGTTCAACTGAGTACGGCGTTCCTATTCAGTGTGCCGTACAAAAAGGCAGGGTTGCCGCAACACAGTTCCACCCTGAAAAAAGCAGTGAGGTCGGTCTCACACTTCTTCGCAATTTTGTTAATAGGGAGGACTGAATATGTACGCAAAAAGAATAATTCCGTGCTTGGATGTTAAAAATGGTAGAGTGGTAAAAGGCGTTTCTTTTGTTGATTTGCGTGATGCAGGCGACCCGGTTGAATGTGCGGCAGCTTACGACAAGCAGGGAGCAGATGAACTTGTACTTCTTGATATAACCGCAACTCACGAGGGCAGAAGCACAATGATTGATATTGTGTCACGCGTGGCGAACACTGTGTTTATTCCATTTACGGTTGGCGGAGGTATCAAAACCGTTGATGATTTTAAGGAACTTTTGCGTGCCGGTGCGGATAAAATATCCGTTAATTCGGCGGCTGTTCGTAATCCCGATTTAATTAATGAAGCGGCATATAAATTCGGTTCACAATGCGTTGTTGTTGCCATTGACGCAAAGCGTAAAAAAGACGGAGTTTGGGAAGTTTACCTTAACGGAGGCAGAATTCCTACCGGTATCGATGCAGTTGAATGGGCTGTTGAAGCCGAAAAACGAGGTGCGGGTGAAATCCTTTTGACCTCGATGGATTGCGACGGTCAAAAAACAGGATACGATATTGAACTTACCCGAGCAGTGTCGGAAAAGGTCGGTATTCCTGTTATTGCTTCGGGCGGTGCCGGCAAGGCAGAACACTTTTTGGATGCATTTGTTGCCGGCAAGGCAGACGCGGTTCTTGCGGCAAGCCTATTCCATTTTAATGAATTGCCTATTCCGGTGCTCAAAGAATATCTTGAAAATAATAATGTCAGTGTAAGAAGATGATAATTTGACAAACAGTGAAAATGCGGCTGCCGATAAACAGTACAGAAAAATGACAAAAACTCCGGTAAATAAACTCATATTTACCCTGTCGATTCCTACTGTTATCAGTATGCTCATTACAATGATTTATAATATGGCAGACACATATTTTGTGTCTAAAATAAGCGTTTCCGCTTCCGGTGCAACGGGTGTTGTTTTCAGCCTTATGGCTGTTTTTCAGGCGTTTGGATTTATGTTCGGTCAAGGTGCCGGTTCAAATGTTTCAAGGCGTCTCGGTGCAAAAGATGTTGAAACTGCAAGAAAGTTTTGTTCAACGGCTTTCTTTTGGTCACTTGCAGTAAGCGTTCTTATTGCGATTTTGGGATTGATTTATTTGGACGAGCTTATGACATTCCTCGGCAGTACTCAAACTATTTTGCCGTATGCAAAGCAGTACGGATTTTATATTCTCATAGCCGGTCCTGCGATGTGTACAAGTTGTGTTATGAATAATATTTTGAGATATGAGGGACTTGCAAGACTTGCTATGATTGGCTTAACCTCGGGCGGTATTCTTAATATTGCACTTGACCCTTTGTTTATTTTTGTGTTTAAAATGGGAATTGCGGGTGCCGGTCTTGCAACCGCAATCAGTCAATATGTGAGTATGGCAATTTTGATTTCTGCATTTTTATTTAAAAAGTGTCAGTGTCGAATTAATCCGAAATATATAATGCTCAACGGCAAATTCGTTTGGGAGATTGTCGCAACGGGGTTCCCAAGCTTTATGCGTAACGGACTCAGCAGTCTTTCAACTATGGTTTTGAATGTTATGGCGTCGCCGTACGGTGATGAGTGCATAGCCGCAATGAGCATTTCAAACAGATGCTCAATGTTGATTTTCAGTGTCAGCGTCGGTATCGGTCAGGGTTTTCAACCTGTCAGTGCCTTTAATTACGGAAGTAAGGATTTTGACCGGGTTCATAAGGCAATTAATTTCTTGTGGGTTTACGGTACTGTTACCGTAACGGTTTTGTCGGGCGTTATGTTTGCTTTTGCACCTTGGGTTGTCGGCAGATTCAGAAACGAAGCCGAGGTTGTTGAAATCGGAGCAAGAGCTCTTCGTTATCTTTGTGCTTCACTTGTTCTTTTGCCGACGGCACTAACGGCTAATATGACCTTTCAAAGCGTCGGTAAAAAAGGGAGAGCACTGTTTCTTGCATGCTGTCAAAACGGACTTTTCTTTGTTCCGCTTGCACTCTTGTTGCCAAAATTTTTCGGACTTGTCGGTTTGGAACTTTCACAGCCGATTGCATACGCTATGGCGGCAATTGTGTCCGCTCCGTTTTTAATCGCTTTCAAAAAACATTTAAGAAATTATTAAGATTTGATTTGTTGACTTTTATACACGTGTATGTTATATTTAGAACAAGACAGGGGAGTAATTCCACGGTTATCGTGAATTAAGTCAACATCATGCCAAAATAGGCTGGCTTAATTGTAAAGAATGAGACTTGTGCATAGTGTAATACTATGTATGGGTCTTTTTTATATATAAAAATAGAATTGCAGGATAAGCGGTGCTTATCTGTTTTTGAAACTTTTTTATATTTTGGAAAGGGGTATTGTATGAAAGAGTATTTAAAAACAAAAGATGATGTCTTGTCAAAAGTTAAGTCCGGTTATGCAGGACTTTCTTCTGCCGAAGCGTCATCAAGACTTGAGCAAAACGGCAAAAATAAGCTTGCCGAGGGCAAAAAGACGAGTGTTATAAAACGCTTTTTGTCACAACTTGCCGACCCGATGATTATTATTTTGATTGTAGCCGCAGTTATCAGTGCGGTCACTGTAACAGTGGGCGGTGAGGGTGAAAGCTACGCAGATGTAATAATCATTATGATTGTTGTAATTATCAATGCGGTTTTAGGTGTTTATCAGGAAAGTAAGGCGGAAAAGGCGATTGAAGCCTTGCAAGAAATAGCCGCCGCTACATCAAAGGTTGTTCGTGACGGTAAAATTGTTACGGTTAAAAGCGAAGATGTGGTTGTGGGTGATATTGTTGTGCTTGAAGCGGGAGACAGCGTACCTGCCGATTGCCGAATTGTCGAGTGTGCCTCACTTAAAATTGAGGAATCCGCACTTACGGGTGAATCCGTTCCTGTTACAAAAACCGATGAACCTATTGACCCGCTCGGCTCAAATGATGTTCCGTTGGGCGACAGAAAAAATATGTGTTATATGGGCTCATCTGTTGCATACGGCAGAGGTAAAGCTGTTGTTGTTGCAACCGGTATGGATACCGAAATGGGTAAAATTGCCGATGCGATTACGCAGGCAAAGGATGAGGAAACCCCTCTTCAAATCAAACTCAATCAGCTTTCAAAGATTTTATCTTTTGTGGTTTTGGGTATCTGCGTATTTATTTTTGCGTTCGATATTATCCGTGCACTTGTTGTCGGCGACGCAATAACATTTTCATCAACGCTTTCGTTCTTTATGGTTGCCGTATCGCTTGCCGTTGCCGCAATTCCGGAAGGTCTTGCCGCCGTTGTAACAATTGTTTTGTCAATCGGCGTTACAAAAATGTCAAAGCACAATGCGGTTATCCGTAAACTTACGGCGGTTGAAACTCTCGGCTGTACGCAGATTATTTGTTCGGATAAAACAGGAACTCTCACTCAAAACAAAATGACGGTTGTTGACTATAAGGGTACTGATGAAAAATTGCTTGCAACAGCAATGGCTCTTTGCTGTGATGCTGAACTTCAGGATGACGGTACAGTTAAGGGCGAACCTACAGAAGCCGCCCTTGTTACTTATGCCGACTCTCTCGGTCTCAATAAAAACGAGCTTGAACTTTCGTTCCCAAGAGTGGGCGAAGCTCCGTTTGACTCGGGAAGAAAAATGATGTCAACCGTTCATAAAACTCAAAACGGCTTTGTTCAATATACAAAAGGTGCACCCGATATTGTTTTGTCGCTGTGCTCAAGTGTGTATTTAGACGGTAAGAAAGTGCCGATGACCGATGAAATCCGTCAGGCAATTTCAGAATCTAATAAGGAAATGGCAGACAAGGCACTCCGTGTTCTCTGTGCGGCTGTGAAAACATACAAAGAGCAGCCGTCAAACGAACCGGAAGAGCTTGAACGGGATCTTTGCTATATCGGTCTTACCGGAATGATTGATCCTGTCCGTCCCGAGGTTGTTGATGCAATTAAGGAATGTAAGAGTGCCGGTATTCGTCCTATTATGATTACGGGCGACCATAAAGATACCGCTGTTGCCATTGCAAAACAGCTTGGTATCATAGGCGAAAATCAAAAGGCAATTACCGGTTCTGAACTTAACGCTATGTCCGATGATGAACTTGATGAACATATCGAAGAATACTCTGTTTATGCTCGTGTTCAGCCGGAACATAAGGTTCGCATCGTTCAGGCTTGGAAAAAACGCGGAATGATTACTGCAATGACAGGCGACGGTGTTAATGATGCTCCGTCAATTAAAAATGCGGATATAGGCGTCGGTATGGGCATTACCGGTACCGATGTTACAAAAAATGTAGCCGATATGGTTCTTGCCGATGATAATTTTGCTACAATAGTTTCGGCTGTTGAAGAGGGCAGAAGAATTTACGACAATATCCGTAACTCTATTCAGTTCTTATTGTCGTCAAACCTTTCCGAAGTTCTTTCGATTTTCTTTGCAACGCTGTTCGGTTTCACTCTGTTTGAACCTGTTCACTTGCTGTGGATAAATCTTATTACAGACTGTTTCCCGGCACTTGCTCTCGGTCTCGAAAAGGGCGATCCGGACATTATGAACCGTAAGCCTCGCAACAGCAAAGACGGTATTTTTGCGGGCGGTATGGGCTTTGATTGTGCATATCAGGGTGTTATGGTTACAGTGCTTACTATTGTTGCTTATGTTTTCGGCATTGTTATGGCAAGTCCCGAACATATGACTCTTTCGCAGATTTTTGCTGTTAACGATGCGAATGAAGCTACGCACTTACTTCATCAAAACGGTATGACAATGGCATTTTTAACCCTTTCTATGGCGGAAATTTTCCATTCGTTCAATATGCGTTCACGCCGTCAGTCGATAGTAAAAATGGGCAGTATGAATTGGTATTTGCTCGGAGCTATGGTGCTTTCGCTCGTGCTTTCAACTGCTGTTATCTACATTCCGTTCCTCAGCAATGCTTTTGATTTTGCTTCAATTGATGCAAGAGAGTATTTTACATCGCTTCTTCTTGCATTTATGGTTATCCCTATTGTAGAAATAGTGAAATTTATTCAACGGAAAACCAACAAGTAAATAAACGGTGCATACTTCAAAGCGTTGTTTCGCATTTTTGCGGGATAACGCTTTTTTGTTCTTTACTTTGTTATTCATTAGGCGTAAAATGTAAGAATAGAGGTGATACATATGTGGTGGTTATTTGCACTGCTCTCGGCGGTATTTGCCGCACTCACTTCTATTCTTGCAAAAATCGGAATAGAAGATGTAGATTCAAATTTGGCAACGGCTATCCGTACCGTCGTTGTAGTCGGAATGTCGTGGGTTATGGTGTTTATTACAAACGCACAATCGGGCATTACAAATATCGGTAAAAAGAGCTGGATATTCCTTGTGCTTTCGGGTCTTGCAACAGGTGCGTCGTGGCTTTGCTATTACAAAGCAATCCAAATGGGCGATGTTTCCAAGGTTGTGCCGATTGATAAACTCAGCGTTGTGTTTACTCTTGTTTTGGCTTTTGTCTTTTTGCACGAGGATTTCAATGCAAAATCGCTCATCGGCTGTGTGCTTATTGCAGCAGGCACTCTTTTTATGGTACTGTAAAAATAAACCGCGAAGTTCAGTTCTTACTGTTCCTCGCGGTTATTTTTATTGTTGTCTGTAATTCCGAATAAATAAAAATTCAGTATAAATGTTACGAGTTCTTCTTCCGTTTCTTTAAAATTATCGCTTATCCAATGTTTTAGGGCGGCTATTATTCCTGCCGATATAAGCTCGTACATGATTGTAAGTTGTTCGGGTGTGTAGTTTTTGAACAGGTCGTTCCATTGCAAAATGCACAAAGGTAAAAACTTGTCTATCCATCTTTCAACAATTTTTGCGTTTCCGCTGTTTGGCGAAACAGCAAATTCACAAAATTCTTTATTCGATTTTACAACATGGCAAACACCTATAAGTGTCTTTTTTATATCGTTTTCACTGCTTTCGGCAAGTTCAATCACACATTCGTATGCCTTTTGCAAAGTTTCTTCTGTAGTGATTTGGTACAGTTCGTACAAATCTGTGTAGTATCTGTAAAATGTTCCTCTGTTTATGTCTGCATTTTCGCAAACTTCTCTTACCGTTATTTTGTCTATGGGTTTAACGGTCATAAGCTTAAAAAATTCACTCTTGATTATCTCTTTTGTGTATTTTACACGCCTGTTCTCCATTTTTATCACCGATAAAATTTTATCAAAAAATAAAACTTCTGTCAAATTTTTCGATTCCTTTTTTGCCGAATTGAACATTTTTGACTCGATGTGTTCAACACGGAACATTTTTTGCAAACATTGATTATTGAATGTCATGTGTTATGGTGATATTCTTTGTTTAAGGATTGGTGATTGCTTATGAAAAAAATTGCAAAGGCATTAACGGTGACAATTATAATTGCTTTATGTATTATGCTTGCAGGTTGTCAAAAAGCAGGCTATGTTTTCAGCGAGGGGCTTGTTAAGTCAATAGGCGAAGTCAAGGACGGTTCGTGGAATTCACAAGACGACGCCGCACAGCAGGAAGAAAAAGAGGATACTCCCGTTATAGACGAATTTGTACAGGGTACATATTCGGGCGTTAATTTCAACACTCAGGAAGATCTGGTAAATTATTATGTCAAAGTATATAACAATACTAAATCTCAAACCGCTGTGTATGTCAATTCTGACGGCAAAGAGGAAACAAGGTATGCTTTTTTGGGAACAGAAGAGCTTAATGTGGGCACTATTCTTATTGACGGCAAAGAAAACAGTGTGGTAAATAAAATTGCACCGGGCATTGTAAACGGAATATTTGTCAAAGGTATTGCATCGTTACCTCCATATTACAGTTCAATACCAAATGATGACAATAATCTGAATGACGATACAAGAAAAAATGACTGTAATTTTGATAAATGTATGTTGACTTCGGATGATATTTTGGCTTGTAATGCAACGCAGAACGATGACGGAACCCTGACTGTTAAACTTCAACCCAAAGCTGCAAACAACAGCCTCAGAGGCGATGACTCGCAGGGAAAAGCCTTTGAAGCGCTGGGTGATATAGCAGGTATAGTAAGTCAAATCGGCGTGATGTCTTTTTCACAGGGAGATGCAAACGATAATATAATAGCTGATTATAACGGTGGCGTTATAACAGCCAAGATTGACCCGAAATCCGAAAAAATTGTTGAGGCGGATTATGATATGAATGTAGATGTATCCGTAAAACATGTTAATGCGGCAAGTATCATTAAAGACAAAAGCGCGGCATTAAATATCAAATTCAAAAATCATTTTCCTGCCGATTCAAAATATCTCAAGGATGTTGCCGGAATTTCGGCTAAATAAGCTTCTGTCTTTCCTTAATAAAAACCGCGAAGTTCAGTTGTTACTGTTCCTCGCGGTTTTGTTATTCTGTTAACTTGTTTTTATGCTCTTGCAACTATTTCGCCGTATTGTTCTTTTGACTTCTTTATGAACTCCTCAACCTGAAGTGCAGACGGCATAGCATCCGAACAGCTGTGGGAAGCAATCAAAATACTTGCCGAAGCCGAGCCGAATTCAAGGCAGTCAATAATGTCCTTGCCTTGAAGAAGACTGTAAAGAAATGATGAGCCGTAGCCGTCGCCACCGCCGAAACCTTTGAGCATAACGGCAGGGAAGGGCTTGATATTGTAAAACTTGCCGTCGTTGGTGTATGCTGTTGAACCGTCTTTGCCGTGTTTGATGACGCAGATTGAAGCACCGAAACTCTGCCAATACTTAGCCGACTCTGGGTCACTGTCTTTAACGCCTACAATGCCTTCCGTAAGATCGAATTCCTCGCGACTGCCCATAATGATATCTGCATTTTGAGCAACAATACTGTAATATACGGCAATTTCGTCCTTGCTTTTCCAAGTGTATTCTCTGTAATCAATATCAAAAACAATTCTTGTGTTGTTCTTTTTTGCAAGCATCATAGCTTTGAGGCAAGCCTCTCTCGACGGACTTTTTGCAAGTGCCGTGCCACTGATAACTATAGCTTTTGCCGAAGCAATGTATTCTTCGTCAATGTCGCCCGGTTCAAGGCAAAAGTCGGCAACATTATCTCTGTACATAAGAATTGACGAACTTTCTTTTGAAAGAATTTCGGTAAATGTAAGCCCGATTTTCTCTCCGTTTTTCGCTCTTGTGATTTTAGAAGTGTCAATGCCTTCTTTTTCAAAATAATCAACAACAAAGTCACCAAATTGGTCATTGCTCACACAACCGCAAAATCCGACTTTGCAACCGAGTCTTGCCAAACCGACTGCAATATTTGCCGGCGAGCCGCCTACATATTTGTTGAAGTTAGCTGATTCCGACAGAGGTCTGTACATATCCGTCGGATTAAAATCAATAGCAATTCTGCCAATCGGTATAAAATCGATAGGCTTTTGCGTATCGAATGTCACATAGTTTTGCATATTTTTTTACCCCTTTTAGCTTAAATAAGCAGAGTTGTCCGTAAGCCGAGTTCTGTCGTGGACGATTATCTATCTCGACAAGATGTTGCCACCTTGCTCAAGCCACCCGTCGGAGTTATGTGGCGAGCAACCAACTCTCCGGTCGGTGTTGCAGCGAATAGGGTTTACATGGCAGAGAATGTCTCCACTCTCTCGGTGAGCTCTTACCTCGCCTTTCCACCCTTACCGTAAAACGGCGGTTTATTTCTGTTGCACTTTCCCTAAGGTCACCCTCGGCGGCCGTTAGCCGTTATCCTGCTCTGTGCTGCTCGGACTTTCCTCATAATAAAAATTACGCAATCGTCTGGACAACTCTATTTATATAATAAATTATTCCGTTTCAAATTGCAATATTAAATAAAAAAAGTTGAAAATATATTTCATATGGTGTAAACTGTTTTTGTTATATAAATTAAAAATTTGGAGAGGGTGTTATTATGCCTCGTTTTGACGAAGAGGGATTTAACCCTAAAAAAAGAATAGATAACGATAAGAGAGACAGAAGCGTTCCTGTCGGCGAAGATTATTTTAACCATAACAAAAATGACAGTGATGAGGTTATAGATAATCAAAACACAACCGATTTTGACTTTGACGCATTTATGAAAGAGTTTGACGAACCGAAACGCTCAGCCCGTCAAAGTGCAGACGGATTTGTGCCGCAGGTTTATGTTGACCGTGACGCCGAAAAACGCAGAGAAAACGAAGAGCGTGCACGCAAAAGAAAGGCTTCTTCTCCTCCGCCCCGTCGCAGAAAAAGGAAAAATTCAAGACCGAATAAGGCAAAAAATATTCTAAGAGCGGTTATAGCCGTTATTCTTGTTATAGTTATCGGTGCGGGTTGCTTTGTCGGCAATGCAATGGGTAAGATAACCTACGACGACAAGCGTAAAAATCAATATGTTGATTCTTCCGATTTGGCTCACTCATCAAGCGTAACCAATATTTTACTTTTGGGCGTTGATGCCCGTAATCCGAAAGACGATACCGCTTCACGCTCGGATTCTATGATGCTGATTTCCATTGACAAGGCACATAATTGCATAAAAATGGTATCTTTTTTGCGTGATACTTGGGTATATATTCCGGCAGTTGATAAAAAACAAAGGCTTAACGCTGCCTGTCAGTATGACGGTTATAATGGCGTTGTTGACACAATCGAATACAATTTCGGTATTGACATTGACGGATATGTGGTCGCCGATTTCGAGATGTTTAAGGTTCTTGTTGACAGTATAGGCGGTGTAGAGGTTGAAGTAAGCGAAAAGGAAGCTAAAGAAGTTACATCTCATAAAGGCAGATACGGTAATGTAAAACTTGACGCGGGTAAATATAAACTTACAGGCGAACAGGCACTCGCTTATTGCAGAATAAGGAAGATAGATACCGACTTTATGCGTGCCTATCGTCAAAGAACGGTTATGCAGGCTATCCTTAAAAGCGTAAAATCCGCTAATCCGATAAAACTTGCCGTTATGGCAAGCAAGGCGGCTCCGTATATCGAAACCAATCTTTCAAAAGCAAAAATTATTTCTTCGGGCTTAAAGGCTCTTCCTTGTATCAGTGATATGGCAGAGGTACGGGTACCTTTTGACGGAACATGGCAGTATGCCACAATCAGCGGTGCAAGTGTTATTACAATAGATGTTGATAAAAATAAAGAACAGCTCAAAGACTTGATTTATAACAAAACCGCCGCAGAAATAAAGGCGGAGCAAAATAATTAAATTATTACGGTGTACTTGGCGTGTTTCAGACTGTTGAGAAGGCTTCTGAATTTCGTTTTCTTGCGAACTTTGCTGTACGGTTGTACCGCTTGTGAGCAAAAAACGAAAAACGCCAAAAGTGTTGCAAACTCGATGTT
>CAVLCA010000033.1:0-14077 GCA_963661495.1 bacterium
TCAAACATCTTTGTTGCGGTTCCCGGATGAGATTCCATACCTGCACCTACGATTGAAACCTTGGCAACATTTGTGTCGCAAACAATCTTTGCTTCCTGAAGATGTGAAGATTCTTCAAGGAGTTTAACAGCTACAGGGCCGTTGTCCTTGCTTACTGTGAAAACGATATCCTTTGTGTTATCTCTGCCGAATGACTGAAGAATAATATCTACATTGATATTCTTTTGTGAAAGTTTTGAGAAGATATTGAACGCAACGCCCGGATTGTCCTTAACACCCAAAACCGATACAAGAGCAACATCCTTATCCTTTGTTACGCCTCTGATTAACATTTTTTCCATTTTTGCTACCTCCTTAACAATGGTACCCGGAACCGGGTTAAGTGATGAAAGAACTTCGAGTTCTACGGAATATTTCTTTGCCATTTCTACCGAACGGTTATTGAGAACCTGTGCGCCCAAGGTTGCAAGCTCAAGCATTTCGTCATAAGTGATTTCTTTAAGCTTGCGGGCATTTTCAACCTTTCTCGGGTCTGCTGTGTAAACGCCCTCAACATCGGTGAAGATTTGACATTTATCTGCATGAAGTGCAGCCGCAATGGCAACAGCCGATGTGTCCGAACCGCCTCTGCCGAGAGTGGTAAGGTCATCATATCTGTTGATACCCTGGAAACCTGCAACAACAACAATATTGTGTCTTGCAAGTTCTGCCTGCAATCTGTTCGGCTTGATGTTTTTAATTCTTGCAGAACCGTATACCGAATTTGTATTAAATCCTGCCTGCCAGCCCAAAAGGCTGATAACCGGAAATCCGAGTGATTCAATAGCCATTGCAAGAAGTGAAATTGAAATTTGCTCACCTGCTGTAAGGAGCTGGTCAATTTCTCTGTTCTTTGCCTTTGGATTGATTTCCTGTGCTTTTGCGATAAGGTCGTCTGTTGTATCGCCCTGAGCGGAAACAACTACCACAACCTCGTTGCCTGCCTTATAAGTATCCGTTACAATTCTTGCAACATTCATTACACGCTCGGCATTTGCTACAGACGAGCCGCCGAACTTCTGGACAATAAGTGCCATAATGTTCCTCCTATAAACATATACTGTACAGCGGAAAATCCGCAAATAATTAATAGTTTGTTACTTTAATCTTGTTGATAACATTAACGCCTTCAAGCTTCTTGTCAAGAGCGTTTTCTGTCATAGAATCGGTAATGAAAGCAACTTCATCCGACGGCTGACCCTTTCTTGAAAGGAACTTGACATTGTGGAACTTAGCCAAAGCTTCACTCTCTGTCGCCTTTGCTCTAACATAGAACGGCATTTCAAGAACAGCTTTTTCGTCAACAACATAATCTTCCGAACCCGGACCCCAGCCGAAATTCTTTCTTCTGTTTACATGAACGGCACAGTCTACCATATCGGCAACAACAGCCGAAGCGGTAGGAAGCTTGCCTGCACCGGCACCGTAGAAACATACATCGCCTACTGCGTCGCCGCGAACAAGAATTGCATTGAACACGCCGTTTACGCTTGCAAGCTGTGAACCGTGGAACACAACTGCCGGGCTTACGAATGCAGCAATTTTTTCATCGCTGATTTTCTTAATTTGACCGAGAAGTTTAATAACGCCGTGTGCCGACGAAATATATTCAACATCTTCAAGAGTAATCTTTGTGATACCCTCTGCTCTTACCTGATTTGGATATACATGCTTGCCGAATGCAAGAGAAGCAAGAATGCAAACCTTACGGCAAGCGTCAAAGCCCTCAATATCCGCCGTAGGGTCTTTTTCGGCAAATCCGTTATCCTGAGCAAGTTTGAGAGCGTCCTCAAAAGTCATACCGTCCTCAATCATCTTTGTAAGGATAAAGTTTGTTGTGCCGTTAAGGATACCTGCAACACCCTCGATATTATTAGCAGCAAGGCACTGTGCCATAGGTCTGATAATCGGAATACCGCCGCCTACGCTTGCCTCGAACAAATAATTTACGCCGTGCTTTTCGGCAGCTTCAAGAATCTCAAGTCCTTTTTGTGCAACAAGTTCCTTATTTGAAGTAACAACGCTTTTACCGGCTTCAATAAGCTTCATTGTAAAATCAAACGCCGGGTTAACCCCGCCCATTGTTTCGGCAACAACCTTTGTTTCAGGGTCGTTGAGAATGTCGTTAAAATCCTTTGTAAACAAAGCCGCATGCGGGTCATTTGGAAATTCACGCAAATCAAGGATATGACTTACTTCAAGAATTTCACCCGCTGTACGGTTTGCAATGCTTTTTTCGTGAGTTTCGATAACTTCAACTACGCCCGAACCTACTGTTCCGTAGCCCATAACCGCTACTTTCATATTTTATCCTCCTATACCGATTCGGCAGACTTAACTCCGCCGACTTTTTTTATTTTTTCAACTATGTCCTCTATGTCACCGTTCATATGCCCCGACTGAGCAAAACTTACGGTAATCGACACATCTGCAATATTATTTACAGGTATACTCTGATTAACCGCCAAAATGTTTGCACCTGCCAGATAAAGCTCATTCATAACCGAGCCGAGTACTCCGGCATTATCCTGCAATTTGGCATTGATTGTGGTGACATCGTCGCCCTGCTCGCTGTATTCAAATATTTTATCCTTATACTTATAATATGCCGAGCGGGATATCCCTGCCATTTTTGCCGCCTGCGAAGCATTTGCCGCCTCACCCGACTGCAAATAGCCCTTTGCCTCAATCACCTTTGCATACACATCAGGCAGTACAGACATATCTACAAGCAAATAATTAACTTTTCCCATAGTGTACACCACCTGTGGACAGTTGTATTACTGTGAAAAACACTTTACATATATTAGCACAAAACAAGCATATAATCAAGGATTATTTTTTATTTTGTAAAAATACATAAGAAAAAAGGACTTTGACAAGTCCCTTTTGTTGATTATTGTTTTTTTGATTTCTTTTGCTTTTTCGGTGCTTCAACCTGCTTTTCGGGCGAAGATTTCCAAATCTTGATTCTGCCTGCGTCATTAAACGCTTTAAGCGTCATAACGGTGAGCGGAACAAGGAACATACCGATAAAGCCGAAAAGTTTAAGTCCGAAATAAAGACCCATAAGAGTTACAATAGGGTGAACGCCGAGTGAACTGCCGACAATTTTCGGCTCAATATACTGACGGATAACGGTAATAATCACATACATAACAAGAAGACCTATTCCCTGCTTGTAATTACCGTAAATAAACGAAAACAGTGCCCACGGAATAAGTATACCTCCGGAACCTGCAACAGGCAAAATGTCAAACACGGCAATCGCCATTGCAATAACGGCAAAATAACTGTTTTTCATAATTCCCATAAACGAAAGGATTGAAAAACCGAGGAAGAGCTCGCTGAATGTTATGCACATAATAATGCCGTAAGCCTTAAACATTGTAAGAATTGTTTTTGAAAAGACCTGCTTAAATTCCACAAGAACATGCTTTTTGCCCTCCGGAAGCTGTCTTTGTATAAATCTTACAATATAATCATAATCTTTTGTGAAAAGTATCCAAGCAACAATACCGATAACAACGCCGATAAGAATTGACGGAACGCCCTTTACAACAGAATAAACATTTGAAACGCCCGATGTAAGTTTGCTTGTAATACTGCTCAAATCAAGGCTTGAAAGAAGTCCTGCCGAAGAAGCGGCACCCTCTGCCGCATTAGGCTGAAGCTTGTCAAACCAGCCGGTAATGGTTTCCGAAACAGACTGATAAATCCCTTTTGGTAAAAATCCGAGAGTGTTCAAAACCCAATTTTCAACAGTTGACAAAAACGACGAAATGTCGCTAAGCTGTTCGGCAATGTAGCTGATGAAATCCGATATTTTTCCGAAAACCGCCGCAAGAATGAATATCAACGGAACAATGACAACGGCAGTTGACAAAATAACCAGAATTATCGACCAAAAAGCGTGAGCCTTTTTATTTGTTTTTTTGTCAAGAAAACGAAGCGGTTTTTGAAGAAGAACCGCAAAGAAAAACGACAGCAAAAACGGTGCGGTTATCCAAAACAGAAATTTGAAGAAAACATATATAAGTGCCAAAATAAGGGCAACATACATAAAATCAATCAAAAACGCACGCCTTTGCTCAACATGGCTGTTCATAATTAAAAGTCCTTTCAAACATTATATTTATATGATAACCCTAAACAATCTTATATTCAAGTATTTTTTAATAAAAAACAGGATGTAACCTATAAACGGCACATCCTGTCGATAATGTTATAGTTTTTTTACAAAAAGTGCTCTGATAGCATTAAGTACAGCAATGACCATTACGCCTACATCGGCAAAAATCGCTATCCACATATTTGCAACACCTATTGCACCAAGAACAAGGCAAAGAGTTTTAACTCCGAGAGCAAACCATATATTTTCATTTACTATTCTGAGGCACTTTGAAGAAATTTTAATTGCCTTTGAAATTTTCATCGGGTCGTCGTCCATAAGAACAATATCTGCGGCTTCAATAGCGGCGTCCGAACCGAGAGCACCCATAGCGATACCGATGTCCGCTCTTGAAAGAACCGGAGCATCGTTGATGCCGTCACCGACAAAGACAAGTTTTTCTTTTTCGCTTTTTTCGGCAAGAAGTTTTTCAACCTGCGATACCTTGTCGGCAGGAAGAAGTTCGCTGAACACTTCGTCTGCACCAAGTTCTTTTGCAACCGCGTCGGCAACCTTTTTTGAGTCGCCGGTAAGCATAACGGTTTTTCGTACTCCGCATTTTTTCATAGCCTTTACTGCCGCAACCGAAGTCGGTTTTAAAGCGTCGGATATAAGAATATAACCGCGATATTCGCCGTCAACGGCAATGTAAATAACAGTGCCGATTTTGGAGCAAACGGCATATTCAACATCGAGTTTATCCATAAGTTTACTGTTACCGACAGCGACTTTTTTACCGTCTACAACAGCAAGAACGCCGTTACCGCTGATTTCGTTTACATCGGTAATTTTTGCATTGTCGATTTCCTTACCGTAAGCCGATTTTATCGATTTGCTAATCGGATGAGATGAATAGCTTTCGGCATAAGCCGCAAGTTTAATAAGCTCATCATTTTCAATACCGACCGGAGCAACTTCCGTTACTTCAAAATTGCCCTTTGTCATTGTACCCGTTTTATCAAACACAACGATTTTTGTTTTGGAAAGTGTTTCAAGATAATTTGAGCCTTTTACAAGCACGCCCTCTTTGGACGCACCGCCGATACCCGCAAAAAACGAAAGCGGAATTGAAATAACAAGTGCACAAGGACAGCTGATAACAAGGAATGTAAGAGCACGGTAAATCCAAGTTGACCACATTGCATCCTTGCCGATAATAAGACTGATAATAGGCGGTAAAATTGCAAGAGCAAGAGCACCTCCGCAAACTGCAGGAGTATAATACTTTGCAAATTTTGAAATAAACTGCTCACTCTTCGATTTTTTAGACGATGAATTTTCAACAAGGTCAAGAATTTTTGATACCGTTGATTCACCGAACGGTTTTGTTGTGCGAATTTTTACAGTACCCGAAAGATTAATACAACCGCTGATTACTTCATCGTTTTCTTTTACGATTCTCGGCACGCTCTCGCCTGTAAGTGCGGCGGTATCCAGAGTAGTTGAACCTTCAACTATAACGCCGTCAATAGGCACTTTTTCGCCTGCCGACACAACAATAATTGAGCCGACTTCAACATCATCCGGGTCAACCTGTTCGATTTTTCCGTCAACCTCGATATTTGCATAATCGGGGCGAATATCCATAAGTTCGGATATATTTCTTCTGCTTTTGCCTACGGCATAACTTTGGAACAGCTCACCGATTTGATAAAAAAGCATAACGGCAACCGCTTCGTTATAAGAACCGTTTTCATAAACGGCAATCGCAATGGCACCTACCGAAGCGACAGCCATAAGAAAGTTTTCGTCAAACACCTGTTTGTTGAGAATACCCTTAAACGCCTTTTTAAGTATATCGTAAGAAATTACAAGATACGGCACCATATAGGCAACAAGGCGAAGCACTCTGCTTGTTATAGGGACAAACTTTTCAAATATACACAAGCCTGCGAACAGCACAGCTGTAATTATGATGCGTATGAGCATCTTTTTTTGTTTTCTACTCATAAACCATACTCCTCTTTAAAACTCAAAAGAAAATGTCACAATCGTCTTCAACTTTTCTGCAAGCTTTGAGAACCTGCTTCATCGTTTTCTTCTCGTCCGCACCTTCTTCAAAATCAACAATCATTTTAAGCATCATAAAATTAACGGTTGCAGCCGCAACACCGTCTACCTTATTAGCGGCTTCTTCCATTTTGTTTGCACAGTTTGCACAGTCTACATCAATTTTATATGTTTTTTTCATAATAGCACCCTCCAAAAGGCTACATTCAATCATTCGACATATGAACAACTATTCATATGTTCAGCTGTATTATACCACATTATATGTCAATGTCAATAGGATTTTACAAAAAAATATAAATACAAAATGAAATTTCATCGTAGGGTGCGGCGTCCACAACGCACCGTAATTCACCTTTTATTTCCTCAGTCACATATAAAATGACGACGACTCCCCTTGATTACAAACAAGAGGAGCCTCAATAAGTTTTTTAATTTTGCTTGCGGACAATGCCGTACTCGCCTATATCCTTGCGATAATATTTGCACGGCTTACCCTGACGCATTCGAGCAAGCAGTTCACCGTATTCGTCTTGGTCAAGCTGTAAATCGCAATAATTTGCATCGTCCTCTTCGTCATAAACATTATACCAGCAGGTATCGCACAAATCAGCCATCAGTTGAGCATTCCTTCGTCATCACTTTTTTCAGGCTTGCCAACCGCAACTGTATCTCTGTTGAGTTTCATCATCGGAATAATAAGTCCCGGCATACCCGACATTGATGTTGTTGTGTTGATAATTTGACGAACAAACGGGAAAAGCTGGTCAAATGAAACCACATGAATATCCGGCTTTTCGTCACTTTCGTCAAATGCGAATTCGGCAGCCATTTCAATATTGATTTCAAACGGTTGCATATCGGCATCTTCAACTCTGAAATGGAGAATGCCCACACATCTGTTTTCGGCATCAATATAATTAACATTATATTTAACCTGATTTTGAAGCTTGAGCTGTGTGCCGTTTTCAACCTTATTTTCGAATTCGAGTGAATTGATTTTATAACCTTTCATTTGTATCATAATGATACCCCCTTATTTATTTTACTAATTTAACATTATTGAGCTTAATATCGTCAACGAGCGGTGAAACCGACTTACCGTTAAATCTTACAAGCTCAAGATTTTCAACATTTTCGGCATCTATTGCGTGCTTGTAGCTATCGCAAAGATTGCCCCAAGCGGTTTTTGTTTTTTCGATAAGCACATTTTTGGCATATCTGATAAAGAATGCGGAATTATCGTATTTTTCAACGCCCCAATCAAGGCAAGGGCGTAAATCGTAAAGACCGCAGTCCCATTTTGATGTTTTTGTAAGAGTGATTTGACAATTTTCAAATGTAACATCTTCAATAACATTTTCTGCATTGCCGTGAATAAGAACACCGTTTTCACCATTTGCCGTGACATTAAAAAACCGAACATTTTTGATTGAGCCGCTCTTTGTATTTTCGTCACGGTTGAATGTAGTGATTACAATCGGCTCTGCCGTGCCCCACCAATCGGGACAAAATCTGCGTGTTTCGATGATTATATTTGAATACGTAACATTTTCAACGCAACCGCCGTCACGGATTTGAATCGAAAGACCTCTGTTTGATTTTGAAATAATGCAGTTTGATACGATTACATTTTTAAAATCACCGACGCCCTCTGTGCCGATTTTTATTGCGGCTGAAGTTGAAACCAGAGTACAGCCGTCAATCACAATATTTTCACACGGACCGTATTCAGCATTGCCCTTACTTGCTTTGAGGCAAATACAATCGTCCGCACATGTCACATGACAGCCTAAAATTCTTACATTGCTGCAATGGTCGGGATCGATTCCGTCGGAATTTGCGACATCCAAATCGTTGAGAATACGAATTCTGTCGATAAGAACATCATCGCAGCCTGCCGGATGAAGCGTCCAAAACGGAGCGTCAACAACCGTAAATTCTTTAAAAGTAATATGATTGCTTTTTTCAACATAAATAACGGTAGGACGAGGATAAAAATCGCCCGTTACATAATACCTGTCTTTACGCTGAACGAAAGCGTGACCGTTTGCGTCAATAGTGCCCTCGCCGCTTATAGTGCAATTATCCGCTTCGTAAGCATAAATAAACACGAAACTCGGTTTACCCGTCACCGGATTGCCTATAAGTGCGGTTTTGGGGTCGTTAATTAATTTGTTCGGACGGATATAACCGTCAATATTGCTTGTTGCTTTGAGCCTTGCACCCTTTTGGATATGCAAATCGACATTGGCTTTAAGTTTGACCGAATCGCTGTAAAAAACCTTGCCGGACTGCAAAACAACCTGACCGCCGCCGTTTTTTGAACAATCGTCTATAGCGTGCTGAATGGCAAAAGCGTCGTTTGTTGTGCCGTCGCCCTTGGCACCGTATTGCATTACATTGTAAATCTTCATAAAAGAAGTACCTCGTTTTTTTGATATCAAATTTATAATAACATATAAAATTTGTATTTACAATATTTTTTAAATGATATATTATATACTTAATAAAAATTCGGAGTAAAATATGAAAGCAACTAAAAAAAGAATAGAACTGCTCGACGAATTGCGTGGCTTTGCAATTTTGGCAATGATAGTGCACCACTTCTTTTTGGATGTAGGCGATGTGCTCGGACTTGATTGGGGTTATACCGTATTCAACGCATTATGCAAAGTTCAACCGTTTTTTTGGGCAATATTTATCATCATATCAGGAATTTGCTCCCGGCTGTCAAGAAATACGGTAAAGCGTGGTGTAATTGTACTCGGAGCGGGTTTAACCGTAACATTTGTGACAGCGTTTGTTATGCCGAAACTTATGGGAATAGAGGGTGCCGAGATATATTTCGGAATTCTCCACTGTCTCGGAGTTTGTATGATAATAACCGGCATTGCAATGCCTTTAATTGAAAAAATCAAACCTGAAATCGGTATGCTTGCGTCCGCAGCTTTATTTGCGACAACCTACGGAATAAATTCGGGTGAACTGTTTTTCGGGCTTATTGAATTACCAACGCCGTCAACAAACATATTTATGCCGCTCGGCATATTCAACGGCAACTTCAAAAGTGCGGACTATTTTTCGATATTCCCCTGGCTGTTTATGTTTTTGGCAGGGGCATTTTTGGGCGAATATGCAAAAAAAGAGAAATTTCCTGTTTGGACATACAAAAAACATTCAAAGCTTTTTGCTTTTGTCGGACGAAACAGTCTTTGGTTTTACCTCGGACATCAGGTGGTTTTATATGCCCTGCTGTATGCTTTTTTGGAAGCAATGAAAATTTATTATAAAATAAAGTTAAGTTAATTAAGGAACGGTAAAAATTATGAGAATGCGACATAAAAAGAATCTTGAGGAACGACTTGAAAAGGTTCAGGATTATCTTATAACGCTTAGAAATGACAGTTTAAATTTCAACGATGTGCAAAACGAAAAGCACTTGCTTGATTTGCAGGAGCTCTTCGGCAATAACAATCCTGTCTTTCTTGAAGTCGGTTGCGGCATGGGCACATTCGGTGTTACATATGCAAAGCAAAATCCAAACATTAATCTTATTTGCGTAGAAAAAGTAAGAGATGTTATTTGCACTGCGTGTGAAAAAGCAAGTGCCGAAAAGCTCATGAATATTAAATTTTTAGACTGTGCGGCTGAATATTTGCCGTCATATTTACCGGCTCACAGCATAGGGCTTATATTCCTTAATTTTTCGTGCCCTTATCCTAAAAAAAGCCACGCCTGCCATAGATTGACGGCAGACAGATTTTTAGGCATATACAAAGAACTTATGACAGACGACGCGGCGATTTTTCAAAAAACAGACAATATGCACTTCTTTGAATTTTCACTTGAAAGCTTCAGCAAAAACGGATTTGAGCTGTCAAACATCAGTTTGGATTTGCACAACAGCGATTTTGAGGGCAACATTGTAACCGAATATGAAGCAAGATTTTCATCACAAGGCTTTCCTATTTACAGGGTTGAAGCAAGACTAAAAAAATAAACGAGTTGATATTATGTTTGGAGGATTAAAGGCAATAAGGCTCAAAACCTTGCCGAACGACATAATGAGCGGTGTTATCATTGCACTTGTGTCTATTCCGATTTCCATGGGATATGCACAAATCGCGGGATTGCCGCCTGTATACGGACTTTACGGTTCAATACTTCCGGTGCTTGTTTTTGCACTGTTTTCGTCGTCACCGCAATTTATATTCGGTGTTGACGCCGCACCGGCGGCACTTATCGGCGGTGTGCTTGCCACTCTCGGTATACCGGCGGGGAGCGAAGACGCACAAAAGATTGTGCCGCTTCTTGCATTTTATACAGGAATATGGCTCATTTTGTTTTATATATTCAAAGCGGGGCGACTGACCGAATATGTATCAACTCCGGTTATGGGCGGATTTATCAGCGGAATTTGTGCAACAATTATACTTATGCAAATTCCGAAACTGTTCGGAGGTGTTTCCGGCACGGGAGAGATTCACGAGCTGATTGTTCATATTATTAAGCAGGCAGAGCTCAATTTCAGTGTCCCGTCGTTCATTCTCGGACTTGCAACGCTTATTTTAATATTAATATGCAAAAAATTTGCACCGAAATTCCCAATGCCGGTACTCGTTATGATACTTGCGGGAATATTTCAACGCTTATTTAACTACTGCACGCCGTTTGAAATTGCAACATTGCCAAAAGTTACAAACAGCATTAACAATTTCAGTTTGTTGGATTTTTCGACAATCAGCCCTATAAAAGGTATGGGGCTGTCGCTCACAGTAGCGGTCGTTATAATGGCTGAAACGCTCCTCTCCGAGAATAACTTTGCTATAAGAAACGATTATAAAATAAACGACAACAATGAAGTGCTTACCTTTGCCCTGTGCAACATTTCAGCTTCGCTTGTAGGGTGTTGTCCTGTTAACGGCAGTGTGTCAAGAAGTTCGATGAACAATCAATTCGGCGGCAAAAGTCAAGCAACATCGATTACCGCCGCAGTTGTAATGATTATAATTGTTGCTTTTTGCACGGGCTTTATTCAGTATTTACCGGTGCCTGTACTGACCGCTATTGTCATTTCAGCTTTGCTTGGTGCAATAGAATTTGACCTTGCAAAAAAATTACGCAAAATAAACAAAAAAGAATTTTTTATTTTTCTTGCCGCATTTTTCGGCGTGCTGATTTTCGGCACTATTTATGGCGTTATTATCGGTGTTATCCTCTCATTTGTTAATGTTGTACTCCGTGAAAGCAATCCTCAGCGTTCATTTTTGGGAGTTGTACCGGACAGAGGCGGATTCTTTGATTTAAGTACAAACGAAAACGCATTGCCGATTAAAAATGTTGTTATATACCGTTTCAGAGCAAATCTGTTTTTTGCAAATGTAAAAGAATTCAGAGAAGATATTGAAAATGCCGTTAAATCCGATACAAAATGCGTAATTGTTGATGCAAGCAGTATAGGAAGCATTGACACAACAGGTGCGGCAACCCTTGAGGGAATATATGCAAAGTTAAAGCAGAAAGGAGTTCGCTTTTATCTGACCGAACATTCCCACACTCTTAATGACGAGCTGAGGCAACTTGACTTGGGTCATATCATCGAAGAAGGCGGAGTTAGGCGGACAATATCGGCGGCACTTCGTGCTCAGGGAATTCAAAAGCCGTACAAGCTTGAAACAAACGAAGAAAGCCACGAAGTACCGGCTACGCCAAACTTTAAAGAGCAATTGCTACACGAATTTGAATGGGCATTTGGTGATTCGGCAGAAGAGAGAATTGAAATTTACACAAAAGACATTCTTAAAAATGCAAGAAATGCAAATCTCGACGAACAAAGCTTACTCGAACTTACGAACCTGTGGTCGGGACTCGGTTCGTTTGATGAGGATATTTTGCTCGAGTCACTCGAACTTCATTTAAGCGAACTTTCAAAATCAACAGGAATTGATGAAGACAAGCTTGCCACTCAAATTGAAGAGCGTCGTGAAACGCTTTATCAATATGTCAAAAAAGAAGACGAGGCAGCATTTAAAGACTTCCGTAACCGTCGACACGAACATATGCACCTGCTTCGTGACAAACAGCCGGAACTTTATCGCAAGCTTCACAACTATCACGAGGAAATTGTTGAAAAGCGAAAAGACCGCCTTGACAGTCTCGCAGAAAAGCACAAAAAATAAACAAGAGCACAAAAGGAACTGTAAAAAAACAGAATAAATCATAACCACCAGTTGAACTGGTGGTTTGCACAGGTCTTAAAAGGGCCGCCTACTGCCTTGCAAGCATGTAAAATAAAGTGTGTAAGTTAGAAAATGAACTGCATTTGTTCAGCTTTATTTGAATTTACAAAGCAAATACATAAATCCTCGAAAACCTGATTATCAATGAAAGAGGATTTCCTTTTGTAAAATCAATTGCTTTATTCATTATCACTCCTCAGCCATTGCATACTGCACAATCATTGGGTCATCATACTCTGCCCACATAGATTTGTTTTCATCTAATGACTTAAGCTTTTCCATTTCCGAATCAGTTAATTCAAAATCAAAAATTTCAATATTTTGTTTCATTCGTTCTTTATGCAAGCTCTTTGGTATCACAACAATTCCACGCTGAATATGCTGTCTGAGTGCCACCTGTGCAGGTGTTTTTCCGTGATTTTCCGCAATTTCTTTTACAAGTGGATTTTCAATAAGCTCTTTTAATCTGTGCTGTGCAAGCGGTCCCCACGCTTCGTGTTGAATATTATACTTATTACACCACTCGTGAAGATAATACTGTTGCCAAAACAAATGAGTTTCAATCTGATTAACCGCAGGTACAATTCGATTAAATGTTGCAATATCTGCCATTCTTTCAGCACTGAAATTTGAAATACCGATAGCTCTGATTTTTCCTTCATCATATAAATCTTCCAGTGCACGATATGCACCGTAATAATCCGACAGACATTGATGAATCAATACAAGGTCGAGATAATCCGTCTTAAGCTTCCTCAAAGATTCTTCTACAGATGTTTTAGTTTTTTCGTATCCAAATTCTGTTACCCAAACCTTTGTTGTCAGAAAAATGTCTTCTCTTTTTATGCCCAACTTTTGAATCGCATTCTGGATTCCTTCACCAACCTCTGCTTCATTATAATAAGCCTGTGCTGTATCTATCAGACGATAGCCACACTCTATTGCATCAAATACACATTGTGCTGCCTGTTCTGCAGAAATCTCAAATACTCCAAAGCCAACCATTGGCATTTTTATACCATTATTCAATTTTACATATTCCATATATTATTAGTCCTTTCGTCAATATTATTTTAAAAAGACTTTTTCATATGGCTTTCCCTTTGAGAAGAAACGATTAAACATGTCTTCAAAAGTCATAAAATTATTTTTTCTCCTTTACAAATTTCATTTGTCGTTCTTAATCAAAAGTATTATACCACTTTTTTGTAAACTTTTCTACCCCCTCGACTGTACACACACTTAATAATTTCTTGAATACTGTTAATAAGTTTGATTCATGCTATAAAGAACTAAATAAATCATATAACTAAATTGCATAAATAAGGTAATCGATGACTGAAGAGAATATTTTGTTTATTTTTTCGTTTTCACGGACTGGAGTATATTTTCACGCAGCACATTAAACTTTCACGGAGTGCAATATTTTGGCATTTTCGTAATGAAAGCGAATATGAAAATAGCATCTGTTGATGAAACAAAAACATCAACAAACGCTGAAAAGCCTTTATTTACAAGGTTTTAGGCAAATCATAACCACCAGTTGAACTGGTGGTTTGCACAGGCCCTAAAAGGGCCGCCTACTGGCTTGCCGACTGAAAGTCGGCACTGATTA
>CAVLCA010000034.1:0-12709 GCA_963661495.1 bacterium
TTCTCTGCGTAAAACTTCTATTCGCAAAACCAAAACAGATAAAATCGATACATTTGATGTCATCCTTTATTCCGCTCCTTCTCGAATTTGCCGTAATCGGATTGTCCCAACAAGCGGTTGCGGTACTGTCGAGAGATAAGCCAATGCTTTGAGCGTAACTCTTGGCATATTCGACATACCCGCTGACATCAAAGGTTTCTTTTTTCGACTCAGTCGGCTTTGGCGTTTTTGTAGGTTCTTCCTTTGGCTTTTCCTGCTCTGTTTGTTTTGCTGTTGTTTCCTGTTTAACCTCGGCTTTTGCCTTTTCAGGGTTTCGTGATGTCTCTTGCTTTTTGCTTTCCGTGGCTTTACTGTCCGAAGAAGTCGCTTGTGTCCCGTTTTTTGCTTGAGCAGAACTTTGAGTATTTTCACACTCTCTTTCTGTAACCGGAACACTGCTTTCAACGGCTTTGCTTTTTTGTGGTTTGTCAGTTTCGGTATTACCAGCCGGAAAAGAAGTCTCATTTCTAATTTCACTCGTCGCAGCTTCTTTAACCGTATTTCCGTTACTGCAACCTACAAGCAAAAGCATTAAACCTGCAAGAATAACCGTTAGGCATTTTTTCATAATCATCGCCCCTTTCATCTCTATCCTAAGCAATTCCAAGCAAAACCGCAAAGGTGCGATATGTTTAGATAGCTTTTAATTATTTGAGATAGATATATTTCAAGGGAGATAGAATATATTTTTTTCAGCTGGTAAACAGTTGGTTTAAGGGGTAGAGTGTGAGAAGGGGGATTAACGACTGTCACGCTCCGCCCTTTGTTTGAGAAACTTGTTGTAATGCTCCAATGCTTTGCAAACAAAATCCTCCGTTTGGCTTATGGGGATATTTCTCGGAATTAACTTTCGTACTCTGTCGCCCCTCAACACAATTTTTTCTTTTTGATTTGGCTTTTCCTCCGACATTATGGCTTGGATAGCCTCCGTTGTCAGTTTACCGTCATCAAAAAACTTTCGCATACGAATAGTTTGGTCGTGGGAGGGAGTAGCATCATTTAGGTCGATTTCCTCAACTACATCTCGCTGACTGTACTCATCAAGATACGATAGTTCTACGGCAGGTCGCATTTTAATTCGTCCTTCATCGACATAATCGAGCAATTCAGGAACAAGATTTGTTAAGCGAATATATCTACGAACCTGTGTTTGACTGTCACCAGATTGTTCTCCGATTATTTGAGCAGTTTCTTTGCCATCTAACTTCCGACCCAGTGGGTTGGAAGTTAAATCGGTTCGTTGTCCCTGTCTGTTCATAGCTTCCAAACGCATTTTGTAGGCAAAGGCTTTTTCAGAGGGAAGTATCTGCGACCTTTGGTAATTGCTTTCTACCATTAAAATAGTAGCTTCATCATGGCTTAGGTCAACAACTTCACACCTAAGTGTTTCAAAGCCTGCTCGCTCACAAGCTCGCTTTCGTCTGTGTCCTGAAATGAGTTCGTATCTGCCGTCCTCTTTCTGTCTTACCGTAGCCGGAGTGATAACGCCTCTCTCTTTGATACTTTCAACGAGTTGTTCCATATCTTCGTCATCACGCACTTTGAATGGGTGATTGGGGAAATCATCAATCTCCGTCAAAGGAATATCTCGTATTTTAGCAAGTTTTTCTTCATCCCTTTGCTCTTGTGTAGAGAAAAGGTCATCGAGCCTCGTGAGAGTGAAGTCGCTCTTTCTTCCTGCCATCTGCTAACACCTCCTTTGTAAATTCGGCGTAAGCCTTAGACACCGTACTGTTAGGCTCATAAGCGAAAATGCTCTTGCCTTTGGAAGAAGTCTCTGCTGCTTTTACGGCAATAGGAATATGTGTACGGTACATCTTAATTTGATTGCCGAAGTTTTCTTTAAGAGCTTCCACCGTGCTTTTGGCGAGATTGGTTCGGTTATCCACCAAAGTAAGTAGCATACCGTCTATCTTTAAGTTTGGATTGATACGCTTTTTAACTTTTGAAATCGTCTGTACCAGTTGTGTCATTCCCTTTGCCGGTAAATACTGTGCCTGAACAGGAATAATAACGCTGTCTGCCGCAGATAAAGCATTGATTGTTACCATACCAAGCGAAGGCATACAATCAATAAGTATATAATCGTATTTGTCCTTCACTTCGCTGAGATAATTTCTCAAAGCCGTTTCTCTGCTCATTGCATTAACAAGGTTAAACTCCATTACAGACAATTCAAGGTTCGCCGGAACAAGGTCAACGCCTTCCTCGTGGTGCAAAATACCGACCATAGGGTCATTCATCGTTTCGTTTATTACATCTGTGAGTTTCGTTGCAAGCGTGATACCCAAGTTATCCGTATTCTGCCAACCGAGGCAAGTTGTTAAATCCCCCTGCGGATCTGCATCAATGAGCAATACTTTTTTACCCTGCATTGCAAGACCAACACCGAGATTTACCGTTGTGGTTGTCTTTCCAACTCCGCCTTTTTGATTGCAGATTGCAATCATTTTGCAGTTTGACACTTTGCTGTCCTCCTTTCTGTTTTTTACACAGCCATCGTATTATGGCTATGTACTTGACCGATTCATTTCCTAATCGGTCGTGGCAATATTTATTCTCAATATCCCTTGCCGAGCAAAACGCTGTGGGAAGTCACTAAGGAACAGATTGCTAATCTGTATCATAGGAATTTCACCTCTGCCGGGTTCTCCGCCAGCTCCGTAGAGAAGTATCATTATCATTCTAACTGTCATCGCCGTAACAAGGGCAACCTGTTAATTATACCGGGAGTTCTCGCTGTTCTGAAAATCAGAAGTCTCGGCGTACCCGATAAGGCGGCTATAATCAGAAATAAAGTCTTAGTGACCTGTGTATTCAGTTTTCAAAGTTCAAATGAAAGGCTTCCGATTTTGTAGTTCGGAATTAACCCCTTCACTTGTTTGAACTGGGAGAGGCGTTTTGTACCCCCTCTGACGAAAATTTTTTAAAAAAATTTGTGAAAATAAAAAAGCCGCCTGCTCCGATTAGGGAACAGACGGCTAAGGTCTATCTAAATATATTCAATTTTTAACTTCTTTTTCTTTGCTTTAATAACCTTACAAAGAACATCGTCAACAGCATCGGTGTATTTACCTTGTTCAATCAATTTGTTTTTTAAGCCAACAAGAGAAGCGATAATTTGGTTGCGTTCTTCCGTACTTAAATATATATGATACTTATTTTCTCTCACGGTATTTACCTCCAAGTTTTTCTTTCTGATTTAATAATACCCGAAGAAGAAAATGCTATCAAATATGCAAAAAGGCTTCCATCCAAAAAGGATGAAAGCCTTAAAAATTATGCGATTTTTGGGTTTAGTTGCAAGCCAATGGGGACGATTTCATCTGCCCGAAAACTCGTTTTTGAAAAAATGTGTTGCAAAAGTGTTGCAAAAGCGGTTGCCCGAAAAGTGCCAAGTCCCGAAACCCGCATAAATACTGGGTTTTTCGGCACATCTAAACCAAGAGGAACTACTCCCACTCAACTGTTCCGGGTGGTTTGGAGGTTATGTCGTAAACCACGCGGTTGATGTGATTACATTCGTTTGTAATTCTATTGCTGACTTTAGCGAGAATATCGTACGGAATTCTTGCCCAGTCGGCGGTCATAAAGTCGTCGGTTGTAACGGCTCTGATAACAACAACATTGTCATATGTTCTGTGGTCGCCCATAACGCCTACCGAATTAACGCCGGGAAGAACACAGAAGAACTGTGCAAGGTTGCTCTCGTAGCCGTTCTTGCTCATTTCGTCGCGGAGCACCCAATCGGCATCCTGCAAAATTCTTACCTTTTCGGCTGTAACTTCGCCGATAATTCTTACGCCGAGACCAGGTCCCGGGAACGGCTGACGCCATACAAGCTCGTGAGGAATTCCGAGCTTTTCGCCGACTGCTCTTACTTCGTCCTTAAAAAGGTCGCCGAGCGGTTCAATTGTGTCAATAAACGAAATATCCTTTGGCTTTTCAACCATATTATGGTGGGTTTTAATAACGGCTGTCTGTGCCTTGCCGTCACTTTTGCCCTTGCCGGACTCGATTCTGTCCGGATAAATTGTGCCCTGTGCAAAGAAACCCTCTGCGGCTCTTGCTCTGACCTCGTCCCAGAACACCTTGTAAAATTCCGTACCGATAATCTTTCTCTTCTGTTCCGGATCGGTAACGCCCTTTAGGCATTCCATAAAATGGTCGCCGCAATTTACACGAACAAAATTCATATCAAAAAGTTCAGTAAAAGTCTTTTCTACAAAATCGCCCTCGTCCTTACGCATAAGACCCTGGTCAACAAAAACGCAAGTGAGCTGCTTACCGACTGCACGGGAGAGCAAACCTGCTGCAACGGAGCTGTCTACACCGCCGGACAAGCCCAAAATTACATGCTTGTCGCCGATTTTTTCACGAAGCTCTTTAACCGTATTGTCAATAAAATTATCCATAACCCAGTCACCCGAGCACTTGCAAACCTCATAAAGGAAGTTGTAAAGCACCTGCTTGCCGTACTCCGAATGAGTAACCTCCGGGTGGAACTGAACAGCATAAATATTCTTTTCCTTATTCTCCATAGCGGCACACGGACAGTCATCGGTGTAACCGATAATTTCAAATCCCTGCGGCGGAGTTGCAATATAGTCTGTGTGGCTCATCCAAACCACCGACTTTTCAGGCACGCCCTTGAAAAGTGCGGACTCCTTGGCATTAAGTTCAATCTTGCCGTATTCGGATACAGGAGCAGTTTTAACTTCGCCGTCGCCCATCCAAGCGATAAGCTGACAGCCGTAGCAAATACCGAGAACCGGCACGCCGAGTTCCAAAATATCCTTTGTATAATGCGGTGACGACATATCAAAAACGGAATTAGGTCCGCCTGTGAAAATAATGCCCTTGTAACCGTTTGCTTTGATAGTTTCAAGCGGAGTGGTATAAGGCAAAATTTCGGCATAAACATGATGGTCACGCACACGACGGGCAATAAGCTGATTGTACTGACCGCCGAAGTCCAAAACTAAAATCTTTTCCATATCTTTCTCACAATCTAAATTTTAAAATACAAGATTATTATATAGTATATCCCGAATTAATGCAAGGGGATAATAGAAAAGCCACGAAAAATCGTATTAAATTACAATATATATGAATCTGAAAAAAGAATAGAAAAGAGCGATTCAGTCCGTTAGAACATAATCACTACAACAAACGCCATTTAACACATAAAATTACAATAAAAATAAATTCTGTCAAATTATACAGACAATGGTGTATAATGTATTTACAGAAAAAAACGCAAAAGCTAACTTCGATTTGCAAAAGGAGTTAAAGGCAATGAATTTAACATATACACATCACTACAAGTCGCCTTTAGGCGGTATCACGCTTTCGAGCAACGGAGCGGAGCTGACGGGGCTTTGGTTTGACGGGCAAAAGCATTTTGGAAGCACTCTCCCAAAAAATTACGAAAAAAAGAACTTGCCGATATTTGAGCAAACAGTACGCTGGCTTGACATTTATTTCAGCGGTAAAGCTCCCGATTTCACTCCACTGCTATGTATGCAGACAACGCCGTTTCGTAAATCCGTATGGGAAATTTTACTGACAATTCCGTTTGGAAAAACAATGACCTACGGCGAAATTGCGGATAAGATTGCAATGCAAAACGGGCTTTCTAAAATGTCTGCACAGGCTGTCGGCGGTGCGGTGGGTCATAATTCCGTTTCTCTCATAATTCCCTGTCATCGTGTTGTCGGTGCAAACGGTAGTTTGACGGGATACGCCGGCGGCATAGAGAAAAAAATACAACTGCTCACCTTAGAAAAAGCGGATATGTCCTCCTTTTTCGTACCGAAATAACATTTTCAACACGCTGTAGTTGTTGAGAATGTTCTGAATTTCGTATTCTTACAAACAAAACAAAACAGGTATGCTATTTTTCAATAACATACCTGTTAATTTTATATTACCACGCTTACGGTTATATCTTTCCATTGATATGGACGAAGATATTGATTTGTTGCGTGTTTAAAGGCTTTTGCCTGCTCAAAACCAATCCTAAAACTAAAAGTAAGATTAGTCCTCCATTTCTGCAATAGCAGCCTGAGCAGCAGCAAGACGAGCGATAGGAACACGGAACGGTGAGCATGATACATAATCAAGACCGATCTTGTGGCAGAATTCAACAGATGTTGGGTCGCCGCCGTGCTCACCGCAGATACCGCAGTGGAGTGAAGGACGGGTTGCCTTACCGTTTTTAACTGCCATTTCCATAAGCTGACCAACGCCTGTTGTGTCAAGTCTTGCAAACGGATCGCTTTCGAAAATCTTCTTATCATAGTAAGCGTTGAGGAACTTACCTGCGTCATCACGGCTGAAGCCGTATGTCATCTGAGTAAGGTCATTTGTACCGAAGCAGAAGAACTCAGCTTCCTTAGCGATGTCAGCTGCTGTAAGAGCTGCACGAGGAATTTCGATCATAGTACCAACTTCGTACTTCATTTCAACACCTGCTGCTGCGATTTCTGCATCTGCAGTTGCAACAACGATATCCTTAACATACTTGAGTTCCTTAGCATCACAAGCAAGAGGAATCATAATTTCAGGAGCTACTGTCCAATCAGGATGAGCCTTTTGAACATTGATAGCTGCACGGATAACAGCCTTTGTTTGCATCTTAGCAATTTCAGGATATGTAACTGCAAGACGAAGACCGCGGTGACCCATCATTGGGTTGAACTCGTGAAGAGATGCAATGATAGCCTTAATATCTTCAACAGACTTGCCCTGAGCCTTTGCAAGCTTTTCGATATCAGCTTCTTCAGTTGGAACGAACTCGTGAAGAGGTGGGTCCAAGAATCTGATTGTTACAGGACAACCTTCAAGTGCTTCGTAAAGAGCCTCGAAGTCACCTTGCTGATAAGGAAGAATCTTTTCAAGAGCAGCTTCTCTTTCTTCTACTGTGTCTGAGCAAATCATTTCTCTGAAAGCAGCGATTCTGTCTTCTTCAAAGAACATATGCTCTGTACGGCAAAGGCCGATACCTTCTGCACCGAGTTCTCTTGCCTTCTTAGCGTCAGCAGGAGTATCAGCGTTTGTACGAACCTTGAGCTTTCTGAATTCGTCAGCCCAAGCCATAATTCTGCCGAATTCGCCTGCGATTTGAGCGTCGGTAGTTTCGATAATACCGTCATAGATATTACCTGTTGAACCGTCGATTGAAATGTAGTCACCTTCGTGGAATTCCTTACCTGCGAGAGTGAACTTCTTGTTTTCTTCATCCATATTGATGTCGCCGCAACCTGATACACAGCAAGTACCCATACCACGGGCAACTACGGCAGCGTGAGATGTCATACCGCCACGAACTGTGAGGATGCCCTGAGCAGCCTTCATACCTGTAATATCTTCAGGTGAAGTTTCAAGACGAACGAGAATTACCTTTTCGCCTCTTTCGTTCCAAGCTTCTGCATCTTCAGCAGTAAATACAACCTTACCGCAAGCAGCACCCGGAGAAGCACCGAGACCCTTACCCATAGGAGTAGCAGCCTTGAGAGCAGCAGCGTCAAACTGTGGGTGAAGAAGAGTATCGAGGTTACGAGGGTCAATCATAGCAACTGCTTCTGCAGGAGTTTTGTGGCCTTCGTCAACGAGGTCGCAAGCAATCTTAAGAGCAGCAGGAGCTGTTCTCTTACCGTTACGGCACTGAAGCATATAGAGCTTCTTGTTTTCTACTGTGAATTCCATATCCTGCATATCGTGATAGTGATTTTCGAGAGTTTCACACACATCGAGGAACTGAGCATATGCTTCAGGGAATTCTTGTTCCATCTGAGCGATTGGCATAGGTGTACGAACACCGGCAACTACGTCTTCGCCCTGTGCGTTGATAAGGAATTCACCCATCAACTTATTTTCACCGGTTGCAGGGTCACGAGTGAAGGCAACACCTGTACCTGACTGATTGTTAAGGTTACCGAATACCATAGGCATTACGTTAACTGCAGTACCCCATGAATAAGGAATATCGTTATCTCTACGATAAACATTTGCACGAGGGTTGTCCCATGAACGGAATACAGCTTCGATAGCAAGCTTAAGCTGTTCAACAGGATCTGAAGGGAAGTCTGAACCGAGTTGTTTCTTGTACTCTGCCTTGAACTGTATAGCAAGCTCTTTAAGGTCTGCTGCTGTAAGCTCTACGTCGTACTGAACGCCCTTTTCTTCCTTCATCTTGTCGATAAGCTGTTCAAAATACTTCTTACCAACTTCCATAACTACATCAGAGAACATCTGGATGAATCTTCTGTATGAGTCATATACGAAACGCTCGAAAGCAGGATCATCGTTACCTGCGATCATTGTTTCAACTACTTGGTCGTTAAGACCGAGGTTGAGGATTGTATCCATCATACCCGGCATTGATGCTCTTGCACCTGAACGAACAGAAACAAGGAGAGGATTCTTGAGGTCGCCGAACTTTTTGCCGTTGATCTCTTCCATCTTCTTAACGCCTTCCATAACCTGAGTCATGATTTCGTCATTAATTTTACGACCATCTTCGTAATACTGAGTACAAGCTTCTGTTGTAACAGTGAAACCCTGTGGTACAGGAAGACCGATTTTGGTCATTTCTGCAAGGTTTGCACCCTTACCGCCAAGCAAGTTACGCATGGTCATGTCGCCTTCTTCAAACATATATACCCATTTGTTTGACATATGAAGTACCTCCTAAAAAAATTAAATACATTGATGTTTATTCTGCGGAAAAACGACAACGCAGAATAATCCGATAAAAGTATAACATACAACAAACGCAAATTCAAACATTTTTTTCATTATTTACACAATTATTATAAATAAATTATAAAACAGTTGAAAAAATATTAATTTTGGTGCATAATATAGCAAATCGGTTTTTTATTCCGACATAAAATATGAAAGAGAGTTACAGTAATGAAATGTGCGATTATTCTTGCAGGCGGCAAGGGAACAAGAATGAAAACGGACGCACCTAAGGTTATGTGCGAAGTTATATTTGAACCTATGATTAAATATGTTGTTGACGCAGTTAAAGAAGCGGGAGCAGAGGACATCTGCGTTATCACCGGCTACAAGCACGACATTGTTGAAGGTTGGCTTGCAAATTACGACAGCAACATCAAAACGGCACTTCAGGAGCCTCAACTCGGCACGGGTCATGCGGTTATGCAGGCAAGAGAGTTTATTTCGGCTCACAAGGACGACGATATTCTTATTCTCAACGGCGACGGTCCGCTTATGGACGCCGAAACAATGAACAAGGCGTACGATTATCACAAAGAAAACGGCAACGCAATCACTCTTGTATCGGCTATCGTTGAAGATACAAACGGTATCGGTCATATCAAGCGTGACGAAAACGGCAAACTCGAGCGAATCATCGAGCACAAGGACGCAAACGAGGAGCAGAAAAAAATCAACGAGTCAAATGCAGGCACATATTGGTTCAATGGCGGTGAGCTTCTTTTTGCACTTGACAATATTACAAACGAAAATGCACAGAATGAATACTATCTTACCGACAGCCTCGAGATTCTCATCAATAAAGGAGATAACGCAGGTGCGTATATTTGTGAAAACAACGAAACTGTTTTGGGTGCAAATGACAGAAAGCAGCTCAACATTCTCAACAATATTATGAGAAGAAACATCAACGACAATCATATGACAAACGGCGTTGACATTCCGTGTACAGACGGCGTTATGATTGGCAAAGATGTTAAAATCGGTGCTTCAACAAGAGTTTTACCAAACACAATCATCATCGGCAATACCGTTATCGGCGACAACTGCGTTATCGGCCCGAACACTTGGATTGATAATTCAAATGTCGGAAATGATGTTGTACTTGACAACTGCAAAATCACGGATTCAACAATCGAAGACGGCGTTGACTGCGGTCCGTTTGTTAAGGTAAGAGCAAACAGCGTGCTTAAAAAAGGCGTTCACATCGGCAATTTTGTTGAGGTTAAAAACTCCGTTATCAGCGAGGGTACAAAAAGTGCTCATCTTACTTATATCGGTGACAGCGATGTGGGCAAAAATGTAAACTTCGGTTGCGGAACAGTTACTTGCAACTACGACGGCAAGGTAAAATCAAGATGTACAATCGGCGACGGTGCATTTATCGGTTGCAATACAAATCTTATCGCACCGGTTGAAGTCGGCGATATGGCATATATTGCAGCAGGCTCAACAATTACGGACAATATTCCGAGCGAAGCATTGTCTGTTGCAAGAGCAAAGCAGGTCAACAAAGAGGGTTGGGTTGCGGAAAAGAAGCCGTACAAAAATCAAAAATAATTTCATAAAGGCATATTTGTGATGAAAGAGAAAAAAAATAAAAAAATACTTGCTGTTTTGCTTGCTTTTACTATTATCATCTGTGCTGTTACAGGCTGTGCTGCAAACAAATCCGAAGAAGAGGAAACAAGCGAAACAACGACCACAACGACTACCAAGCCTACCACGACGGAGGATTTGGAAACTACATTTAAAGAAAGTGACACGATGAAAGTTTACCCGGGTCTTTCAAAAGACGCCGACGGTGACTATCCGTACGAACTTGCATCTTACACTTCATATTACCGTTCAAGTGACGAAACAAGGACGGCGAACCTCAAAGCCGCCGTCAACAAAATAGACAATATCAAAATACCTGCCGATTCGGTGTTTTCCTTTAATCAAACCGTCGGCAAGCGTACCGTAACAGCCGGCTACAAAACAGCCAAGGTTATCAACAACGGTGAATTCGTTGACGGTCTCGGAGGCGGCATTTGCCAGGTAAGTTCAACGATTTTTGAATGTGTGCTCCGTGCTAATATCGAAATTGTGTACAGAACCAACCATTCGCTTGAAATCAGCTATGTTCCGCTCGGCGGAGATGCAACCGTCCAATGGAACAGCAAGGACTTTAAGTTTAAGAACAACCTCGGTTGTGATGTTCGTCTCGAAATGACCTGTGAGGGCGGAAAACTCACCTGCAAACTTTTCGGCAAAGAAAATGTAAAGCAAGATAATGTTAAAATCAGTATAAAAAAAGACGGCTCGCAATATGTACTTACGCGAACGGTTGACGGCAAGCAAAACTATCGCACCGTAAGCAAATACGGCAAACCGAAATCCACCACCACAAAAAAGAAAACAACAACTACAAAAAGCAAGAAGAAAAAAACCGAAACAACAAAGAAAAAGTCATAATTTATGAAACAAAGAAACGACATGCTCTCGGGCGGCGTGCTCAAGAGCATACTTCTGTTTGCGTTTCCGATAATGCTAAGCTCGCTTTTACAATACAATTATTCGCTCATTGACAACATCATTGTCGGCAGATATGTGTCAACCGACGCACTTGCGGCAGTGGGCAATGTGGGTTCAATCAGTTCGTTTATTGTTGGGGCGTCGCTCGGACTCACAAGCGGATTTACAATACCGATAGCTCAGGCGTTCGGTGCAAACGACAGAAAAAAGATGAGCCTGTACACCGCTTCAAGCGTTAATGTTTCGTTGGCAGCGGGGATATGTGCAATAGCTTTGGGTGAAGCGTTGAGCTATCCGTTACTTCGGGCAATCGGCACACCGAACGAAATCATAAAAATGTCGGCGGCATATCTAAACATATTATATATAGGTGTTCCGTTTCAAATGCTGACAAACAATTTTACATCTATATCGCTTGCGGTCGGCGAAAGCAAAAAACCGCTTCTCTTTCAAATAATCAGTGTTATATTCAACTTCTTTCTCGACCTCCTGTTTGTTAAATATTTCAAATGGGGCGTTGAGGGTGCGGCAGGTGCGACTCTTATTTCACAAGCACTTGCAATGATACTTATCGGAGTGTATATTTTCAGATTTAACAAAAACATTTCGGTTGAAAAATCCGACTTTAAACCGAACATCAAAATAGCGTGGGAACAAATCAAGCTCGGAATTCCCGTATCGTTGCAATTTTCGATTACATCAATCGGTTCAATGTGTCTGCAAAGTGCGGTAAACGGCTTCGGTGCAAATGTCATTGCCGGTTTCACAGCCGCAAACAAGGTTGAAAATCTGACAAATATCCCGATGAGCAGTTTGGGTGTTGCAAACCAAACCTTTGTCGGTCAAAACTACGGTGCAAAAAACTACGACAGAATCATAAAAAGTATACGCAAGATATTCATACTTGACCTTGTGGTTTCCGTTATAATGAGCATAACGATTTTCACCGTCGGTCAACCGCTTGTAAGCCTGTTTTCCACTCAGGCGAACGATGAAATGATGTTTGCCGCAAAAAGATACATTCTTGCAACAGCTCAATGCTACAGCCTTGTTGCAATACTTTTTGTATTACGCAGTTCATTACAGGGTCTCGGCTACACATATGCAAATATGGTTGCCGGCATAGGCGAACTTGTCGGAAGAATCGCAATTGCTTTTATATTCACAAAAGTCATCGGTTTTTCAGCCGTTTGCTACGCAGCTCCCGCCGCTTGGCTTTTGGCAGATATTCCTCTTGCAGTTATCTATCTTAACAAAGAGAAAAAATTCAAACGCCTTGCCAAACAACAAACGGTTGACAAGGGTCAGTAAATTGTATATAATAAAAATGAACAAGGAGCAGTCCGATAGATGAACTGCCCCAGATTGTGCAGACAGTACAAAAAGAGCCTACTTGAAGTAGAAA
>CAVLCA010000035.1:0-11888 GCA_963661495.1 bacterium
CATATCATCAAGGCGGAGGAGGACAGGCTCGGTTTTGCCGTCGGCGGCGCCCATATCAATATCAATCCAAGTTCTCGTTTTGATTATTTTGTTGCGATATTGTTCGCCGTAATTCATTGTCGGTGTGTGACCGAAAACGGTTATAACATCGTCAAAATATTCATCACCAAGCTCCGGCCAAGCCCAAATAAAAGCGTCAGCAGGATAGTCACTGATTTTTTTACCCTTTGCAAAATCATCAATGCCGCTGTGACAAAGAAAATAATCCTTTCCGCCTGCCGTAACAGCTTCATACAGTGGGCAGTCACGCAGATAATCGAGAATATCTGCAACAGATTCGGGTGATTCTTTGTTCAGTTTTACAAGCGATTTTAGCGTGACATCGCCGCCGTTTAGCTGATAATTCGTCAGCAATTCGATTTTTTCACTGTCAAAACTTGCAATGCTTTCGTCTGTGATTTCATCAAACAAAAACGCACAAGCAAGGAGCATCGCCTCGTGATTGCCGAGAATAAGCTGAACATTATGCCGAGAGAGCAGCCATCGCAAAATCCCAACGCCTCCGTCACCGTTTCTGTCAATCACATCACCGAGTATGTAAAGAAAATCATCCTCGCAAAACCCTGCTTTTTCAAGCAACATTTTAAGTTTTTCAATAGGATAACCGTGTAGATCGGATATTACATAGGTCATAAATTATTTCTCAATTCATCAAGAAACTTTAATTCGTCATTAGCCATAGCAATAACTTCGTTTTCTTTTTCTATAACCCTTTCGCTTTCATGTTTAAGCCATCTTGTATTTCTAATAAGAAGTTCAATTTGTTTTTTGTTTCGGTGATGGGCTTTTCTGTCGTCGCCACCTTTGGTTATTTCGTCAAGTAATAGCTGATGTTGCTGAAGCAACCAGTATATGTGCTCAAAATTGTTATATTCCCTAATTTCTTTTCCGCCATTAAAATTGAAGTTTTCAGAATCAAAATTCCAAAGTAATTCGAAATCTTCTACTTCGATTTCATCTATTTCATCGAATTCATCAAAATAAATGCCAATATCAATATTTTTAACGAATTCACAATATGCTTTTTTAAATTCTTCAAATTTTTTCCAAATTATAAATTCTTGTTCTTCCAGTAATTCATTCTTATCCATGTCTACCACCGTTATCATATTAAATATTTATAGTTCGTTAATAATATTTTTAAATGCCTCAATAGATTTATAAATAGTATTTTCTAATTGTTTATAGTTAGAAAAATTTTTGTTATTTCCATAGAGTCCTAAAGTAACAGTTTTTCCGGCTCTGTAGTTTTGAGGTCTTATAAATCCGTACTTGTCTGCAATATTAACCCATTTTCCGTCTTCTTTCCAAATAAAATATTCTCTTATTTCTTTATTTATTTTGTTATCACTTTTGGAACTTGCTTTATAGCAAATATCCATTAATCCATTAGAATAAAATTGACATTGTAAATATAATTCATATTCATTACCTTTGTAATAACGAAGAGTATTATTATAAATCCACATTCCATTAAATCCACCAGACTTATTTGGAACATATCCATAATTACTGTCAAAGTTAAATTTTTCTTTTATTTTATTTTTTAATTGATCATAAAACTCATTAATTTGTGTCCAATTCCACTCACAAACAGGTAAGACTTTATATTTTTCGGCTTCCTCATCTAATGTTTTTATCATTTCATAATAGCTTTTTAAAATAATATTATCAGTTTTATCAACATATTTTTCTAAAGTTGATAATATATTTTTACGCATAAAAATCAGATAATTGTTTTCTATAACATTGCTTAAATCGCTTTGAAATCCAGTTTTAAAATACACGCAAATTTTTTTATATCCGTTGAAATCATTAGTGATAGTATCAGCATAGTTTTTTAGTTGATTATTATGTTCAGACGTGTATGTTTTATCTTCAATGATTACTTTATATTTATCATTGACTGTTAGAAGTACATCGATAAATTTATATTGTTTCTTTGGTACTTCTGAAATCCAAATTTCTTTTTCTGTTTTTAATTCGGGAATGAATTGTTTTAAAAAATCAACAGCACAAGCCTTTAATATAGGGTCATAATCAGAATCTTTCATTGCAAATGAAAATAACCAGCACAAAAATGCATCTTGAGATAACTCACTTGTTGCATATGCAAATATATTGTTGTTTTTATTCATAATGATTTTATCCTTTCATAATCACATTTTTATATCATCATACTATAACTCTTGATAAAGTGCAAGGGCATTCGCCAAATCCTGCTTGCACATATCGACAAGCTCTTTCGGCTCGGTGATTTTGATTTGGCTTGCGTATTGTCTTGCCCAAAAACGCATATCGTTTTCGTTCACTTTAACGCTTGCAAACACCTTGCCGTCACCGTTTCTGTCAATCACATCACCAAGTATGTAAAGAAAATCATCCTCGCAAAACCCGGCTTTTTCAAGTAACATTTTAAGTTTTTCTATCGGATAACCGTGCAGATCAGATATTACATAGGTCATAAATCAAATTTTTCCCTTAGCTGACTTGCAATTTTGTCGCATTGTTCTATATGTTCAATAAAATAATCGGTTGCTTCACTAACCAAGCATTCGTCCCATTCATCAGTATTCCACGAAAAACTTTTATTATTTTTAAATTGTATTTTGTTCAATACATAGTGTTTATTGATTGTTTCACAGTATGTTTTATCGTTATTATATTTATTCTTGCAGTAATTGTAATGAAATTTTTTAATAATATCTCGACTTTTTCTTCCATAACATTTTATCGTTTGTTGGAATGTAATTAACTCAAATGGACTACTGGTGTTGTCGGAAAATTTTATTTCCAAGTATAAATAAAAGTTATTTTTACTGTACCAAGAGTACTTGTACAATCTGAATGAAGTAGTGCCTAAATTTTTATTTTTAACATTTTCAATGATTAATTCGTTATTATGTACTTTTTCGTCGTCATCTATAACGATATATCCATTTTCGATAAGATTTGAAACAAAAGCTTTAGCTATTTTGTCTTTCTTTCCTTTTATTTTTTTCGATAAATCATTAAGTGCGTCAAAGTAATCTTTATAGTATTCTATTATTTCTTTTTCATCATTATTAATATTCATACTGTAATTTATCATCCTTTGCTCAATATGAGTTTTTAAATCTCGAATAATATAATCATAATCATCATCGTTTGAATCGGTGATTAAATTATTAAAAGTTGAATAATCTATATCAAAAAAATCGTTAGATATTGATGTCGATGGATTGTAATTTGGGTATAGATAAAAGAATGCATTGTTTGCTTCTTTATATTCATCATTTATCCAATTATAATAATCCAGTGTTTGATTTCCGTGTTCAGAAGTATCTGTTTTGTTTTCAATAGTAATAGTCGAAATCAGAATATTCGGGTTGTCAATATCATTTATTTTAACAAAAACATCGGCTCTTCGTCCATCCATGCTTTTTTCAAGTTCAATATCAATTTGCGATAAATCAAAATTCAAATAGTCATTACTTTTTAACTTTTGTGGAAATTTTTTAAAATACAATTCTAAAAGATTTTTAGCTAATTCATCGTCATTTAGTAGGGCATAACCGATTAATGATGATATATACACTTCACGATAGTCACAGCTGATAACATTTAAAAAAGTCGGTTTTTCTTTTTTGGGTTTAACTTTAAGTAATTCTTTAAAATTTATATCCATACAATACGCCTCTTATCCATTTTTACTTCCTTTTTAGTTTCCATCCTTTATATCATCATACTATAACTCTTGATAAAATGCAAGGGCGTTCACCAAATCCTGCTTGCACATATCGACAAGCTCTTTCGGCTCGGTGATTTTGATTTGGCTTGCGTATTGTCTTGCCCAAAAGCGCATATCGTTTTCATTCACCTTAACGCTTGCAAGCACCATTCCGTCGCCTAAATCCTCAAAATCAACATTAGCTCTGAATGAATCGAGGACATCGGAAATCAAGTAGCCGGGCATTTCAAATTTTGCCCTGATTGACTTGCCGCCGAACATAAAAATATGCTCCTGCATGTACTTTGCAACATCAAGACCGACAAGTCCCTCAACCTGATTTTTCGGCTTTCTCGGTGTTTCCAAAATCTCAATATTGCTGATTCTGTCAATACGATAATGAGAAATATTATCATACTTGTCGTAATTGCAAATAAGATAATATTTACCGCTGTTTGCAGCCATAGTGTACGGGTTGATTATGTATTCTCTGACCTCTCCGTCATCGTTTAAACGGTGATGAAGCTTCTTATCTGCACCATATTCATTATAAAGAAATTTAACCTGCAATCCCTTTGAAATTGCCTCGTCAAGCACCTCAATGGTATAAAACAATTCCCTATTCATCTCTCTGTCAACGCTTTCATACGACTGAATATTGGTGGTGCTGAATTTGAAATATCTGTTTGATAAATCTTTTAATTTGCCAAGCATTTCCTTTTTATTATTAGTCGGAATGCTCCTTGAAAACAGCACGGAATCCATAAGCAAGCGAAGTTCTGAATCGGTAAATATATTATCATAATAAAAACCTGTAAGTACCTCGTTTTTCTCAACATCGCCCGTCAAGCGATTCGGTGTCAGTCGGATTTTCGTTGCGTATTCAATATTATACGAGCCATCATTGATTAAGTCCTCAAGATTAGCCTTGACCGCTTTTCTATCAACGGTCATATCATAGTCGCTCTCAAGTCGTTTTTGAATTTCCCTTTGCGTCATAGGATGCTCGGCATCGGTGTTTCGCCTTAGTATATCGTAAATATACATATTCATCATTTTCTTTGGTCTTGCACCTAACATAATGTTCACCTCAAATTTATTTTACATCTTATGCTGTCATTATGCAACAGACTATGCGACTTTTTTCGGACATAATGTTATTTGCCATTAGATTTATTAAAGCTATATATCCTTATTAAATCCCTTTAACATTCATCTTAACTGAAGCAAATGTATAAAAATCATCAAAGCTTTGCACTGAAACTTTTGACGGATCATCGTTAATACTATCCCATACGGACCAGTCATCAAAACTTGCTATATTATTAGCAAACGAAGTGATATATAATGCCTCCGGCGGAAGGCTTTTTTCCAACACTGCAATGTCTAATTTATGCTGCGGATAAAACAAAGGGTATTCATTTTTCCATCCGTAATAGTCAAACGATGCCAATGTTGAAACAATGCAAATATTTGTATCGAAAGCAAAGTTATATAAGTGCTCTAAAGTACTAATTTGCAAATCTTCACAATAATTTTTAAGTAAAACTTCAAGGTATGGAATATATAAAACATCTATATTCAAGTCAATGATTCTTGCCCTCAGTTTTTCCGCCAAATCAATTATACTATCATCAGGCATACATTCGCAAAAATATAGCTTTTTATCATCAAACAAAGAAAAGTTGTTTTGGTGATTTTTTCGTCCAACTGCTTTTAAGAAATTACGAACAATTATATTAGGATAAGGTGATATAATCAAAACTCGTTTGCCACCGGCGACAGCTTCGATAACAAAACCGTTCACCATTCTTGTAAGAGGCACATTAAACTCATCGGTACAGAACAGCTTAAACATACCCTTTTCAAATATGCAAAGTTCATCTAAATCCTTGCTGCCGGTTTTTATAAGATTTTGATTTTGTTCTTCTTCAATCGGATTTAAGTATTCTTTAATAAAGTTGGAGAAAAGGCTTATATCGGGCGAATTGTTTTGTTCTGACTCGGCAGAATCCAAGTTTTTAATTTCAAAATTGTTGCAATCATCAATAAAGTTTTTTGCCAATTCAACTACAGGCTCATTTTTTGTATCATTCATATTTGCACCTCTTTTTTGTCAAATGCTTCTTTTGTTAAATTGTAGCACAGCATATTAGGAATATAGTTTTTGTTATTCAGAATACCGATTGAATCAAGTTCAAAATGCTCCGATATTGCGGCGGCAATGCCGGCAGAACGGGATATGCCCATTTCACATTGCACCCAGATTTCATCAACGAAATTTTCCCATTTCAAAACAAAATCTCTAATCAATACAGCATCAATCGGCGACATAGAATCGTAGCCGCCGAAGATGCTTTTTGTTTTTTCGTCAATATCATAAAACGACAAATAAAGCACACTTTTGATAGAAATATTATTTCTGTTGAACTTTGCTTTTTCCTCAAACGGGTCGCTTATTGATATGATGATTTTACTGCCGTCAAAATCCGTATAACTCTGCTTAACTGCCTGCTGACGGCTGAATATCTTAATTATCATACGGCACTTCAACGCATTCGAAATCTGCAATGATTTCAACAGCTTGATTATTTCCGCATTGGGTGCAATGATATGAGGTCGACAGATTTCCACGGGCTTGTCCGTTATTGTTGCTGACATAGCCGCACGCTTCGCACTTTTTATGAAACTGACAGCTTTCAAGGTTACCGTTCAAATCATAGCTTTGGTCGTAAATAACAGCACCCTGAACAGCATTGAATGACATAATCACATTCTTTTTATATGTAGCCTGCGATGTGTTTTGAACCGTCGAATTTGTTGTAGTTATTGTATCAATCTTAGTGCTTGAATCAGCTTGAACTGTTGTTGAATTATAGGTTGATGCTGTTGTGTCGGTGTTTACATTTTTTGAACAAGCGATAAACGCTGTTGCAACTAAAATTATGCCGATAACTATTGATAAAATTTTTTTCATTTTTAATCTCCTTATTATTAAATAAAATTTATTTTTTATATAGAAAAATGCTATTGTCAACATATTTTGAAAATACATCTTCGCTGATCATAAAATCAGATTCGCTAGGAATTCTGCTTTCATCATTACCTTTTGATAATTGGGCAGAGGCAATGATATTTATATTTTTGTGATTTGAAATATTTTTAAACTGCGTGACTATATAATCAAGACTTTTATCGTTTGTGTAGCTGATTAAATTCAAGTAATCAATAATGATTAAATCTGAATTAACAACTGTTTCATCATCTGATAAATCATCAATATTAAAGTTAGGCTTATCATAAATTGCCAATTTGCTTAAGTTATCTTGATTATTTAGTCCTGTTGAAAGCAGATAATTTTTCACACTTTCTTCGCCCAATTCTAATGATACAAAAAACACATTTTTATTACGCTCAAGCATTTGAGCTGTTACATTCAACAAAAATGTTGTTTTGCCTACACCGGGACGACCGCCGACCAATGTCAAGCCAACTTTGCTTTCTAAATCATTTGCAAAAAGCTCTATGTTAAAGTTTTCCATTATGCACCTCTGAATTTATGAAATTTCGTATTTCGTCTTCGGTTATTCCTTTAGCAGAAATAATTGAATCTAATTCATGATATTTTTGTTCATCATCGCCGAAAGCCTGTTTAATTTCATGAAAAATTTTAAATGTTGACGGTAACACTCCGTCATATCTTTCTGCATTGTAAAGCGGCGGAACGATAAAATCATTTCGTAATACATAGCCGACCTGTCCGTGCTTGACTGCGCCTGTTTTCCAAGTTCTCGGACCTGCCCAATAAAGATTCCAAAGACTGCAACAATCTTGATTATCGCCTGTACTTAAAATAAGAGAGAATGTTATTTTCGCAAAAGGATATCCGCCAAATGCAACAACATCGCCGACTTTGAAAGGCGTTGGAACATTAAGTTCAAAACGCAAAATTTTAGGTTCAAAGCCATGTAAAAATTCTTTTAAGTAATCACACGCAGGTGAATACTTAAAATAGCAAATTTCATTTTTGATTAAATAATAAGTAATAACATTTTCGAGTATACCGTCGCTGTTTTTTATCCATTTTTCAATAAAATAGCCGTAATAATCATAGTCCTTATATTCGCATTCCTTTATGTCGGATGCTATAAACTCTTTCACATCTTTATAGTTTGAAAACAGTCCTTCATCATTTAGTTCGGGTACAACACCGTTAACAAAACTGCTTGTAACTTTGAAAGCTCCGTCTGTATTCAGCAGTTCATAAGCTTTTTCAATATTCTCAATACAATTTGAGCAAAGTGCTTTTAATTCACTATTGTCAGTTTCACTAAGCAGTGAGTCAAAAGCATTTTTCTTTTCGTCAACAGAATACGGAGAATTAAATATCAATGACGCTATTTGATACGGCGTAAGTTCCTGCGTCTTTAAGTAGTTTCGCATTTCATCAGATGGCATAAATTTATCAATATATTTTTTGTATGTATTATTCTCTTTTACTCTTGACTCTTCCGTAAGTTTATCAGTATATCTTTTCGACATCGATTTTTCTGCGCAATCTCTTAAAGATAAGCTATGAAAAGCATTGCAACATGAGCCGATATCAATATCACCTTTCAAAAACCGACTGATTAGTAGTAAGGTTTTGTGTTTATCGGTTAATTCATAAGGATAATATTCCAAATCCATATAGTTGTAATCTGTATCTCTAAATATTGTATTACTGTTAATTATGCAGTAGGATTCATAAGTCATGTCCGTCTCGTCGCCGGTTTTTTTTAAGCATATATAATCTTTATTGCTTATATTTTCATAGCAAATTGATAAAAAAACAACAGGGGTAAATTTATGATGTTTGTCCCAAACAATATCGCCTTTCTTAAACGGCATAGGGAAATCCAGACAAAGATCTCCGAGTAAGTTGTATCTAACACCATTTCGAAAATCAACGTAAATGGGTTTTAAATCAGCTCCTTTCAAAACCATTTGTTGCGGAACACACAACCCGCTTTTTTCACCTTCAGGTATATATTTGCTTATTACAAAATTCTTTATATCGCCGGGATTTTCATCGTCCCTTTCAATTTTGCATTGCTTTCTAACAGCATCCAAATTAGTAAACATTGTCTTAACAGTATAATCTATTTCACGATCAAAATGCTTTACCTCAATAGAATAGACTGAACCCGGTGCTTCAAATTCATAAATGGCTTTTTTGTACGCTTTGATATAGTTTTTCAGATACTCAAACAGGCTATCCTGCGCCGGAGTGTGCAATCTTTCTTCAACTCTGCAATCCGGATATTCTTTCATAAGTTCTTCGTAGGCATCAAATTTTTCATAAACAGAGTGGTTATATGAATGATAAATGAGCCATGCAGCCTCCAAAGTGTAAAATTGATAATTGATTTTTTTCAAATGATTTCTTATTGCGTTTGAATTTACAAATTGTAAAATATCCATATTATCCTCCTAATCTAAACAGCATTTATAATGCTTGCTGTAATCTAACTTAATAATCGGTTCGTCCTTAATTTCAAACGATTCTCTTATGTTTGGAATAAACTCGTTTGTTATATTTGGGTTCATATAAACAATCGCTTTGTTTTTAGTTCCTTTGACAACCCTGCCACGAGGGTAGTAATTATACGGCTTGTTGCAATTTTGTGACTTAACATATTTCCACAGTTTTTCGTGATTATATGTATCTCCCGATTTTGCAATGCCATCGGGATATTTACTTTTATCAAACGGAATTGCAAGCAGATTATTATCAATTACCCAAAACACGCCTTGTTTCATATCATCACCCTTTCTTGATGTGATTATATAAAATGCTATGTGCCGAATTTCGGGCATAATAAAACACCACAGCGATTTCTCACCGTGGTGTTAAAGTGTTAGATTAAATTTTTCAAATATGGTTTATAATTCTCAACATTAAAACCACATTGTGCCGAGGGGTGCCGAAGTCCATAAATGTGAACATTTCTCTTTAGCACTGTTTTTACATTTTTATGTTGTTCACATTTTAGATAAACACAATGACTTATAAAATCTCTTCTGCTACCCACAAAAATATTGCCGTTATCTAAATCTGGTTGTTTTTCAGTAACTGTTTTATTTTTTGAATAGTTTGGCAAATTATAATAAACTGATCTGCCGAATACGAATACTATATCAATTTCGTTTTTGTTTATAAATTCAAACAATTCATTATTGTATTTTTTTCTGTTACTTTTAATCAAATTTTTAGCTTTTGAATCACCTATGCCACATAATTCGTCAACATAATTTGCAAAATACACATTATTCCAAAAACATTCAAATTCATCATCAATATTCTTTACATTTTCAAAAAAGCATTTAGCAATTTTATGAAAAAATTGATATTTCTTTTCTCTTGGATTTGAATAAAAATTTTGAACTACTGAATCGGTAGTAAAATCATTATACCCGTCTTTGTCATAATGCGACTCACCTAATATGAGTATTCTTTTACTTTGGTATTTTGCATTTTTACCTTCATATACACCTTTAAACATTTTTATCGCCCTCCTAATTATAACAAACCAAACAGTTAATTACAACATTCATCAATTTTTACCGCTGAGCATATCAGCTAAGGCGTCATCCATTTTCTTTTGCGCAGAAGCCTCTAAATCTTTTGAATGTGCGCCACGCTTTGCATTTGATGCTTCCTTAAATTTTCTGTTTGCGTTGCTGTTTGGCGAAATCATATCCGCAAAAGCTGTCTCTCTGTTATGAGTTGCCGAAGCTAAAGTATCATTTGTACCGCTCATTCTTGCACCGGCATAATTTGATGCGGCATTCTTAAATTTTTGTGCACTTGCAGCAGAAACTTTTCCGCTTTCCCTCATCATATCTGCCATAGCCTTATCCATTTCTCTTTGAGCAAGTGCCTCGGCATTTTTGTCGCCTCGTGCAACAGCGCCACGCTTTCTGTTTGATGCTTCTCTGTATCTCTGCTTTGCAGCATTTGCGTTAGTATTGCTTGTAACTTGAGGTGCAAGATCGGAATTAACAAGATAACCGCAAATCATAAATATTGAAAAAGCGGCAACAACCGGCATACCGCAGAACTTGAAAAACATACGCAGCCATTTTGTTTTTATGATTTCGAGAAAGCCGACAAGACCCAAGACCAATGACGGCACAAATATTGCAAGAATTCGTTGCATACCGTTATTATTAATCAAATACTTTCCGTCAGTAGCTAATAGGTAAGAAGTTTTAAATTCTACATCTCCACATTTTATATTTTTAATTTTTTCAAAATTTTCCTTGCTTACAACATTAGCGTCCAACGATTTGTAATTAACCTCATCGCTTGCAATCCCAACGCTAAAATCTGTAACTGAATACGGTTCAAGATTTTTAGAACAGTTAATCACAATTTCCTCACCATATAAATTAACAAAAAATTTGTAGGAACTTATATTATTGCGTGATTCATTTGTGATAAAAAAATTCAATTTGCCGCAATTTTCTATATAACTGTCGGGCACATAATTTGCCGCTGTGATTGTTATATAATCAGGCTCTTTCCACGCAATCGGTTGGGAAAAGAAATTTTCAATACCGCTCAAACCGAATATGATGAGCAACAACACCACCATCACAACCGATGAAACGGCTACAATAAAGTTTTCTTTTTTTGCATTTGGATTTTTGATTCTCATAATAAACCTCCGAAAAATAATTTGTAAGAGCACTTTCCGCTTTAATATATAATATCGAATACGAAAACAAACTCGGTCCACATTTTATGTTTTTTTCTGCTGTTTATATGATAACTCAAATTATGTCCGCTTTTTATCTTATCTAAAAAATTATAATTTTTTCTAAAATCACATCAATAAAATTTAGTACATAATGCTTTAGGCTTTATTGGAAAAGAATAGAAAAAAGTTTATTTTGAAATTCATTTCGGAAAATGAAAAAACCTGCAAAAACGCAATGTTTAAGCAGGTTTTGGAGCTGATAGTCGGACTCGAACCGACGGCCTGCGCATTACGAAACAGATGAAAAAATATGAAATACTCCCAAAACAACGAAAAACAGCCATTTCTTTTATACATTGAAATGACTGTTTTTT
>CAVLCA010000036.1:0-11681 GCA_963661495.1 bacterium
TCACTTCCTTTCTGTGAGCGAGAGAAAATCCCGCATTAACTCATTTTCCATTTCCAATCGTTCAATGTATCTGTCTTTGCTTGCCATCACATATCGCATTTGTGAAAGCTTATCCAGTCTTTGTATTGATGGCGGTATTCCGTTATCGCTTTTGCAAGGTCTGCCTTTTGTTCTAATTGCAATGCCTGCTTTTATCTTTCGTTGCTTTTTATTATATCGTGTAATAAAATTATGTACTTGATCTTTTGTGAATCCAAGTTTTGCTCCTATTTCCTTTTGAGTCAATCCTTGTGCTTTCATTTCTAAGATTTCTTTTTCATAATTGCTTATGTGTTGATAACTTCTTGGCATTAAAAATCCCTCCTGTGATAGTTTCTTTAATTCTACCATAGGAGGGCTCTTTTTTCTATTGTCCATTTTTTACGGACTTGTTCACTTTTGGATGGTTCTTTTTTTATCTTTTACATCGGAATGCCGTCTCGGCATTCCCTACAATGTTTTCCTTTCCGCTACTTGCCATATTCTTAGTATACTCATTTTGAAAAGTTTTTATATTTTGTGTTAGAGAGAGGTTGCCTTCTCCCATTCAACCTTTCCGTTTTTATTTTTGATTTTTCGGGCAATAAGATTATACACGGCATAGCCGACAAACGGCAACATAAAAGCCATATTAAAACAGTTTGCACCGATTGCAAGCACACCGCCGTCGCCAAACAGCAACGCTTGCAAAATCAGCGTTACGCTGACCGACAGGCACGCCGCCTCGGGTCCCAAAAGTATGGCAATCAGGTTCCGCCGACTGCGTAACCCGTTGAACCTCCGACAATCGGAATGTTAAACATCATTGCCACAAACGAAAAATCAGTGCCCGTATCGAAAAATACGAGCAAACGATTTGAGCCGTTTATGCAGGGATATTTCGTTTCGCTTCGCTCCACTTAATATCCCTGCATAAACTTGAATTTATACTTTTTTGAAAAACTTGTACACTTTTATTGACAGAGCTATTTACCACTTCAAATTATGAAGTTGACCTTTTTGTACGAGTTCGGGATAATTCCAACGGCGGGGTGTATATAATAATATCGTCGTAACGCAAAACGCTGAAATTCTATGACTTGAGATTTCAGCGTTTTTGTTTGTTGGTTTTTTGTGCAATTCTTATATTCTGCTTAAAATTTCTGCTTTTTTCGCATTATACTCTTCTTGACTGATTAGTTCTTCATCTAACATTTTTTTGAGAGATTTTAAAGAGTTTAACGAATCTTCGCTTGATTGATTTGAAGCAGGAACTGAATTTTCTTGACTGACCGTATCAGTTGCCGGTGCAGACATTTGTTGAGTGAGAGAATCAAATATATTTGCCGCACCTACTCCCAGTCCTATTCCTGCTCCTGCAGCAGCGACGCCACCGGAAGCGGGATTGTTTGCCAAATCTTTGAAAGAACCAAAAACCTGAACCTTTTCCCAATCATTACCCAAAATATCAAGTCCGGATTTGTCTCCTTGGTAATTTCGTTTTCTTGCTATAAGATTGATTTGTGAAGCGTCAATAGCGTCGTATTTAGTTGTATCAACATCAAGTCCCGCAAGTGAAAATTTGACACATTTTAATCCGTAATCAGAAACTATTTTATCAATTGACGGCATAATTTTTTCGGACAGTTCGTCCATGTAAGCATCTATTCCAATAAGCTCTTGATCTAATGAATTTAAGAATTTTGACATTGATGTTTTTATTTTTCCTTGAAATTCGCTTGCAAAAAATTCATCAAGTTCTTCTTGCAATTGAAACGAAATATTGTTACCAATCAATGTCTCTAAAAATGTTACGGGATTTTCGATTCTTACTTTGTACGCACCTCTTACTCGTGCGTCGGTTCGTACTCCCCAAACTTTATCTCTAACTTGTATAGGGGTTTCTGTTCCCCAACGAATTTCCTTACTGTCGGCTTTTCGAAGAAAGTAGACAACACAATTAAATGTACTTATTCCTCCCGAAAATGCATTTATTAATCTGCTGATGAATGGATAGTTTTTGGTTGATAGCTTATAAGTACCATTTTTAAAAACTTGTTCAATTTTACCATCTTTAATAAAAACAGCTTCTTCACCGGGCATAACGATTAATGTAGAATTAGTGTTAAAATCTTCTTCAGGTTGACGCCAGATAAGCATTTCACCTGATCCGCTGTTCTTAATGACATCGGTCCAGTGTTTTTTGTTTCCTGTATAGGCTGTCTCGTTTGGATTTTTATTAAAAAGTGACATATATTTACCTCTTTTCATCTTTCTTAAAGGCTTTATAAACTTTAAATTGTCTGATTATTGTGTTTACGGATAGTCTATTCCGTAAATATTTCCTCTGCATTTTTTGAATAATCGTTTGTAAGTTTTGACTAATCCGATAATTAATCCGTATTTTTTTATTGCCAGTATAGCATATTCGGAACAAGTCGGTTTAAACAAACATCTCCGCCTTATTTCTTCAGGAGCATAGTGCTGATAAAGTTCTATGCATAATATAACGGCTTTTTTTAAACAAAGCACTCCCGTTAAAATGTAAATTAATATTATAAACAACATATTAAAAAGAACCGGGTGTTGCATTTTAAAAGCAGTTATTTTTTCGGGAAATGATTTAAAAATACCAAGCCAAGTAAACAGATAGAGTATTGTTACTCCTAATGCAAAAGATAACAATAAATATGCCATTACTTTTTTTATAGCTGTTTTGGCATTTGTGCGAGGCCTGTTTAAAGGTCTTTCAAGCACATATTTTTCTGCAATTATCTGTTCTTCTTGGCTTGGTATTTTCATAGTATCGCCCTTTGCGTTTTGGCTAATAGGCCGCTACATAAATGTTATTGAATAAATTAACTTTTCTTTTCTCTAAGCTTTGCTTTCATACCTTGAATTGCTCGTTCGGTATAGTCAGACTGTTCCATAGAACAGTAGAATTTGTCTCCGGGAACTACTATTGCAAATCTGTTGGAATCAACATTTTTGCGTGTATATACAGCCTCGCCTTTACAATTGATTTTATCAAGTACCTCTTTTTCTATTGTATCGGAAGAAGTTGAAAAGTTTGTAATATCTTTATAGAAATATTCTTCGGTAGATTCCTTTTTACCGTCTTCATCCATATTGAATGTATATTGATATACATAAATCTGGACATCGGAAAAGAAAATCCAAGATATCTGATACGCAGAGCTTCTCCATTTGCGATCTTTGCCCCATTTTGCATAGGTCTTGTTTTGGCTGAAATGGTAGCCTTCAAAATGAACAGGCTCAATTTCATTTACCTGAGATTCGTCAATTCCGATTTTATCAAGAGCTTTTTGCTTAAAGTCAATACTTCTTGCTTTTGCTGTCACTGCATTATCATATTCTTCATCCGACATAGACTTTTGCAGACAGCCTCCGCCGCCTAAAAAGTATCTGATAACCTTTTTTTGTTCTGCTGTTCTGCCTTTGCATAAGCGTTTGATATCTTGTTCTGTATAAGCCATCACATTACCTCCGATTTTATATATGTTTATTACGGCATTATTTTATAATATATTTGGTTTTTCAACTCCTAAAATGTTAAACAGTTGTTCAACATCATATGACGAGTAACCCTGTTGTTTAGCGGAATTTAATGCTTCGCTATATGTTGGTGAAGTTTTAAAATATTTTCTGCTGAAATAATCGTATTTAATATAAGCGAGAAAATAGTAATAGATACCGCGTGGTTCAATCATTATTGCGGCATTTATGTACTCTTCGATTTTGTCTATTGTAGGTCTGTTTTGTAAAAATGCTTTTTTCCCTTTTAACAAGCAAATTGCGGCATAAAAAAACATTTCTGAATTTTCAAAGTTAGCTTCCATTGCTTTTTCAAAAGCAGGCAGTGCCTTGTCATATAATTTCAGTTTTAAATAACACATTGCTACTGAATTGTTTAAATCTGCATTATCCGGATTTTCAGATAACGCTTTGCTGTATGCACTCGCAAATTTATTGACTTCCGGTATGGGCATTGAATATACACTGTTGAATGTAGAAATGATAATCGGCTTATGACACCATTCACATTCCTTTTGCTCGGTTGAAACCCGTGCACCACAACCCGGACAGTTTATTTCAATAACAGTATGCGACATCGTTGTCTCCTCTTGACTTATATTTCAACTTCGTTGAAATGAAAAAAATAATCATATATCCAATATTGTGTTTAATAAGTGATAACACAGCGGTCTTAAAATTCTAATATGGAATTTTAATATCATTATAATTCTGTAACGGAATTTTGTCAATATGTTTTCAAAATATAATTCACAATATGGGGTGGTTTGATGAAAACACGAAAAAAAGATTACGGAAATTGTAATATTGTCGGAAAAAATATTGAACGGATAAGAAAAAGTAAAGGTATTTCACAAAAAGATTTTATATCTAAAATGCAAGTTATGGGTTTGGATATAAATCCTACAAGCTATTCAAAGTTGGAAGGACAGTTAAGATTGGCTACAGACAGAGAAGTGTACTATGCTTCAAAAATTCTCGGAGTAGCAATGGAAGATTTGTTTGATAAATAAAATAACAGCGGAGCGGTATAGAAAATTTATACTGCTCCGCTGTTTGTGTATTAACTTGTTTTACCACTTCAAATTATGAAGTTGACCTTTTTGCACGAGCTCGGGATAATCCCATTGGCGGAGAACCTCGTATGTGCCGATTGCAACGGCGTTTGAGAGATTCAGGCTTCTGATAATTCCCCTCATCGGCATACGCACGCAAAAGTCGTGATTGGCTTTGAGCAATTCCTCGGGTAAGCCTTTTGTTTCCTTGCCGAAAACAAGGTAGCAATGGTTCGGATATTCAATATCCGAATGTGCCTGCTCGGCTTTGGTGGAGAAATAATAAAATGTTCCGCCTTTGTTCTTTTCAAAAAATTCTTCCGTACTGTCGTAAAATGTGATGTCGAGCTTGTCCCAATAATCCAGACCGGCTCTTTTTACCTGTTTGTCGGTGATGTGAAAAGCCATAGGACCGACAAGGTGAAGTCTTGCACCTGTTGCGGCACAGGTTCTTGCAATATTGCCCGTGTTTTGCGGAATTTCTGGCTCTATGAGTACGATATTAAGCGAGTGTTCCATTGATATAAACCTCTTTTATGTTGAATTTTTCATCGGTCACAACAAAATCGGCACATTTGCCGACTGCGATTGAGCCGATAGTATTATCCTCTTTGATAACTCTTGCCGGATTAATTGTGCAAGATTTGAGCACGGTTTTGAAATCTATTCCAAATTCAAGAAGATTTTTGAATTCGTCAAAAACATTCGTGATTGAAGCGGCAATTGTGCCGTCGGCAAGTTTTGCAACCTTGTATCCCTCTTTGACATATGTCATCTGACCGCCAAGTTCGTATTCACCGATTCCGAGACCGGCACCACGCATAGAGTCGCTGATAACACAGGCTCTGTCCTCGCCTAAAATTTTGAATGAGTTTCTCAAAACAGCAGGGCAGATGTGCTCGCCGTCACAAATGAGTTCGGCTGTAATATTGCTGTCGAGAACCGTACCTACAATTCCGGCTTCACGGTGGGTCATTGCCGTCATTGCATTATAAAGATGAGTTGCGTGATTAACACCGTACGCTATGGCTTTTTTTGCCTCACTTGAATTTGCACAGCTGTGACCGATAGAAATCGTCAAATTTCGCTTTTCTTTTGTGATAAAATCCTGCGTGTCGCTTGCTTCGGGAGCGATGGTGATAAGCTTGATTTTGTCGTTAATCGAGAGCAATTCGTCAACTTCTTTAATACTTGCCGGACGGATAAATTCTCTGTTTTGAGCACCGGCTTTGGATTCGGCAATGTACGGACCTTCAAGATTTATACCTACAAGTTTTGACTTCGGTGCCGTGTAGTCTTTTGCGGCAGTAACAATTTTTTTGAGCTTTTCGTGCGATAAAGTCATTGTCGTTCCGCAAAACGATGTAACGCCGTGCTTTGCAAGATAGGTGCTGATTTTGTCGGTGCTGTCCGGCTTGCCGTCGGAAAAGTCTGCACCCGCTCCGCCGTGGATGTGAATGTCAATAAATCCCGGGAGAACGATTGAGCCTGTCATATCTTTTATTTCTTCGCTTTCGGTATCAAAAATTCCGATTTCGGCAATTTTGCCGTTTTTGATTTTAATGTCACCGAATTCTTTTTCAAATTCTTCGTTAAAAAATGTGCAGTTTTTAAGTATCATATTCTGCCTCCTTGATTATACGGTAGGACAATTCCTGCAACTGCTCAAAGTGCTCGTATTTGCTGATTTCGGCACGGAGCCTTGCACCGCCTCGCATACCTTTTGTGTAATATGCGGCGTGGTGTCGGGCTTCTCGCATTGCGGTGTATTCGCCCTTGTAGTCTATTATTTTTTGAATATGCTTTAGCATAACATTCATTTTTTCAATCGTTGACGGTTCCGGCAAAACTCTGCATTCCGAAAGATAAGCGTTGATTTTTGCAAATACCCACGGATTGCCGAGTGTACCTCTGCCAATCATTAAAGCGTCGGCATTTGTCTTTTCAAGCATAATAGCCGCAGATTGCTCATCGGTTACATCTCCGTTTGCGATAACAGGAATATCAAGTGCTTTTTTGACATCGGAAATGATTTGATAATCAACCGTACCGCTGTACATCTGCTGTCTTGTTCTGCCGTGAACGGCAACTGCACTTGCTCCGGCTTTTTGTGCAAGAAGAGCCATTTCAACTGCGTTGATGTTTTCGTCGTCCCAACCTTTACGAATTTTCACCGTTACCGGAATATCAACCGCCCCGACAACAGCTTTCGTGATTTCATAAGCGAGCTGAGGATTTTTCATAAGGCTTGCCCCACCGCCGTTCATAGCGACTTTCGGAGCCGGGCAACCCATATTTATGTCTAAAACATTCGGGGCGTATTTAAGGCATTTTAAAGCCGCCTGAGCCATTATTTCGGGGTCGTCACCGAATATTTGTGCACCGCACGGCCGTTCCGAGCCTATTGTAAGCAGTTCACCGCTTTTTTTGTCGCCCATTGTCAATCCTTTTGACGAAACCATTTCCGTTACGGTGTATGCCGCTCCGAATTGTGTGCACAATTCTCGGAATGCTCTATCGGCTATTCCTGCCATGGGTGCCAAAAATGCAATATTTGTAAATTGTAAATCGCCGATTTTCATAATTTTTCCAATCCGAATTAATGCTTTAATTCACACTAATTACCTTGTTTATTACGCTCATAATATATCATATTAATAATATAAAATCAAATAAAATCAAAATTTAGACTGTGATTTTGCGAATATTTGGTAACTTTTTACAATTCGTCGTAAATCTTGCAAAAGGCATTGACATCTTTGTAATAATGTGTTACTCTTTTGTTACTTGTTTAGCTACAAAATATAGCGAATTGTGCAGCGATAAATAGCTGTACACAATATGTTGTATAACAACGGCTAAAAAGCAATATATTTAGATTTTGTATAAATTACAATTTTGTAAAAATGAGTGATTTTTTGTTCACTTTGGTTTGTTAATTTGTTATAATTCAATATGTATGAATTTATGCATAATGAATATAAGCAAGCATATAATTTTTACATTTAATTTGATTTCTACTTTTTTACATATAAGATTACCTTGCGAACGGGAGGGAAAAGCGTGGATAATTTTGTTATTAACGGCGGACACGAATTGTTCGGAGAAGTTAATATCAGCGGTGCAAAAAATGCGGCTGTAGCTATTATCCCGGCAGCACTTTTGGCAGAAGATACTGTCAGAATTGAGAATATTCCTAAAATCAGCGATGTTCAGTTGATTATCGAAATTCTCAGCAGAATGGGTGCAGAGATTAAAGTTGTAAACAAAAACACTTTGGATATTAACACAACAAATATTACTTACCAAAGCATTCCGTATGAGCTTACTTCGCATTTCAGAGCAAGCTATTATTTGATTGGTGCAATGCTCGGCAGATTCAGCAAAGCCGATGTAGCACTTCCGGGCGGATGCGATTTTGGTGTAAGACCTATCGATCAGCATGTTAAAGGATTTAAGATGCTCGGTGCACAGGTTGAAATTATTGACGGCGTGGTTTGTGCAAAGGCAGACAAGCTTGTCGGCACACCGGTTTATATGGATGTTGTTTCCGTAGGTGCAACAATCAATATTATGCTTGCGGCAGTTAAGGCAAGAGGTCTTACGGTTATTGAAAATGCGGCAAAAGAACCACATATTGTTGACCTTGCAAACTTCCTTAACTCGATGGGTGCAGATGTAAGAGGTGCGGGTACCGATGTTATCAAAATCCGCGGTGTTGAAAAAATGCACGGCTGCACATATTCAATCATTCCCGACCAAATCGAAGCCGGCACATATATGGTTGCGGCGGCGGCTTGCGGCGGCGATGTTCTTGTTAAAAATGTAATTCCGAAGCACCTTGAATCAATTACCGCTAAGCTTGAAGAAGCAGGTGCGGAAGTTATCGAATATGATGACGCTGTCCGTGTAACGAGATTTAAGGAACTTACAAAATGTAATGTGAAAACTATGCCTCACCCGGGTTTTCCAACTGATATGCAACCTCAAATGGCGGTTTTACTGTCAATTGCCAACGGAACGAGTATTCTGTCCGAAAGCGTATGGGACAACCGTTTTCAGTATGTTCAGCAACTTCTTCGTATGGGAGCCGATATTCAGGTTGACGGTAAAGTTGCAGTTATTGTCGGGGTTCATCAGCTTGACGGCACAACCGTTAGAGCTACCGACCTTCGTGCGGGTGCGGCTATGATTATAGCAGGCTTGGTTGCCGAAGGCACCACAACTGTGGAAGATACGATTTATGTTGAACGCGGTTATGAAGATGTTGTGGAAAAATTCACCGCCCTCGGTGCAGATATCAAGCGTGTTGCAGTCAGAGAAGAAAGCACAGTCTCCTCAGCAGGTTAAAGTTAAATAAATATGAAATTTAGCAACAAATCGATTTCAGGCGGTTTGTTGTTTTATTTTTGAGAATATATGAGTATGTAAAATGAGCATATAAAAAACAACGCCTCCAAATCGGAAGCGTTGCGTGATAATTTTGAATTGATTATCTCTTTGAGAACTGTGGTGCACGACGAGCGGCTTTGAGACCGTATTTCTTTCTTTCCTTCATACGAGGGTCACGAGTGAGGAAACCTGCCTTCTTGAGAGTCGGGCGAAGTGATTCGTCATACTGAAGAAGAGCTCTTGAAAGGCCGTGACGGATTGCGCCTGCCTGACCTGAAACGCCACCGCCGTTTACGCGGCAAACGATGTCAAACTTTTCAGTTGTCTCTGTAAGAGTGAGAGGTTGACGAACGATGAGCTTGAGTGTGTCAAGACCGAAATAATCGTCGATGTCTCTGTCGTTGATAATGATTTTACCTGTACCTGCATATACACGTACACGAGCAACAGACTCCTTGCGTCTGCCTGTTCCATAGAAATAAGGATTTGATTCGTACATAATCTATATACCTCCCTTATAATTCGTAAGCAACAGGCTTCTGAGCCTCATGCTTGTGGTCTGCGTTCTTGTAAATTCTGCATCTTGTGAGCTGTTTTCTGCCGAGTGTTGTATCAGGAATCATACCCTTTACAGCAAGTTGCATAGCGAAATCGCTCTTTTCTTTCATAAGTGTGCCGTACTTAACATCCTTGAGGTTTCCGATGTAACCTGAGTGATGATAGTAGTGCTTCTTGTTGAGCTTGTCGCCTGTAAGTACAGCCTTGTCTGTGTTGATAATGATAACGAAATCGCCACAGTCTACATTTGGCATGAAAATTGGCTTGTGCTTGCCTCTGAGAAGAACAGCAGCTTCTGCAGCTACACGGCCGAGTGGCTTGTCAGCAGCATCAATAACATACCATGCGCGTTCGATTTCGTCAGCTTTTGGCATAAATGTTGACATAGTCTTTTCCTCCGAATAAATTCTTAATCTTTTGATTCATAAATCTAAATCATTTTTGATTGCCCCGATATACTACCACAAAGTCGAAAAATAGTCAACACTTAAATTAAAATAATTTCCGCTTGCTCTTGTTTTCTCGTGTATTCTTTTGTTTTCTATATAAAAGCTAACTTATTATTTATCATTACTTTTGTATTATATACATTATATATTGCCGAAAGTATTGCTAAAAATCAGTTACAAATGGGCTTCTCAAAAAATTTTTTAATAAATTCCACAAAACCTATTGACATAGTGGGTATTGTGTGCTATTATGAGTTCACAACAAAACAAAACGAGATGAAACCTCGGCTTTCACCCGGGCGATAATCCCAATTAAATGAAAGAAGGAAATTTATTATGGCACTCTATCAATCAGTAGCCGACACAATCGGAAACACACCACTTGTAAAGGTAAACAATTTTGAAAAGGCTTACGGCCTTGAAGCAAATGTATACACCAAGCTTGAATACTTTAACCCGGCAGGTTCGGTTAAAGACAGAATTGCTAAGGCAATTATTGATGACGCAGTTGCAACAGGCAAGCTCAAGGAAGGCTCAACAATTATTGAACCGACATCGGGCAACACAGGTATCGGTATTGCGGCTTATGCAGCTGCCAGAGGATTCAATGTTGTTATTACAATGCCGGAATCAATGAGCGTTGAAAGAAGAAATCTTATGAAAGCTTACGGTGCAGAACTTGTTCTCACTGATGCAACACTCGGTATGAAAGGTGCAATCGCAAAAGCCGAAGAATTGCAAAAGGAAACTCCAAACTCAATTATTGCAGGTCAATTCGTAAATCCGGTAAACCCAAAGGCACATTATGAAACAACAGGTCCGGAAATTTGGAATGACCTTGACGGTAAAGTAGATATCTTTATCGCCGGTGTCGGTACAGGCGGTACAGTATCGGGCACAGGTAAATATCTCAAGGAAAAAAATCCTGATGTAAAGGTTATCGCTCTCGAGCCGGAAACCTCACCGGTTCTCACAACAGGTAAGGGCGGTGCACATAAGATTCAGGGTATCGGTGCAGGATTTGTTCCGGACACTCTTGACACAAAGGTATACGATGAGGTTATTACAGTACCGAATGAAGCAGCTTTTGAATTCGGTGCAAACTTCCCGGCACTCGAAGGTGCGTTGGTGGGAATCAGCTCAGGTGCGGCTCTTTGGGCAGCAGCACAGGTTGCAAAGCGTCCTGAAAATAAGGGCAAGAATATCGTTGTTATCCTTCCTGACTCAGGTGACAGATACCTCTCAACTCCAATGCTTGCAAAATAAACCGAGTATAATGCAGAATAATCAGTAAAAGAGAACTGCTCCACGATTTCCGTGGAGCAGTTGTTGATAAACTACATAAAATAAAAAAATAAAAAAGACACACATTTGTGTGTCTTTTATGTGGCTCCCCCTGTTGGACTTGAACCAACGACAACTCGGTTAACAGCCGAGTGCTCTACCGACTGAGCTAAGGAGGAATGTCTTTCTCTCTCGAGTGCTTACACATAATAGCACTTTACGAGGAAGATGTCAAGGCTTTTTTGAAATTTTTTTATAATTTTTTTGAATTCCGCATTTTTACTGTTTACGCCTTCGAATTTTATGATTTATATGTACTTGAAAAGGATAAATAATAATGCTAAACTTATAAATATTTGGATTGGAGGTA
>CAVLCA010000037.1:0-11508 GCA_963661495.1 bacterium
ATTACAAAAAATGTGCAAGTTGTTTTCTAACTTACACACTTTATTTTACATGCTCTAATATACAAAAATACGATGCAGTCGCTCGACCGCATCGTATTTTTTGAGTTAATCATTATGAATCAGTCACAAACGAGAACGCCGTAACCGTTTTTACGCTTGTAAACTACTTTTGTTTCACCGTCAATACCGAGATATACAAAAAATGTATGTCCGAGCATTTCCATCTGAACGATTGCTTCATCGTCAGTCATTGTATTCGGAGTGATGTGCTTAACTCTGTTGACATCAACCGAGTCATAATAAACTTGGTCAAAATCATCCATTGAAACATCCTCGTCAAAATCATCGAACGCAGTTGCGATTTCATCAATTCCGCCTTTGCGTTTTTTGTCAACAAAGAAAGTCTTGAGTTTGCGAAGCTTACGCTTCAAATCGTCAACTGCCATATCAACAACGGGTTCAATGCGGTCTGCTCTCGCTTCACCTCTGACAAACGAGCCCACATTTTTCACCGTAATGTCACATTCGTATTCTCCGCGTTCCTTGCTGAGAGTAACATCAAATGTTGCATTGTCGGGCAACATTTTTTCTATTCTTTTAAGTTCCTTTTCAATGCCGTCCTTTGCGCCCTGCTTTAAATCGAAACCTCTTGCTGTAATATTAATCATATGGTTTGCCTCCTTACCGAGAGTAATATATTATCTCTCTATAATCATTATACCCTGTATTGCAAACTAATAAAAGTATTGTAAAATTCCTTTTTTATGATATAATAGAATTGATGTGTGTATGACAATATGCACATTATTTTTTAAAATAAGGTAAAAATATGAAACAGAATTTCAAGTCAACCGTCAACGCTTGCTTCACAGCATACATAGTTCAGGCAATAGTCAACAATTTTGCACCACTGTTATTTGTAACTTTTCAGGACGAATTCGATATACCGCTTTCACAGATAACGCTGCTCATTTCGTTCAACTTTACGGTTCAGCTTTTGGTTGACCTGCTGTCGGCAAAAGTTATAGACAAAATCGGCTACCGCACATCAATGGTTACTGCTCACTTTATGTCGGCAATCGGTTTGGCAAGCCTCGCCGTTTTGCCGTTTGTGTTACCGAGCCCGTTTGTCGGACTTTTGATTTCGGTAATGATTTACGCAATAGGCGGCGGAATCCTCGAAGTTCTCGTCAGCCCGATAGTTGAAGCCTGTCCGACCGACAACAAGGAAAAAGCGATGAGCCTTTTGCACTCGTTTTACTGCTGGGGGCATATGGCGGTTGTTCTTCTCAGCACACTGTTTTTCAATCTTTTCGGCATCGAAAATTGGCGAATAGTCGCTGTTATTTGGGCAATATTGCCAATAATCAACGGTGTTGTTTTTACAAAAGTACCAATAGCAAGTCTTATCGATACCGATGAAAAAGGTATGAGCATAAAAGAGCTTTTCACCTCAAAAGTGTTCATCATTCTCTTTATTATGATGGTTTGCTCGGGTGCAAGCGAACAGGCAATTTCGCAATGGGTATCAACCTTCGCAAAAGAAGGTCTCGGCATTTCAAAAACCGTCGGCGACCTTGCGGGTCCGCTGTCATTCGCACTTCTTATGGGCACATCAAGAGCACTTTACGGCAAATTCGGTGACAAAATTTCGCAAAAGAAATTAATTCCGATTTCGTGCGTCGTATGTATCGCGTCATATTTAATCGTGTCGCTTTCGCCAATACCGGCACTTTCGCTTATAGGCTGTTCGATTTGCGGCTTCTGCGTAGGAATTATGTGGCCGGGTACATTTTCGATTTCATCGGCGATGCTTACCAAAGGCGGAACGGCAATGTTTGCACTGCTTGCACTCGGCGGTGACCTCGGTTGTACCGCAGGTCCGAGCCTTGTCGGATTTGTGTCATCGGGTGCAAACAACAACCTAAAAATCGGTATTTTAGTTGCCACCCTGTTCCCTGTAATACTTCTTATCAGCACCAAATTGCTAACAATGCAAAAGTCAAAACTTCAATAATACATTCAGAACACAAAAAGAGATTGCCTCACAAAAATTGCGAGACAATCTTTTTTATTTATTATTTTATTCGTGATACGAATATCGGTTCATATCCTCTTTTGTTTGATTGTAAAGTTTCTTTGAAACTATAGCACCGTATTGGTCAGTCAAACTTGTACTGTATTCCTCAGGCAATGTTGCACCCTTGAGCATAATCTGCGAAGCCGGGACGCTACACGAAAATGATGCACTCGAATCATAATATGTTGATGAAACATAATCCCTGTCGTTATTAACGGCAAGCGAATTCAAAGTAACCTTTTCAAAGTAAGCACATAATTTTTCGCCGCTCATATTAAGTTTGCACTTTACATTGGTTATAATTCCCGGAATCCAAAGAGAGAAATGTGTGTTATATGCATTGTCGTTATATTTCTCAAAATGACTCAAATACTTTTGATTGAGATTTCTCTTCAAATCTTTATTGTACGCCATATCAAGAGTATAGGTCTTGTTACTGCCGTAGCCGTTTTGGTCGGTATAACTTATTTCAATGTAAAATGTTTCCACCTCGTCGTAATCGGCATCGTTTAAATTAATCGGATTTTCCACATTAAAGTAAAATGTGTACTTATACATACTTTCTTCATCGTAATGAGAATAATACTGATTAATGTCGCCGTCCGATGTGCCTACGCATTTTTCAAGAACAGACAGGTCGATAACGGCATCGTACTGGTCCTTGAACTGACCGATATAGCTGTCATCGTTAATGCCCTTAACAACTTTTTTCATTTCATTTTCGGAAAGGAAATCCTCGTTGCTGTCAAAATACGGTGAATTTGCTTCGTCAACAACTGATTTTTCCATTGAGCAATAAATATTTGCCGTCGAATCATTGTATGCCGACGAAACATAGTCCGTATTGCTGTTAATTCTCTTGCCGTTGCAATAAACACTCTCAACAGTGAACTTCAAGCGTTCACCGCCGTCCATATTAAGTTTAATATAAGTTCTGTTAAGCTTACCGTCAAGAGTTACTGTAAAGGCGGTATTGTACGAATTATCATTTGGGCGGATAAAATGTTCTTTCAGAAAATCGGAATTTTTATTGCTGCTTCCGTTCCAAGACATATCAAAAGTTTTGGACTTTTCATCTTGATATCCGTTTTTACCGTTGTAATGATATTCAAAATACAAAACATTAACGGCGTCTTTATCCATATCGCTTGAATTGGCAGGATTGTCAACCTTAATATTAAATGTATAAACATATTTGCTTGCAGATGTTTCAGAATTTTCATCGGCATATGCCGGCATAGAAAAGAGTGAAGATATAACTGCAAAAATGCAAAATAATGAAGTAATTATTTTTATTTTTTTCATATCTTACGCTCCCTCTACATAAACATCATAAGCAACAAACTCTTTGTTAATTGCATTCATATCAACTGCAGCACTTTCTTTAACGGCATTATCGGTTCTGCTTGCATACAAATAAATTCTGTTGTCTGCAATATGCTTTCCGTCGTCAGTCGTACAAATAGCACCCTCGTTTAAGTTAACTCTGTTGCCGTTGGTATCAAAAATATGTTCCCATTTGTTGGAATCGTTATTAACCATACCGTAGTCACTGCACGCCAAACCAATTTTGGAAATAGGATTTGGTGTATCCTTTGTTTGCGTTGTAGTGTAGTAAAGATATATCTTCTTGCCGCCTGTGCCGGAATTAAGAGACACAGCCTCTTTGCCGTCGTAATTCTTAACATTTGAATAATCGTCAACTGCACAGGTGTATTTAACACCGTTTACATAAATATTTTTCTGATGTTGCTCACCAACAGTTAAAACAATATCTCTTACAGCATATTTAGGGACTTTCTTTCTGAGTTCGGAGCCTTGCATAGTGTATCGTGAATAGCCTATATAAACATATTCACCGCCTGTGTTTCGGTTTACATCCATATCAACATATATGGTACAACCAAGCGTTAACAAATCACACAATGCTTCTTTCTTTGTTTTGCCGTGACCGACATAAAGAGCACCCATATAATCGGTAGAGTCCACATATTCCATATAAATGAAATTGGTTGCCGTTGCGTCACCGTAAAGTTGTGCCGTTGAGGCTTCTCTCGACACCTCGTCGCCGACCTTAATTTCGGAAACATCAACGCTGTTTGCCGAAAGAGCCGTTGAGCAACCTGCCTTGAGCGGGTCTGAACCTACACTGATTGAGGTAATTGGCATACCGGGAGTTGCACCGGTGGAAGTTGTGTAATACAAGTAATACGAGCCGTTAGGGTCATATACCATATCGCCCGCCTTAGTATAGCTGATACCGCCGACCTGAATTGTTGACGGAACGGTGGTTGCGTCGGTAACATACTTGATTATACCTCTTATAGCGTCCTTTTCGGAATCTGTTCTTGAAACGCCTATGTACGAAACAGTATCCGGGGCATAACCGCTTGTTTTGCCTTGCATAGATTTTGACCACTCAACAGCAAGGTTTCTTTCGATAATTTCATCGGTGCAAGATGACATAAGATTTTGAACACAGTATTCCGCACCCGATTCATTAAGCGAGTTTTTAGTACTCCAATCATAACTTGAAAGGTTATCTCCGGCAACCTTGCTCAAAGAGTAAGTTGCAACGCTGATTGAAGAAATATACTTCTTTTGTGTCTTTTTCGCCACTCTTTGATAAATATAAACAGGAGTAAGGTTTGTACCGCTTTGTATATACTCGGAATTGGTTGTGTTATAGCCGAGATTATGCGGCTCGGTTCTGTTTGGAGTTTTGAAGTCTTGAATGCTTGAATAATCTTCCGGAATTGTTGAATCCGAAGAAATCTGAACATCGTAGATTGAAAGCGGTGTTCCGCCTGTAACAGGGCCGAGAACATATATTCCCTTACCTCGGTAAGCCGATGTTTTCCAAGCAACATCTTCATAATCCTCAGGTGATATGCTTGTAAGTGTGGTGCCGTATGTCAATATACCTGTTGTGGAACCGGCAGTCATAGCAAACTGATATGAATGAGTAGCATAAATACCTCTCAAATAATCGCTTCTGCTAATCGAAACGCCCGTGCCTAAGGCTCTCGGTAATTCAAACATAACATCACAAGCCGCGTAAGCACCCGAAGTTACGGAACCGAGAAACGCAGGTACCGAAGCATTGCCCGGTGATGATGTGTAAGACGAAATGCCATATATTGCTCTGTACGGATTGAAAGTAGTTGTATAGCAAATATATGTTTCAACAGCCCTTGTTGTATAAAGATTCATCAACTCGTCGCCTTTAATGTAATATTTCACCATAGAGCCCTGAGTTAAGCTCAAATCGCTAAATTTATTCAAACCAAGGGCTTTAATATAATCATCCGGCGAATTGTTTAACTTTCCGGTCGGCTCACCGGCAACAAGCGTAATACCGGAAATGTATTCCTTACCGTAAGTATATGTAACAGACGGCAAGAAATAAAGATATATGCCTGTATCATTCCAATTGGAATATTTTTGAGAATAATGCTCAGAGTCAAAAACGTTGCTTGCCTCATCACCCACATTGAAATTAAAAGCATTACCTCCACAGAACATATTAATCGGTTCGTATCCCTCAGGCTTATCTTTAAGCGAATATTTTACCACCAAATCGGCAAGGATCGGAGTGCCGGCTGATTTATATGAAGTGTAATACAAGGTGTCGCCCGTTATGGTTGTACCGCAAGCGGCATATGACGCGTTACCGTATATAAATGCATTCGCCGTATTTCTCGGAGAAATTCTAATATCGGTTATGGCATCGTCCTTATTTGTTGTTGTGGTATAGCCCAAATAAGTATATTTCTTATTTGAATTTGAAGTATCGGCAGCAACAACAGGAGTTAAGTTAACATCAAGGATTTTATATCCTGATTTTGTCAATGCTGCCTTTGCGGCAGTTTCTGTTTCCTCAACTGAAAGAGAAAGCTTTGAAATATACTTTTTCGTTCCTTCTTCCTCTTCGCCCTCATTGATTTCAGTTGTAGTACCCTTACAGAACATATAAACCGCTGCGTCGGCTCTTGAGTTTGCATTCAGGTTTGCCGCTTCAACTTCACCGAAACAGTTAACTGTTCTGTAGCCTTGAGGAGTTGTTTTGTCATTATATTGAATCTTAATCAAATCGTCAATTTCGGACGAACAAATCGGGTCGCCCACATATTGGCTCTTCGTAGTATACAATGCGTTCCACCGTTTTGCATTTTTGCCGTTAATATTAGCGGCGCTTGAACCTTGCTTTACAACATCGTATCTGACATATCTGTTTTGAGCCGAGTCAAACATAACCGTAGGAATTTCAGTAAATGTTTCAGCGTCGTCATCATCAGAGAAGATGTCCCACAACCATTTAACAAGCATTGCAACAAGAATTACAATCAATGCAACAAGGGCAACATAATTAAGAATTACAAATGCACAACCGAGCAAGCCGAAAATCGTACCTACCGCACCGGAACCGATAAAGGCAACACAAGTAGCCCACACACCCATTGAAACAGCTTCACCGAAAATAGCAAAAGCACCCCAATAAGTAATAAGCGTTGTTGCAAGTGAGGTTATACAGTAACCGATAGTAATAACTGCCATCGCAATTTCAAGTTGTGACATTGCTTCTGACAAAAATGTATCAACGGAGTCCGGAGAAGTCAATGTGTTGTATATCTGACCTGCCGTGTTCTTTCTGTAAGCGTCCGATGTAACAGCAACCTTTTGATTGTAAACCGTTTGGTCGGTACCCGTCCAAATAGAAATGCAGTCGGACTTTGTTTCTTTTTCGATTTTTTCCTTGATAGGGTCAACTTGCTTTGTTGTTTCTTCAAGAAGACCTTCATCATTTTCCAAATAAAATGCCGCAAGTGCAATACCGTTCATTCTGATTGACGCAACCTGACCGTCGGTAAGACTGTCAATGAGCGGATATATTTTTCTCAAATTTGCGGTTTCGTCATATGTTGCGTTACCAAGAGAAACAATGTAGTCGCCAAGCTTTGTTTCTTCATCGTATTCATACTGATTAAGGATTGAATAAGCCATAAGATAGCAAGCATCGGCATCCTCCGATTGAATCTCTCCGCCGGTAGTCATTGCTTCTACAGTCTCGTCAGAAATCTCGGTGTCTTTCTTTACATCGCTTTCAACCTCGGCAAGCTTTTGGTTGTTCTCCTCATATCTTTGCTGAGCATCGTTAAATCCGCTGGCAAAAGATTGCAAACCGCTTACAAGTTCATTTGCAAGAACTTTGTATTTAAGGTCAAGTTCTTTATTGTTTTCATCGGTTTTAATTTCTTCTCTTACCTTTGTTTCACACATTCTCTGTGCCCAATTGTCTACACCGTAATCGGCAACACCGCCTGCAAGTGCATTGCAAAATGCCGAAACAACCGAAGTGCTCGAACGGGAGAGAAGTTTTTTAACAAAGTCAATTGTGCAGTCGCCGCTTACCAAATAATCGCCAAACTTCTGCTTATTAGGTTCTTCAACATAATAACAGTTAAGAACCTGAACGGCCGCTTTGGCTGCCGGACTGCCGTTTTTGTAATTTTCTTCAAATTCACTAATAGCATAAGTCAATTCAGTTGGTACATTACCAAGCTTTTCAACCGCTCTTTCAGCAATATCGCCGTATGTATAATCCTGATATCCGTTATTCATTTGAAGCAATGAAATACCGGTTATACTGTCGCTTTTATCATCTGTGGTCTTATAGCCCACAATATAAATTCCGTTTTCCTTTAAATCGCCGCTATTTGAGTGGTTAATATTTTGCTTAACCGGCGTAAATCCGGCTTTTTCACAAGATTGTACAGCGGCATTTAAATTGTCGCCCTCAAACACTTGAACCTCGGATATATATGTTGAGCCATATGCCTGAACTTCGCCGAATACCGAACCGTAGTTGGTGAACAGGAATACAATTGCCAAAATAACCGCAACAGAAGCAGAAATATAACCATATATCTTTTTCTTACTCTCAGTCATCGTTTGCTGCTCCTTTCTTCTTTTTAACATAACGCATCAAAACTGCGGAAATTATAAACACACAAATGCACAAAACAATGTATTTCCAATTACCTTTGCCCAAAATTGAGGCTTCGGCACGGATGTTATCACTGCTGAGTGCCGTTGAAATTACCTTTGCCTGCTTAAATCCGCTGTCAAAATGAATATAGTTGGTATATTGGAATTTATCCACACCCTTTATTGCAAGCTGGGAACCGGTTTCGTTTGAGCAAAGATAAATTGACGAGCCCTCATAAAATCCACCGCAGTAAAGATATGCGGTTGTTGATGTTCCGTCCTGCAAGCACAGGTCACTTGCCTTGCCCTTTGAGGTGTTATCCTGAATAATCACCTTGCCCGAAGCGTTTATATCATACATACTGTCAACATATATTCCGCCGCCGTATTCATCTGCCGTATTATATTGATATGTTCCGCCTAAAACGAAAATCTTGTCGGCATTGATATACACGGCTCCGCCTTCGGATGAGGAGTGGTTGTAATACATCTCACAATCTTTAAGGTATGTTCCGTTACTTGAATCGCAGTACACAGCACCGCCGTCGTCGCCCGATGAATTGTTTCTCAAAAACTTACATTTGGTCATCGTAGTTTTCAGGCTTCCGTCGGCAAATACCGCTCCGCCCTCTTCAAGTGATGTGTTGGAGTTAAACAAAACAGAAGTGGCAGTGAGATTTCCGTTATTTGCATAAATTGCACCGCCGCTGTCCTCGGCATAGTTGCCCTCAAACACAGAATTACTGATTGTTAATGTTGCGTCTGAACTGTAAACAGCACCGCCGTCGCATTCACCGGAAGCGTCATAAGTACGGTTGCCGTAAAACGAACCGCCGTCTACATTAAGTTTTGAACCCGAGCCTGTAATACTGATTGCACCGCCGTCGTCGGTTGAAACGCAATTAAGAATTGTGCCGCCGTTGAAATTAAGCGTTGCATTGTCGGCAACAACTATTCCGCCGCCTCGGTTTGTATTTGCACCGTTTTGGATCGCACCGCCTTTAAAAAGGTCAAACGCCGTGTATTCGTTACTTCTCGAGTCAATAATAGTCATAGTTGAATTAACAAATATAACTGCACCGTTTTCTTGAGGCTTAATTAAGTTTCTATCAATAACACAGCCGTTAAGGTCAAGAGTTAGGTTGTTTGAACCCGAATAGCTCAAGCCGCCGCTTTTAAACCCGGAGCCTCCTCCGAGTGAACCCGAACTGTTTGCCTCCCAGTCCTTATTAAGCTTGATTGTTACCTCACTGCTTTTTCCGAGCTCAACAGCTTTGTTCCACGCTTCTTCAAACGAAGTGTAAGGTGTGGAACTGTCGCCCGAGGTAACTGTGGCACAAGTTTCATCGGCATATGCCGGCACGCTCATACTGAGTGCCAATGCTGTTGTAATTAAAAAACATGTAATTCTTCTAAGTTTCATAGTATTGTCCCTATTGTTTTAAGACAGATTTGTTTTTATTGTTAAACGGAGAGCACACTAAAATCTTATGCTTTAGCACTTTCCTTTTTTTGCCTCTTTTTTTCTGTTTCTTTGCCCAGGAAGAATCCGGCAATTCCTACAACAATCGCAATGCAGCCACCGATAAGTGCATACATTCCGTTTGAAACTGCACTGCCGGCAAACGCACTCTCGTCTGTGCCGTAAAAAAGGTAAATTCCGCCATTTGAATCAGCATAGGTATAACCCGCTTTTTTGTTAGTCAGGTTTTGTGCAACACTCTCGCAGAAAATCGAAAGAGCCGTGCTGTCGCTTGGCAAATCGCTGTTACCGATTTGAACTGCAAAATCAGCCGTTATCGGGTCGCCTGCAGCCTTGTCCTTTGTAGTGTAAAGAGCCACCCACTGTCTGCCGACATCACCGTTAAGATCGCCAAGATCACCAAGCAATTCGGTATTATCAGTTACCATTCCCAGCTGGGTTCTGTTACACTTAACTGCCTTATAATAAGTGTACACTTTTTTGTCATTTTCGTCAATACTTTGGTTAACCATATTCGACGGGATAGGAGTAAATTCCACATTGTAAAATGCCTTCAAGTCATTATATGTGCTCCAAATCGAAACTACCATAAGAACAAGTGTAAGACAAGTTGTGGCAAGACCGACATATGAGAAAAATCTTGCAAAGCCGTCGGCAGAATTTGATCTTGCAATCAAATTCTCATACTGAGCGTCAAGTGTTTTCCAGCTTTTTTCAGCTTCGGCAATCTTTTGCATATCACCAAGTTTTTTTGCATCAACAAAAGCCGTTTCCAATTCATTGACTTTTTCTACCATATTTACGGCTTTACCCGCCAACTGATTTGACAGGTTAGTCATAGAGGACGCCGAATACCAGCAATAAACCGATGCCGCCATTGAAAGGGCAAATGCCGAAATTAAGACAAGCGAAGTGGTTGAAATGCTGTCAGCCCATGTTTCGGTTGGGCTTTGACCTGTTGAATTTTGAAGTCTGTATGCATCACCCGTAAGAGCAACATCATCATTGAAAATCGTACGGTCAACTCCGTCATAAACCGACACATTTTGCAAATCGTCAACCGACTTAACATCAACCTTGTTAAAAGCAGATTTTACAGCACTGTCATCATTGATGCCGATTGCAACAAGTTGATACATCGAAATGTAATCAAGGCAAGCCCTTTGACCGTCGCTAAGAATCGATACAAGCGGATAAAGCATATAGCTGTCATCATTTTGAACATCAAAATCATCGCCGTAAATCAAATCGTAAAGTGAAACACCGTCGTTTTCAAGTGCCTTAACAACCTCGTATTGAGTGCCTGCGGTAAGCCAATCGGAGGTGTTGAAATCCTCATTTGCTTTTTCGTAAGCTTCAATTTCATCAACAGAACTGTCAAGCGTTATATCTGCGTTTGTATATGTTTCAAGAAATGCTTTATAGTTTTCAAAATTTGCCGCAATCTTCTTTGCGTCATCATCATATGCTGCAGCAAGTTGCTTTGCAGCCTGATTAACGTTTAAGTTTTCCTTATCAATAAGTTCGTCAAGCATATCATCATATGTCGGTGCCTCTTTGTATCTGCTTGACCATGGAGTATCATCTTTACCGGTCGCCATTGAGATAAACTGTTCCATAGCAAGAACAGCATTAGCGTTGCCTTGCATAAGAATTGTTGTCATATCGGCAACTTTTGCTTTTTCGTCGTCGCTCAAAGCTTCGTACTGCTCGTCGGTATACTCCTCCCTCACCTTGTTTAAAAGAAGGTCGCCGAGATTTTGCTTTGTGTCGTCATCATAAAGCATATTGAGCATATCGTGAGCGGCAACGGCACGCTCTTGTCCCGCTTCGTAATTCGCACGGTATTCCTTAATCGCCGACTTGAAATCATCAAAAAACAACTTAATATTTGTCTTTTGCTCTTCAAGAAGCATTTGATAATCCTGAACGCTGTAGCCGCCTTTCATATTCATAA
>CAVLCA010000038.1:0-10509 GCA_963661495.1 bacterium
TGAAGTTAAGCGTAAATAAATGAAAGGGTATGATTTAGTTTCTGACTATATCATACAAGAATTTTATGAAAAAGTATATTACCGACGAAAACACAGGCATTAGCTACACACTTGTTGGAGATGTGTATTTACCAAATTTAGTTGTGCCAAAAGCAAAGACTTTTCAGCTCGGCAGATTTGGAAAGATGCATAAGCAATGGCTAAAAGAGAATCATAAAAGTATTTACACAGCAAAGCTAATGAGTGGAGAGCTTGATAGCTACTTAAAAGATATTGACAATCAAGCACAGAATATATATGACAGCCTTGTGAAGAAACTTGTAGAGCAAGAAAATGTTACAGAACAGCTTAAAGCAACCGATATGCTCGCCTGGGTTCAGGCTATGAACAATATCTCAAATAGAGCAAAAGAGATAGTGCATAATGAGTTTGTAATTGAGAATTGCAATAAACTATGATATAATAAGCGAAAAGGTTGTGATAATATGGAAAACAATATGTTGATATATCAAGATGAAAACGGAATTACAAAAGTTACTGTTAGGCTTGATGAAGATGATATTTGGCTTACGCAAAATCAAATTGCAGAGCTTTATAATACAACTAAACAAAACATCAGCCTTCACATAAACAATATTTTCAATGACGGTGAATTAAGTCAAAATTCAACTGTCAAGAAATACTTGACAGTTCAAAATGAAGGTGGCAGAAAGGTTAATCGTAATCTTGATCATTATAATCTTGATATGATTATAGCACTCGGTTACAGAATACAATCACCTGTTGCCGTTCGCTTCCGTCAATGGGCAACGCAGCGTTTACACGAATATATCCAAAAAGGATTTGCACTTGATGACGAAAGATTAAAACAAGGCGGTAACAGATATTTTAGAGAATTATTACAGCGAATCCGTGATATTCGTTCATCGGAAAGAAATTTCTATCAGCAGGTTACGGATATATATGCTACTTCGATTGATTACGATCCCCGTTCAAATTTGACAAAGGAATTTTTTGCGACTGTTCAAAACAAACTTCACTTCGCAGTGCACGAACAAACAGCTGCTGAAGTTATTTATAACAGAGTCGATAACGAAAAACCTTTTGTCGGAATGACTAATTTTAAAGGTAATTATGTAACTCGTGATGATGTTAAAATTGCAAAAAATTATTTATCTGAAATCGAACTTCAAAGGCTCAATTTGCTTGTGTCGCAATTCTTGGATTATGCCGAATTTCAGGCATTAGAGCAAAGAAGCATGACTATGCAGGATTGGTCAAATGAATTGGATAATCAAATCATTGCGAATCACAGAAGATTGCTTGAAGGCAAAGGCACGGTGTCGCATAAACAAGCTATCGAAAAAGCGGAAAAAGAATTTAAAGTTTATCGAGAAAGAGAAATGAAAACACTTGAAAGCGATTTTGATAAAGCAATTAAAAAATTAAAAGATTAAATTTTAAGGCAGCCTAACAAGGTTGCCTTTTTTAGTGTCAAAAATAGGACTATAAAGCCGATTTCAGTTATAATTTGTTGTTATATCCTTTTCTGTATGTTATAATATAACTAATTGTATTATGGTTGAGAGGGGTATTATGAGTACTAAAGATTTATTAAATCAAATCAAGAATAATAATATTTTCTTGCTATGTGAAGTTGATGTGTCAGATGAAGAATATGATACTTTGATTGAATACACGAAAAATAAAGTGTCCATATTAAATAAAATGTCAAATCCATCAGATGACTTGTTATTAGCTTTAACTTTGGTGCAAATTGCAATTAGAGAGTACAAGTATGGTAATTATTGGCGTTATTTTTGGAAAAAAATTGGAATTGATAATATTTCCGCAACAAAACAAACATTTATTGGAAAAACATTCCTTTTAACCATAAATAAATATAATCTATTTACAATAGAAGCATCAGAAAATGAAAATGCAAAATATGTTGAAAATATTAAAGCACATACATATCACTCAAAGAAATATATGGTCCGCCAGAAATTGCACCCGGTTCATCAAGTTGTTCTTTTAATTGTTTGTTATATTTTTCATTATTTGTTTGAAAAGTTGTAATCAGATAATTTCTATAAAAATTAACTATATTTTCTGAACTTTCTGCTGGTCTAAATAGCATTATTTTTCTCTCCTAACATTATATTTATAAACTGTATTATCATCAAACAACACTTTGTATTGATTAACATTTTTTGATGTAGCCATATCATCTGTAATAATCCTTTTATTTAATTTATCATATATTGGTTCGATCCAGTCGTTGGGAGCTTCTTCAATATAAAGTTGAAATTGATTGTTTTTTCCATCAATCAATCTATATAAAACTCTTGGAAAAAGTATATGTTCAACAAACCTTTCTCCATTTTGTTTCTCGTAAAGCGTTCCAATGTAAGATTTATCGTCATACTTTTTACTATTTTTAATTGTATATGTACGACTAATTTCAAGTTTTTTGCCTTCGTGTATTATATGATTAATTTTTATGGAACAATTTTCATAAGTTGAAATAATCCCCTGATTTTTCATTCTAAATGCTGGGGCTATTTCCATTTCATCAAATCCAAATTCATCTGATTGAGTAATATGTTTAACTATATCATAAAGATCGTTAATGTAGGGCTTTTTTTATGCCTATTTTTACTATGTTAAGCATAGTTATTGATAAATATTGTTGATTATAGATTAAAGTTTGGGCTATGTAACTTATCTCGTTATTTTATAACAATTTGGTATAGAGTGTTCAACAATGATGTATTATGTAGACAAACCTACTTAAAGGAGAGCTACACAATGAGCGAACAAAACAATTTTGAAAAACAATTATTCCTATGGTTGCCATAGTATCACATTCATCTCCTAAAAGTTCAATAATCTTAAACATTGGTGTAATATTAAATAAAAAGTTTTGACGACTTGAACATTTAGAAATATTCGGAGGTGATGATATGAATTTAGAAAAGTTGAGAGAAAAAAGAAAGGCAAGGTAAACTTTGTAAAAAGCATTGACACATACACATTTAGTGTGTATAATTATAAATGTAAAGAGGAGTTAAATGAAAAAACGAGATTTAGAAAAACTTTTCAAAAACAATGGTTGGTACTTCTTAAGGTCAGGCGGTAATCACGATGTATATACAAATGGAAAAGATACGGAAATGATACCAAGGCATAATGAAGTAAATGAAAATTTAGCAAAAGCAATCATCAGGCGTAGGGGATTGAAATAAATCCCATAACACCTGAAATAATATATATAAATCTAATGGAGGTTATTATAATATGAAACTTGTTTATCCTGTAATTATAAGTAAAGAAAAAAGCGATATATATTACGATGTTTATATTCCTGACTTGGAAATCAATACAGAGGGTGAAACAATCGCAGATGCAATTGAAATGGCAAGGGATGCTATCGGCTTGAAATGTCTTTCACTTGATGAAGATACTAATGAACCATTCCCGGATGCGTCAAAATTTGATGATGTAAAATGTAAAGATAATGAATTTGTGACATTGGTTGATGTCGATTATAGTGAATATAAAAAACAATATTCAATGAAAACAGTCAGAAGAAATGTAACTTTACCATCTTGGATAAATTATGAAGCTGAAAAAAGCGGTGTAAATGTTTCTGCCATATTAGCAAATGCACTAAAACAAGAATTGCATTTAGCAGATAGATAATTTTAATAGTAAAGCGAAAAAAATCCCCCTTAAACTCTAATTAAAGAGCCTAAGGGGGATAACTTTTTAAACCTCTCGAATTCAATTGATTTAATTTTAAAAATCAATTATTTTGAATTTACGAACAATTAAAATATTTAGTAAACTTTCAAAATATTAAGTGAAATTTGCAACAGGTACATAAACGTATCGACCCGTCTTAACTACATACACATAATCAACGCTGTATGAATAGCGTTGCTTAAACCCGTAGCAAGATTTTTAGCTAAACTGTTACTGTCTTTGTCTTTATACTCAAAAATACCGTTTGCCTATCCTGATAAATTATTATTTTAATAACACTATTTAAAGAAAAGCGCCACAAACATCGAGTTTGCAGCGCTTTTGGCGTTTTCCGTTTTTTGCTCGGGGGCGGTACCATCGTACAGCTCCCGCTCGCAAGAAAACGAAATTCAGAACCGTTCTTAACAGTCTTTTATAGCTGTATTTTATTGATTTTACTGATTTTCTTTTTCCTTTTTCAGTTCCTCATATTTTGCGGCTTCCTCTTCTTCAAGCACACGATAAGCAACCTTGCCGACCAAAGTTTTAGGAAGTTCGGTACGAAACTCGATTTCTCTCGGGACGCCGTAGCGGGAAACATTCTTTTTGCAGTTTTCGATAATTTCATCTTTGATTTTATCCGACGGTTCAACACCTTGCCGTAAAACAACAAATGCTTTGACTACATGCATTTTGTAAGGGTCCGGTACGCCGACGGCACAGGATAAAAGGACATCCGGATGTGCGTCGATGGCATTTTCAACCTGAGACGGATAAACATTGATACCCGAAACGATAATCAAACGCTTCATTCTCTGTTTGTAATAAACAAATCCGTCTTCGTCCATATAGCCGAGGTCGCCCGTGTGAAGCCACAAATTGCCGTCCTCGTGCCTACGCAAAGTTGATGCGGTTTCCTGTGCGTTGTTGAGATAACCTTTCATAACAGTAGGACCGCAAATACAAATTTCGCCCTCTTCGCCGTAAGGAAGCTCCTTGTCATTGTGCGGGTCAACAATGCTGTAATAAGTATCTGAAAGCGGAATGCCGATACTACCCTCACGGTAGGTGTCATAAGGGGTGAGGCAGGAAGCGGTTACGCACTCGGTTGTGCCGTAGCCCTCTCTGACCTGAATTGTTGCGTTGTGGTCTTTAAGAAATTTGTCAACCTTCTTTTTAAGCTCAACAGAAAGTGAGTCGCCGCCGCAGAACATACCACGGAGGAACGAGAGGTCAAAATCAAAACCCTCACTGCGAAGAAGTGCCTCATAAAGAGTAGGAACACCCACGATAACATTAGGTTTATATTTCTTTACATCTCTTGCATATGTTTTAATGGTGAACTGCGGAATGATAATGCAAGTACCGCTTGACATAAGAGCCGTGTGAATACCTACACCCAATCCGAAGCCGTGGAAAAGCGGCATAACGGAGAACATACGAAGCCCCTCCATAGTAAAGCCGGCATTTGCCGCAACCTGAGCCGCAAGAGCGTTCATATTAAGATTTGTAAGCTGAATTCCCTTTGAAGTGCCGGTTGTTCCGCCGGAGAACAAAATAACGGCGGTGTCTTCTGCCTTAGGGAAATTGTTTGAAAGAGAAACTCTTTTGCCGCCGGAAATGAAATCCGACCAATCGATAACATTTTTGTTGTCTTTCGGAAGCGGAGCAGGTTTTTTCTTGACAGTAAGCGGATAGAGCATATTAAGCGGAAACGGGAGTTCGTCTTTGATGTGAGCAACAACAACCTTAACCGAATGCTTAACCTGCTTGAGTGCTTCAAGCACCTTTTCGTAAAACAAGTCAACAACCAAAACCGCCTTGCTTTGTGTTGTGTTGATGTAAAATGCAATCTCGCCGACAGCGGAAAGCGGATGAATCATTGCCGGAACAGCACCGATTCTGTTAAGAGCATAAAATGTGTCTACACCCTGCGGAGTGTTAGGCATACAAACGGTAACAATATCGCCCTCGTCAATGCCGATGCTTTTATATGCCTTGCCGAGAACCTCGATTTTGTTCAAAAACTGCTTGTAATTTGTTTTTTTGCCCTGAAATTCATAGGCAACGCTGTTCATCTTCTTTTTGGATACGGCAGACTCTTTTACAGCCTCGTACATTGAACCCTTTGGGTAATCAAGATGAGCCGGCATATCGCCAAAATACTTGAGCCACGGTGCTTTAGGTGTATTCATAACAAATCTCCTTAATTTTTCGGTGTATCGGTATTATAACTAATTAAAAAATAAAAATCCACCTTTTTAGCAATTTTTAATAGATAATTTATAATAATTTTATTTTTCAACACCCGTATACAGCCGTTTTTTGCGTTTTGTGCGGTGCTGTTGAAAAAATGCGGAATAACTGATATAATTAAATAATACTATCTAACGAGGTGAGAATATGACTCGGTTATTTATAAATCTCGCAGAGAAGAAAAAGTTTGACAGAGAAGCCTTTGCCGTGTTAAGCGGAGGAGTGGGTATATTTTGCAATATAATGCTTGCACTTTTTAAATTCATTGTGGGCAAAATGTCCGGCTCAATATCCATTACTGCCGATGCACTGAACAACCTTTCGGATGTTGCGTCAAACGGTGTTACGATAGTGGGTGCAAAGCTTTCTAAAAAGCCGGTCGATAAAGAACACCCGTTCGGTCACGGAAGAATGGAATACATTTCCGCTCTTGCGGTTTCGGCTATGATTTTGATAATGGGATTTGAACTTGCAAAAAGCTCGATACAAAAAATATTTAATCCCGAAGAATTGAATTTCAGCGTGGTTTACATAATCATACTTGCCGCTTCAATACTTGTTAAGCTGTGGATGGCTTATTTTAACAACAAACTTTATGTTCACACCGGCAACATTAATCTTAAAGCTGTTCGTCAAGACAGTCTGAACGACTGCATTTCCACCGGTGCGACAATAATTGCGATTACGGTGTCGCACTTTTTCAAAATCGCTTGGATAGACGGTGCAATCGGTCTTTGCGTTGCGGTTATTATCTTGCTTGGCGGTATCGATATTGCAAGGGAAATTATATCTCCGCTTCTCGGTCAACCGCCTAAAAAAGAACTTGTTGACAATATTGAGCGGATTATGCTTGAACCCGAATTCATTCTCGGTGTACATGATTTGATTGTGCACGATTACGGTCCGGGCAGAATTATTGCAAGTGCTCACGCAGAAGTGCCGTCAAATATCGATGTTATGAAGTTGCACGATGTTATCGACAATGTTGAAACAAAAATTAACAAGGAACTCGGCATAATTATATGCATACATATGGACCCGATTGTCGTTGACGACAAAGAGGTTGAGCACTACAAAGAACTTGCAAAAGAGGTTATCACCGATTACGACAGCGAGTTCACTTTTCACGATTTCAGGGTGGTCAAAGGCGAAACGCACACAAATTTGATTTTTGATTTGATTATTCCGTTTTGTGATGACGGTAAAAAGGCTCAAATCAGTGCTGACCTCATAAAACGCTTTAAGGAAAAGGATTCAACGCTTGAAATTGTGATGGTGATTGAACATTCATTTATATAATGTAGGCTATCAAAGCAATTATTGCCTCCCCTTGATTTGAAACAAGGGGAGGATAGGCTGTCGATAAAGTCCCTGAACCACGCCAATGCTATATTAACAAATATTGTAGATGGATAGGCTTGCCTATCCTGATAAATTATTATTTTAATAACGCTATTTAAAGAAAAGCGCCGCAAACATTGAGTTTGCGGCATTTTTGGCGTTTTCCGTTTTTTGCTCAGTCGAGGTATTTATATACATCTTCCTTCGCAAGAAAACGAAATTCAGAACCTTTCTCAACAGCCTTCAGCGTGTCCAACGGTAATTCATTTTAACAGTTCAAAAAATCTGTTTTGCTTTGCCAAGCGTATTTTTTCGTCTGCCGAACTGTCAACAAATTCAATATTGCCGGGTGCTTGCGATGACGACAAAATGTTGTTTTCTCCAAGCACTCTTTTTAGTTGCTTTGATACGCCGACAGCACCGTCAAAAAATTTCACATTGCCTAAAACGGCACGGATTTCGTCCTTAACAAGTGGATAGTGAGTGCAACCGAGCACCACATTGTCAATTAGACCCACATATTCGGCAAAATTGTCGGTCAGATATTTTTTCGCTTCGGCTTTGTCGCCCTTTTCGATTATGTCGGCAAGACCGACGCACGGCATAAGAGCGGTGTTTTCGTTATAATATTTATAAAATAACCTGTGGAATTTTTCGCTTTCGATAGTGCCTTTTGTTGCCATAACAAGGGTTGCTCCGTCGGGATTGCAGTCGTGAACCATTTTGTATGCCGGTTCAATCGCAACAATCGGAAAATCGTACTTTTCTCTTAAAAAGCCTGCCGCCTTTGCGGAAGCGGTGTTGCACGCAAGCACAACCGCCTTGCAGTGCTTTTGAATCATTAAGCCGATAATTTCGTCACATCTTGCAATAACTTCTTCGTCTGTTTTATCGCCGTAAGGATTGTGTGCACTGTCGCTGAAAAAGAAATAATTTTCATTTGGCAAAAGTTTAACGGCTTCTCTTAAAACGGTAACTCCGCCTATTCCGGAATCTAAAAAACCTATCGAATTGTTGTTCATTTTGCTTACCCTCTTTACAAAAATTAAACCGAAAATTATAATATCACAACAACCGACTGTTTTCAATGCGTAAAATATTTGCATTATTATACAATTTGTGTTATTATTATAAGGTATATTTTCATTGGAGGAAAACCATATGACATCAGCACAAATATGCATAATGATATCTATTGTGGTATATTTATTCAGCGTACTTCTAATCGGTGTTGCTTATGCAAAAAAGACAAAAAATGTAGGCGACTTTTATCTTGGCGGCAGAAAGCTCGGACCTATCGTTACGGCAATGAGTGCCGAAGCGTCGGATATGAGCAGTTACCTGCTTATGGGTTTGCCGGGACTTGCGTATCTTTCGGGATGTGCAGAGGTAGGCTGGACTGTTATCGGTCTTGCAGCAGGCACATATCTCAACTGGTTGATAGTTGCCAAAAAAATCCGCAACTATTCGGCACATATCGGTGCTATTACCATTCCGGATTATTTTTCGTTGAGATATAAGGACAACAAAAAAATTCTTATGGCTCTTTCGGCTTTGATAATCATTATTTTCTTTGTTCCGTATACAGCTTCGGGCTTCAGTGCATGCGGCAAACTTTTTGCCACACTGTTCGGAATCGATTATCACATTGCAATGATTGTATCGGCAATTGTTATTGTGGGTTATACCTCTCTCGGAGGTTTCAATGCCGCTTCTGTTACCGACCTTGTTCAGTCAATAATTATGACCGTGGCACTTATAATAGTTCTTGTTTTCGGTGTAACCAAAGCAGGCGGCATCAACGCCGTTATGGACAACGCAAAACAGCTCAACGGCTATCTTGATTTGTTTGCCGTTCACTCGGACAACGGAAACACTTCGACGGCGTTTGGCACGATAAACATAATTTCAACCCTCGCTTGGGGTCTCGGTTATTTCGGTATGCCTCACATTCTTCTTAGATTTATGGCTATTGAAGACCCGAATAAAATCAAGACCTCACGCCGTGTCGCTACCGTTTGGGTTATTATTTCAATGTTTATTGCAATCGGTATAGGAATTGTTGGCAGAGGAATGGTTGTAAACGGTGCTATTGAACCGTTTGCCGACAGCGAAACCATTATTGTTCAAATCTCGGATGCTTTAAGTAAGAACGGCGTTGTTCCGGCACTTATCGCAGGTGTCATCCTTGCCGGAATTCTCGCTTCAACAATGTCAACTTCGGACAGCCAGCTTTTGGCGGCTTCGTCATCTGCAAGTGAAAATCTTCTTGGCGGACTTTTCAAGCTCAATCTTTCCGAAACTGCAAAAATGGTTGTTGCAAGACTTACTCTTGTCATCATTTCCGTTATCGGCGTCGTAATTGCTTGGGATTCAAACAGCTCGGTATTCGGCATTGTTTCGTTTGCTTGGGCAGGATTCGGTGCCGCATTCGGACCGATTGTTCTTCTTTCGCTTTTCTGGAAGCGTTCAAACAAATACGGTGCAATTGCAGGCGTTTTTGCCGGCGGTGCAATGGTATTTATTTGGAAATTTGTAATCAGAGGACTTTCACCGGTTCTTGACATTTATGAGCTTTTGCCGGCATTTTTGACAGCTCTTGCCGTAAATGTAATCGTTTCTCTTTGCACAAAAGCACCGGATGAAGAAATCGTAAAAGCATTTGAAGAGGTTAAAAAAATCAAGTAAATTTATTATAGAAAAGGGGTTAATAAATTGCACGAATCAGGCGAAATGTATCTTGAAACGATATATGTTTTGTATCAAAAGCAAAGGGATGTGCGTTCAATAGATGTCGCAGAAGAAATGGGATTTTCAAAGCCGAGCGTAAGCAGAGGTGTGAGCATACTCAAGCGTGACGGCTATTTGACCGTTGACCCAAAGGGTTATCTTGAACTTACGGATTCGGGTATGGACTTGGCACAAAAGATATACGAACGCCACACCATACTCACAAAAACGCTTACTTTGCTTGGCGTTGACGAGAAAACGGCGGCTCATGACGCATGTAAAATGGAACATGTCATATCCGATAAAACCCTTGAAGCTTTTAAGAATCATCTCAAAGAACACGAAAAATTGTAACACACGATTTATTATGTAAACCTACTAAGGCTCCCCTTATTTATAAGGGGAGCTGTCGTCATTTATGACGACTGAGGGGTT
>CAVLCA010000039.1:0-9499 GCA_963661495.1 bacterium
ATAAAAAGAAGGAGAGCATCAAGGCTTCTATTCTTGAGATTTATCACTCGCACGGAGGTGTTGATGGTTATCGAACAGTGCAGGCATTACAACCATGTACTGCTGCATTCTTATAACGACTATCAAACGCCTTACGAGGCCCGCTACGGGGTCAGATGACTCCATGGCAAAATTAGGTTGAAATGTTACAAAAAAACTTGACCAGAACAAAAGCTTGACCAGAACACTAATTGAACAAATCAAAAATTATTCCGCAATTGACGAATGACATTTTAAATGTTATAATAACCGCATAAATACAGTATTTAGAAAGGATTTTGTAATTGTTGAACTCCCCTAATTTCGCAAAATATTAATTTTGCGAAATTTGATGTTTTTTAATATAAAGCAGGAATTACCCTACTTAACATCAAAAACACAAAATAAACGCTCCTGTGAAACGATAAAGCCACTTTTAATACAAAACAAGAATACATCAAAACAAATAAAAAAGCAAGTGTATGTCTGTGTCCGTTTTCCGCAAGTGTGCGGAAAAACGGAACCTCAGAACATTAAGCACTTGCATTTTATTTTTATATAAATTAATATTTGTCGTTATGTTCGAGAATGAGTTGATTAATATAATAATTATTTCTGCGAAAAGCTGAATATAAACCACGCTCACAAACCATACGCAAAAAATCACTTTTTGTAACTTTGCCATTTACACTATCAAGCAAATCAAGGATAGTTATAGTTGCCATTGTCTCATTAGGCTTTGCAGTTAGTTCCCTAACCTTTTCGGATAAACCGCCAAACACTAAATCCGTACTATACTGTGCCTTGTCTTGATTTTTGTAATGAACAAGATACATCAACGAGCCTTTGTAATCTTTACAATCTTGTACAAGTCGTTCCTCAATACCTAAATTTTTGGCAAACGCAGAGCGTGTACAGGCATTACTCAAATGCACTACAAAGTGATAATGTGCCTTTTTAGGGTCACCCTCGCTTGTTATATCTTTATCGTGACAAATGCCCGCATATTCAAAATTGTACTCATTAGAAGCAATACGAGAAATTAACTCGTTATGTTCTGGACAATCTGGATAAAGAATAAGACAAAAATTTCTTTTGCGTTCTTGCTCTTTATTTAATTTTTGCAAGTTATACTCCTTTCCCAAAGAAAACACTTGCAAATTTTATTATTATATATTATAATTATTAATGCAAAGTGTAAACTTTGTAGATTTATTTACCTTGTGCAAGTAGTCTGGTCAATTACTAACTTGCACAGGGTCTTTTTAATATCTAAAAGCACATTATGTATGCTCTGATATGCTAAATCACAAAAACAGTCTTTAAAGCCGTTCTATAAGCCTATAACGGTTTATCACACAAATTATTTATTGTTTTCGTCCTCTTGTTGAACATCTTTCAAGTATTTTAATTTTTCATTCAAAACAGATAAACCATTTAACGCAGCATAAATTTCCTCGGGTTCAACGCCCATCATCTCTTTAATAGCGTCCTCGGCATCAATGGTATTAAATTCGTGTTCAAGTGCAATTTGAATAAATTGAGAAGTTTTCAAATTTTGTTTTTCGCATTCAATACGAACCCTATTATACATTTCATCAGGTAAAAACAAAGATACTTTCATTTACCATTCCCCCTTGGTTATAACAATACCACTATTTGTGCCACTTGTCAAGATAAATATTCAAAAAATTACACACATTACACAAAAAATGCACTTTAGTGTGTAAAAGTCCGTGTCTTGAAACGCAGTAATAGCAAGGGTTTCAAGAGAATTACACAATTACACACTTTTTGCTATATAGTCGTAGTATATATAGCAAAAAGATTTTAGCCGTTTTTCTACTTCAAAAATTGTAATTCTAAGTATTCAAAACCATAGCGTTAACACTAAAAAGTACGCCGATTTTAAAAATAAAAAGCGCTCTTGTAAACCTTAATTTTTTGGCTTATAGGAGCACTTTTTTTGCGTTTTGGTCGGCTCTAATGTTTCACATTAGCCCGAGTACGCTCAACGGCATTTGTGAAAGAACGCTATACCACGGCTAATTTATCAATTAGGGTGCAAATATTAAAAACAAAAACGCATACTATTCAACCACGAAATCACAATTATTGCGTTATTTGTTTTCAGTGCACCAAAGCTAAATATACTTTTTGAAAAAGTATCAAAATCAACCTGCCGTGGGTACACTTTTTGGGACATCAACGAGTACACGAGCAGTTAAAGACCTTTGAATTATTCAAGATATTTAACGCTTTTTTTAGCCTTAATGACTTCAAAATTTTCCTTGTTTTCTTGGTTTTGTGCCATATGTATTAAGCGTTGCAATTCTTTATTGCTTTCGTAAAATTCCATATCACTAATGATATTTAAATCACTCACAATATGCACACGCATTGTAGGTTCAAAATCAATTCCCGTAATACTCATATAATCCGGTACAGAAAAAATCATTTGATACAACTTGTTAAAATCAATGTCTTTTGGTTGCAATTAATATTCCCCTTTAATTTTAATATTGTAAATTAAAAATTTTTTTGATATAATAGTATAAAATATTATGAAAGAAAAGCAATAATTTTTTGACGATTAATTGCGCATTGCATATTAATTTTGCGCAATTAGAAAAGTTTTAAAAGATAACGAAACAACCGCAAGGAGCTACTCCCTGCGGTTTTCTTTGCGTTCAAACGGTCCGACTTTCAAAAGTTGGAAAACTTCTAACATAATTTCTTGAAACATCTTTTTGCGTACAATTGATATAATACTTTCAAGGTGGTCTATTTCATCACAGTCCCGGACCCGGTACCGATTTTCATATGTAACAACATCATCCTGAAGCCGTAAATCTTTATTGTAATAGTAATGTAATAAAAGTTCTTTTTCTTTTTCTCTCATTAAAATTTTTCACCCAAATCATTATTAAAGAGATTAAAGCAATCATCTATAGCACGGTTTACTTGACTTTCGGCTGTATGGTTACGCTTTCTAGGTTTAAGTGAGGCTTTAGGAGCAGTGAGCTTATTACTGTCTTGTTCGTCAACCCATGTATCGGCTTCAAAACCTGCAGCGCTTAAATTCTTAACAACTCTCAAGGTATCATAAGCCTTATACAAATCATCATTATGTACAAAACAATAATAACCTAATGTACGCTTTTTAATTACATCACCCTCAGCATTCATAATAGGTTGCCACCTTTTAACAATAGTAAAACAACCAAGGAATGTACGACAAGACCTTACTTCAGTACAATGTTTTCGGATAGGCTTAGAAACATCCATAAAGAAGTGTGCGGACATAATAATTACACGCTTATTCTTTCGGTTCTGCGTGACGGTAGCTAACATTCTCGGAGGGAAGTTCTTTGACATTGACGAGCTAAACCAATTCTGACACTCATCAATAGCACAAACTATTCCCTTTTTTCCGTTATTATAATCAACCAAATCACGCCAATCAGCCACTGGCGCATCCTCAAAATAATAACCGTAATTAGTATTAACCTTAACAGACGGATAACGATATTGAACATCACGCAAATACTTTGTTTCAGCTATTGTCTTGCCCTGCCCCTGAGCACCTGTAAACATAATAATGCCGTGTTCTCTAAACTCGCCTACAGGTTTATTATAATAATTTTCCCAATACTGTTTTGGAAGCTGTACAAACAACTTTGTAAAAAGCGACACATCAGCTTTAGGATTTACATGAGCTATCACTTTTCTAACCGCTGTGCCTGACTTCTTCTTTTTAAGATATGCAACAAAAAAAGCAACACCAAAAACAACAATAACAGGAATAATAACAAACAAACACGGTTTAAGAAAAACCCAAATAATCTCCCAAAATGTTTTTAATATAGTAGAAACCATACTTCACAACCTTTCATAAAAAATATAAAATGTTTAATTCCGTTGCGCCGTGGCACAGCCACGGGCGCAAACGGACAATTTAAAACATTTTTTATAACAGAGGAATAATAGACCACAAAAGCTTCAGAACAGAAACCAACAAACGCCAAGCATAAGTAGCAGCAATAAAAGAAACGATAACAACCACAGGACCAAGAGGAATAAAATAACCAATAAATCCGATTGTTTCAGTCAAAATATCCCAAGAAACCTTTAAAGAAGTCAAATCAAAATTAGTTCCATGCAAAAAATTAGCTATCCAAGCTAAAAAAGTTATAACAATCAAAAATCATCAACTCCAATCATCAAAACCCCCATTTTCAACAAGATGTTCATAAGTATCATTAGCCAGTCGTTCCATCTGTGCTTCGTGGAACTCAGCTTGACCCACATACATAACACCGGCACCGTGAATAATTTCAGGTAAACGCTTCCAAAAAACAATTAAAAAGCCTAAATACATAAATGCACTAATAACAGCGTCAGCAGTTTTTTTAAAAGGTGCATACCAAGAAAAATCAATACTATATTTTTTAGCAGGCAATGAAAAATAACTATTTGATACCCCGGCAGTAGAAAACTGCAAAACAGATGAACTATCTTTAGTTAATGCCCCTTTAAGTTCTTCCGGAAATGTTGTAACCATTTCATTAGCCGAACCGATAAAGGTATTATCTTTAATATCAGTTAAAACATTTTCAAAATCAGCCTTATTATTTTCAGACAACGGATTAACTTTATCCTCTATTTGTTGATTTACTTCCAAAAGCACCTCATCAAACTTTTTATATCTAAATGTAGCAAAAAAATTATGCCAACCTGCCTTTATGTCATGAACATCACTTGACGGAACATCACCATAAGAAGTATAAGGGTCAGGATAATACCATTTTTCAATATTTCTAAGCACTGCCCTAATCTGCATTAAATAAAGATTAGTACTTTCAAGATATTGTTTAATAACATTTTGAAATTTAATAGTAGTATCCGAAAAATCTTTAAAACTTGTCATAAAAGCAGTAAGATTATTATTTATATTACCCGTAGTCTTTTCAAGATTTTCTAATGATGTCTTAAAATTCTTTAAAGCCGGAATAATATCATTAGATATATAATCACTAATATAAGGTGTGACATAAACATAGTCTAAGCACTCGTTAAAGAGCTTAATTAACTCGTCTAAGCGCTCCTCAATGTTTGCAAGGTGAAGCGTATTCCCTTCCTGATTGCTAAGAACGCTATTAACACCGGAAGCAATATAGGTAAGAGTGCTACTATTTCCTGAAATATCGTTCCTGATGTTTGAAATACCTTGCTTAGTAATGTAGATAAGGTACTCGAGTCGGGTGTTGGGCTCGGTGACGGTGTCGGGGTCGGGGACGGGCTCGTCCCCTGCGTAAAAAGTTTATCACCATCCAAACCCGTAATATCATAATAACTATCAATAGTATTAGTCAAAAGATTTTCTTCGGTAAGACCATTATCGGTCTTAATACCATAAACCATATCATTATCTTTACGAACAATAGTAGGTTTAGCATAAACATTATCATCATCAAATTGTAAAACAACAAAATCACCGGAACCAGAACCGGAATTCAAACCACTTGAACCATAAGCAGTAGTAAAATGCAAACCGTCATCAGAAATACCACGAGAGTCAATCCATAACATGCAGAGATGACCATTATAGCGATAGATAAACGCTGGAACGACTTTGTAACCCATAGAAGAAAAATCATAATAATCTTTAACAATTTGAGTTGCTGTTGATAAAGAAATATCTGTTCCGGTCTTAGCATATACAACAGAACAACTACCGAAGCTAAACACGGCAATCATTACAACACAAAGAACGATTTTTAATTTATTTTTCAAAATTAATCTCCTTTCTATAAAAATAAAAACAGGGAGCTGTTAACCAACCCCCTGCCCCAATTAACATAAAATATACAACAAAAATTAATTAAGCAGAACGAAGCATACCAAGCACAAAGCTGATACCTTTTCTGATAGCAATAAAGGAAATTGCAACAGGAATGATTGTAGGAATAATCGCTACAACTTCATTAAGTACACCCTGTACCATAGTACCGGTAATTGTCTTATCGAGAACTGTTGTTGCTTCCATTGTGACTGCGTTGAGAAGATTTGACATACTTTTTATCCCCCTTTCTTTGTTCTTTTTTTATTTCAGCTGTAACGGCTATAATTTTCCTTGTCGAATCACGAAGCAAAGCAAACAAGCCGTACAGAAAAATAGCAAACGCTATAAAGAGTAAAATTAACTCTTTCATTTTGTAGACCCCCAATCTTCAGGGAACATACTTGAAATCCAATTTTTAAGAGGTTTTATTATATAATCAATAGAAAACTTCAAAATCTCAATTACAAGAATTCCCCCGCATTGATAGTAGATAAGATGTAAAAGTTCGTTATTCTCCAACTTTTTCAACTCCTACAATAACCTTTTTAACCTTGTCAAAGGCTTCTGTAAGCTCAATAGCGAGCTTATATTCATCAAACAAGCTGATATTTCTAACCTTTGAAAATACAGAAGCGTTATCAGGGTCAACGGTCAAACGCTCTGCCCTATGATTTTCAAAGTCATAAACAACAACAAAATGAGAACAACCTTTTCTTCCGTCAAACTCCCATTCCCTTGAAAACATATCAATAACCGGAGCCTGAAGAGTAGCATTAATCTTCATTAAATTCACCACCTTTCAATATCAATATTTCATTATGTGCGTGCTCAAGGTCTTTTTTTGCCGAACGAAGTTCATCTTCATAAGCGGCAAGCTTACTTTTACAAACCAAAGAACCTTTATTGTAAAAAAGAATAACGGCAAGCTCAATAAAGCATGTAATTGTTAAACTCCATTCAATAGCACCAAAATTTTTAATCGAATCAATCATTGTGTTAAACATAATATTTTTTCCTTTCTTTAATCAATAATATAAAAATCACAATCTTTAACATAATTATCAACAAGTCTTTGTTGTCTTGCATTTAGTTTAATATCACGCTGTCCTAATTCATTTAACAAATCGTCAACCGTATGTGTTAACAGATATGTTTTTAATGTAGACCCTGCCGTATTAAACAAGTAATTTTCCATTTTACCGAAATCATACTCAATACCTACCGAACTTAAAACCGAAATTTTATCGGTATGAGATAACAACTTTTTCCAATAAGAAGCGGTTGGCAGTCTTGATTTATTGACATCTGAAGAGTTAACAACAAATCGTAAATAGTTATTAAGTATGCCGGCATAAAAAAACCAACATTACAATTCTCGTAGAGCTTCTCACCGAAACCTGCAGCGTTAGGACCTCGAAGTCTAATTTCAAGTCTTGTCCAGTTCGGCATATCTTCAGGAGAATAACCCCTCTCTGCCCTCTTATCATAAATATTGATATAGATATTAGAACTTTGTTTACCAAAGTACAACGAAGTACCCCGAATGCCGTCATCAATACTTTTCATCACATTTGAAAATTTACTCCGACATGTGTAATTACCTTTTTCGTAATTCTTAACAAGCGTTTGTATATCAAAATTATCATCAATGACATCCATTGCTAAATCAACTCTTGTTAATTGAAAATCGGGAAGTTCTGTAACACGATTAATAATTTGAGTTAAATCGTAACAGCTGAAACTTTCAAGAAGCCTACAACCTTTACCGGTTATATTAACGCATGCGCTTGTAATACTGTCCTTTTGACTTAACATCAAAGTTATCATATTATCGTAATCCATAGCGTACTTGAAGAACCACCGCGGACCTATAGGCTTGAACTCTAAATTTGCGTTTTTCAAGCCTAAAAAATCTATCATTTCTTCAAATGTTTGAAAATGCCCCGAAAAGGTTATGTAGTCTATGATTATCGGGTATTCGCTTGTATTTTTTGACCCCCTATTAGTGTGGGGGTCCTTCGTCCGCTTTTCGCTCATTTTTCTACCTCTTCTTTCATTAATTTTTCTTTAAAATTTTCTTTTTGTTTTTTACTTTTTTTACTTTCCAAATATCTAATTACATCATTCAAACGAACGAGAAAAACACCAGAAAAGAAACCAAAACCAAAAGCAAAAAGAGCAAGGCAAGCCTCAACACTCATATATATCCCTCCGTCTGTTCCGAATAATCGTAAACTCCACATTCAATAACATAACCTGTTATATCGTCACAAATTATATCAACTTCCCTTGCAGGGCAATTATACCGCTGCATACATGTTGGACATATTGAATTATTCATATATTTTTCTCCTTTGCGTTTCTGTCCGCCGACAAAATTGGAACATTTCAGTTCCTAATATTACAATACCACACTTCAGTTCCTTTTGCAACACTTATGTTCCATTTTTATGATAAAATTTTTATGAGGTGATAAAATTGTATTATACACAAAGATTAAAAGATTTAAGAGAAGATAACGATTGGACACAAGGTGAAGTTGCAAACTATTTAAATTTAAAAAGAGAACAATATAGAAGATATGAAACAGGAATAAATGAAATTAAAGTATCTTTTTTAATTAAAGTATGTAAATTATACAATGTTTCAGCAGATTATATATTAGGATTCACAAATACAAAAAAAGAACTACCCAAAAAATAAAGGAGAAAAAATGATTTTACTTGAAACAGAACTAAGTAAAAATATACAAAAAGGACTAGATAATTTTTTTACACCAGAAATAAAAATAATAGGTATTATTTTTGTAATTTTAGTTTTAATATATCTACTTTTTTTCAGAAATAAAATTAAAAATTCAATAAAAAAAATATACTATAAAAAAATTTATAAAAAATACGATAAAAATAGCAAATAACAATTAGTATAAAAAATACAATAAAAACACGCTGATGAGCAAATACAGTAGCACTCTGATTAGTACCGTAACGCTTCATCGGCGTGTTTTTTCGTTATTTTTATTACTTTTTGTAAATTTCTTGAGCATTTCAATACTTGCAATCTAAGTATTCTTGCCATAGCGTTAACGCTAAAAAGGACAACAAGCATTACTATTTTTTAGTAACATATCCATTTTTCTTTGTAAAGGCGGAAAAACTTTTTAATATATTTCATTTCATTACATATATAAAAAACTTTTTCTTGTTTCGCTGCGCTCCAGCCTTGACAAACAAAAATAGATATATCCGGTCTGATTAAGCAAGCGAAGGCACAAAATGCCTTGCTTGCCTCTTATCATTATTTTTAGTTCGCTACTTTAGGACACTTCAAGAAAGGAGTAGTAAAAGTGTTACTAAAGATTTTGAAAAAAGCAAAAGCCGAACTTCTTAGAAGCACGGCCCTCAAAAAAATAAGTATCAAGTTTGAAATTTTATTCAAATAATGATACGATTTTCAACGGAGTACCCCAAGTGCTCCGTTGTTTTTATTATATCAAAGCATTTTTAAATTATCAAGTTGAAATTATAAAATATATTTGATAAAATAAAGTAAAGTATTAAGAAAGGTAAAAGTAATTGTATATTGCATATTAATTTTGCGCAATTAGAAAAGTTTTAATACAATTGCATAATTATA
>CAVLCA010000040.1:0-9302 GCA_963661495.1 bacterium
GTTCATAATTTTTTGTTCTCCGAATAATTACAAAATATAATTTATTATATCATTAACACATCTGTTTAGCAACAAATCTTTGGTCTGGATATCGAAAAAGGTTTGTGATATTGTGTGTGCGAAAGGAGTGATAAAATGCAAAAACAACTACTGACAACCGGCAACGCATTCAAACGAACGGACGGCAGATGGGGTGGCGTGGTTTGGTTCAAGGATGAGCAAGGTGAAAGAAAACGCAAGAGCTTTTCTGCAACAACCAAAGCCGAAGTTAACAAGAAAATGACGGACTACATAACCAAGTTCGAAGAAGAAATCATTGATGCCATTGAGGGTAACAAGACTGTAAAAGACAACCTGTTAAATTACCTGCAGGTGTTTAAGTACCCGAATGTTGAGAGAGTAACCTATGACCGCAACGAGCAGATTTACAAAAATCAAATCGTCCCTTATATGGGCAAGCTCATTGTATCTAACATAACAGGTGCTGACATTAAGCGGTTGATTAGTACGCTGACCGACAAGGGATATTCATTCTCAACCGTCAAGCAAACATACAATTTGCTTAACGAATACTTCGATTATCTTATGCGTGAGGAGTTCATAAAAAAGAATCCGATGAACGCTGTGCCGACAATAAAAAAGTCAAATTATCTTGCAAAGCAAAACAAAGAAGTACTTCCCGTATGCGAAACGATAACTGTATTTACCGACGAGGAAATTGAAAAATTCAAAGAGGAAGCATACAAGAAATACCCTTCAGGCAAGCCGAAGCACAGCCAAGCCTCTGCATATATTCTTATGCTGAACACAGGACTGAGAACCGCTGAAGCGTTAGGCTTAATCAACAGCGACATAGACCTTGAAAAGAAAGTGATGCACATTCAAAGAGGCGTTAAAGAAGCGCAAAAGCGTGACGGAACAGAGCGAAAAAGCGGACGGGAAATTGTAGTTGGTAAGCTAAAAACCGCTTCAAGCAAGCGTATTGTTCCATTAAACAAAACAGCAATACAGGCGATTATCGAATTACGAAACGAGCGATATTTCGGTGAGGACGCACCGTTGATACCCGATGCAGACGGCAACTTCACAAGACCGCTAAATTTAAGAAAACGGTTTTATTCCATACTCAATGCAGCAGGAATCAAGAAAAAAGGATTACACAGTCTGCGCCACACCTTTGCAACAAAGCTTGTAACAGGAGTACGAGCTGAGGACGGAACAGTCAAAGCGTTAACACCGAGGCAGGTGGCAGACTTACTCGGACACACAACATCGGAGATAACCGAAATGTATTATGTCAAACGAAACACAGATATGCTGATGGGAGTTACAAACGGATTTGAATTATGATTGATGCTTTTTTGATGATGTATCAAACGGATTGCTTGGACTGTATGGCACAAAGTGAACAAAAAACGGTGTAAAAATGAAAAGTCGGCATACGGAAAAGACCGTGCGCCGTAGTTTTATCTATATGAGAAAAGCAAGCAAAATCGCCGTAAAACGGCGTAAATAAAGGAAAAAAGCACCGAAAATTCGGTGCTTTTTATGGCAGGGGCAGAAGGACTTGAACCCTCGGCACGCGGTTTTGGAGACCGCTGCTCTACCAACTGAGCTATACCCCTATGTATTGACCTCTAATAATATAACAGATTATTACTCAAAATGCAAGTGTTTTTTTAGTTTTCTTTTTAATAAAAACAAAAAGCCGCCTAAGCGACTTTTTTGGTGGGCCAACAGGGACTCGAACCCCGGACCAACCGGTTATGAGCCGGTGGCTCTGACCAACTGAGCTATTGGCCCATAGCTGTCAGTTGCGACTGATATATAATATCATTATTTTGATGATAAGTCAATACCTTAATTACATAAATAATACTGATGCGGCAATTAAATACTGGCCTGCATAATAAAGAAAATGATTTATAAACAGATAAAAACTTCCGTCCTTACCTCTGCCGAAAAAAGTAGAAGAAAGCACCGCATCGGACAAAGTAAAGCATATTGCACCGATGGTAAGGAGCACATACTTCTTTTCAAATCCGCTTGTTATTGCTGCAATAATCGAAAGAACCATTGTAATGCTCAAAAAAATAACATAAACAAATACAATTTTTCTGTATGCACCGAAATGGACCTTTGTAATTTTCGCAGACCAATTATTGCCGAACGAAATCAAGATTGAAACACCGACAGCAAGAAGAACAAGCCACCATTTCATTCTTGTTTGAAAAACTATAGCCGACGAATAAAAAATATGTCCTACAAGAAAGAAAATAAATCCGCCGCGCAAATATACACTTTCGTCTTGTTTGTAAAGCCCCTTTAAATCAAGCAGAATATCTCCTACAAGGCCGAGCGCACCGCCGAAAATTATCAGCGAGCCGTAGGTATATCCGTCAGGATTTGAAATAAGCGCAAATACCGCAGTAAGAAGATAACACAAGCTTGAAATTGATTTTAATATTAAGTTCCGTAAACTGAAGCCTTTTCGCCTTAAAATACAAAATATAAATGACATTATCAAGCCGAATGGCAAAACAATATAATAAGCCATAATGCACCCCTAAACATAACTTTAATTAAAGTATACTACACACTTGCATTTTTGTAAACCGAAAGATTTTTTCATAATTAGACAAAAGCTGCGATATGACAAATCGACTTTATCATATTTTACGCACAATCGCCCTTAATCTGCAATAATCGGCAATCCATTGTGCTCCGTTCCAAAGTTTATTTTTGGTTATATTTTCAACATTTGCAATAATTTCATTTTGAGCATTTTTCGGCAGTTCGGCAAGTTCGGAAGCGTAAAACTGTTTCATCCAATTTGAAAGTCCCTTTTCACCGTCTGAAAGCGGAGTCGGTCTGTCAAACGAAAATACCTTTTCAATAATAAATCCGTTATTTTTCAAAACATCGGAAAAATGTTCGGCAGTCGGAAAATTAAACTTTGATTTATACTCGTATCCGTATTCGGCACAGCTTGCTTTAAAAGCCTTATCAATGGTTGATATATTACCGTCAGCACCGAATTCGCAAATAAGCATACCGTTTGATTTCAAAACATTATATATACTTTGAGCAAGCGAATCGTGGTCACTTATCCAATGAAACACAGCGTTTGAAAAGACAATGTCAAATTCATTTTTAAATGGTAAATTTAAAGCATCACACACATAAAAGTTAATATTATCATACTGTGATTTTGCTTTTTCTATCATATCGACAGAACTGTCAACACCTGTCACGAAATTGGAATACGCACAAAGTTGAGAAGTAAGTGTACCGGTTCCGCAGCCCAAATCAAGGATATGCTGATTGGGTTTATTGGGAATATGCTCAAGTAAACCTTTACCGTATTCGGCAACAAAATTATGCTTTTCATCATATAAATTTGAATCCCACTTCATATTATGCACACCGTTTTATAATCAAATTATTTCCGTTTACTTCATCATTTTAATAACCCGGCTGTTTTTAATTCTTTACGCAAGCGATTTACCGCTGTTTTCAAAATAATTTCCGTATGGCTTCCCGATGAAATAAAGCAATAAATTTCATGGTATACTGCATAAAACGCACATTTTAAATCTACATTCTTTGATACAGGATACTTTGATTTATATGTATTGTAAAGATTGAAAAAGTCGCCAGTAAGGTTGCGTAACTGAAACAGATCAAATTCTTTATCAGCCCATTTGCAATCCAACGGGTCAATAATAGCCGTAATGTTCAAGCTACCGTCGCTCATAACATTCATTACATTTAAATCACCGTGAATAAGTGAAGCATGTTCAATAGGTTCACTGAAAATATAATCAAAATTATCCCAAGCAATACGCATAGTATTTATTGTTTTATGATTAATTTTGCCTTCATCGTACATCTTTGCAGCGGTATTCAATATATCCTCCGCAAAAGGCCGATAAAAATCCATCCAATTATCATATTCGGGATTATCAAGAGTACCGAATTTATCATTTGTAATGCTATGCCAATGAGCCAATGCATCGGCAATATCATTTGCAAACCTTTGTTTTTTTCGTTTGCTCAAAAATATCTTTTTAAAATCTGTAAAGCAATCTGTTCCATCAATGAATTCTTCAACAATAAAATCCATAGGAACATCATCGTTTGCCTCAAATGTAAAATATACCGTAGGAATATGTATAAATGTGTCATAACCGAGAGTTCTGAGAGCATTTGCTTCACTTCTATACATACCGCTCAAGCGACAGGCTTTTACAATCAATTTATGAGGGGCAACAGGAATTTCCACCGTATATACATAACCGAACGAACCGCCGCCTACATATTTAACATTTGATATTTTGCAATCATAATGCTCGCTTATAACCGTATTGACAAATTCCTTTGTTTTCTCTTTAGAATATTCTCTGATAATTTTCTGCTCCATAATACCTCAAAATTCCTTTGCCCATGATTTATTTGGTAACTGTTCATCAGGAATACCCCTTACGAGTCCATACTCCCTAACCTCTTCATATTGTTCAGGAAAATCACGATTAACCTTGAAAATCTTATCGTTAAAAATTATATAATGATAATCTTCACATTTTAAGTCACAATACCAAATCAGAGCTTCAACCATTGAAGTTTGAATTTTTGGCAAAAGCTCGCCGAGTTTGCTTTCGTCCACTTCAACAATCCACATTATTCCGTCATCATTGATTTCTTCAAGAATATTAAATTCATTGATTATTGATTTATCTTTTAAACTATCCTCAATTATACAACCGCTGTATTTCATATTTATTTAACTCCCTTAAAAGATTAGATTTCATTTCTTCAAGTTCCTGCTCATTAGGTATATTATTATCATTCCACATAACTTCCTTTGGAAGCCACCAAACAGGGCCTTTTCCATCAGTTACAAAATTACCCAAATCGCCCTTGAGTCGTGGAAATAAATGCCAATGCAAATGACAATCGCCATTGCCAAGACACTCGTAATTCATTTTGTCACACTTAAACGCAGAAGATACCGCTTTTGCAACAACAACCATTTCCTGCATATACTTTGTGCAATAATCTTCATCAAGCTGATACAATTCTGTAGCATGTTGTTTGCAAATAAAAATTGTATATCCGTAAAAATGCTGATTCCAACCGAGTATTACAATTCCTGTTTCAAGTTCCTTAACAAAAAACGGATTTTCCCCTGCTAATGATTTTTTTACGGTATCACATAAAGCACACATATTTTCATTCCTTTATATATATTCTTTTTCAATCAACCAATCTACAATCAATTTTGCTCGGCTTTCAAGATTAGGCAATTCGGATTTTGAAAAGAATCTTAAATCAATACTTTCATCATCTGTTATTTTTAAATTTCCATTAAAAACCCCGGCTAAATATAGGGAAATAACAGAATATAATTCATCCCCGTTGGGATATTTAAAATAGAAATTATTTCCGGAGAAAACATTAAGCAAAATAAAACTGTTACAATCAAGATTAGTTTCTTCTTTCAGTTCTCTTTTTGCGGTTTCTTCCAATGTTTCACCAATTTCAAGTGAACCGCCCGGAATACCCCAAGTTTTTGTATCGGAGCGCAAATTTAACAATATTTGCTTATCCTTAATTACAGCAACCGTTGCCCCGGCGGAAATCAAAGGATTGTGACCGATACACTTTCGCAATTCAGATATGTAACCCATACAAAATCCTTTTAAAGCATTAATTATTTGCTTTAACTCCGCTTTCTTTAAATTTAATTATTTTATTATCTAAATCAACTTCATACTCAATGCCCAAAGGCAAAACTCCGGTTCTGCAAGCGTGACCGATATTCACATTATAGATTATACCAAGATGCTCGCAATTAAATTCTTTTATAATCTTTCGATAAACATTTTTATATTCTTCATAATAAGTTTCATCAAGCGGTTTGCCTACTATGATGCCTTTAATTGATCGCAATATCCCCTGCGCACCGAGATTTCTCAAATAGTATAAAAGCAAATCGGGTTTAGGCTTTTCCTCGCTTGTTTCCACCAACAAAATTTTATCTTTCCATTCTTCCGCATTAGGCAAAATCTCCGTACCTACAATCATAGTGAAAACATCAATACATCCACCGATAAGTTCACCGCAAATAACACCCGAGCCGTTAAGAACTTCATACCCATGTTTTTCCTTACGCATTTTCAAAGTTCGATTAATATTTTTTTCTTTCCATTCAACAAAGTCACTTGACCAGTATTCGGCAGACTTAACTTCATATCCACTTGTATCTTTAAACAAAATATTCTCTACAGCATTTTTCGTATAATCAAACATTTTTACATATTCACCGAACTCACACATAACAGACGGTCCGTAATATGACACCAATCCGGCTTTTTTCATCATAAAATGACTAACTGTAGTATCGGAATATCCCATAAAAATTTTAGGATTATTTCTAATCACATCATAATCAATATACGGAATCAATCTTACAGAATCACTGCCGCCAATAGCACAAAAGATGCCTTTAATCGTTTCATCTTTAAATGCATCCATAAAATCCTTTGCTCTTAATTCAGGGTGATTATACACAAATTCACTACCCATTAAAGCATTGGGCATAGCAACAACATTAAGACCGAAATCGTTTTCAAGTTTGTATTTCGATAATAAAATATATATGAATCGAATTTTTATCACGCAATCAGCCTCCCGAGAAAGGCTTACGATTGCAGTTTTATCGTTTTTTTGATGAAGAAAATTTTAATATTTTGTCACTTGCCTAAAACTCAAAATCATCATCAATAATTTCTTTATCATCGGTTGTTTTTTCTGCCTCTTCTTTTTCTTTTCTTTGTTCTTTCTTATTTGAAGCCTTACCGATTGCAAAACCCGTAAGCAACAAACCGACAACGCCCAATGCTATTCCAATAGCAATTGTTATTTTGACTTTTGTTGAATATGACATATCCTTGTTGTATGTATGCCACACAGCTTCGGTTGTATCTTGTTCCTGTACTGCTGTGGTTTGAGCGGTTGTTCCGGTAGGTGAATATTTTGTATCATTCTCTGATTTTGCTGTCGTATGATATTTGTTTTGTCCTACAAATTTAGTTGAATCGGCTTTTTTAGAAGTTGAATTTTTACTGTTTTTTGTTGTTGATTTGGCAATTTCAACTGTAACTTCACCGGCATTTTCACTTGTTTTTTGAGTTGTTGCACGACTGGATGTAGTTGCTTTAATTTTTGTGGTCGTAGCCTTTTTAGTGGTCGTTACAGCATTTAGAGATATTCCGTCAAGTAAACCGTATTTTTTGCTGTCAATCATTAGTGAAATTTGAATTTTGTTTGTACTCGCCTTAGTCTTTACATCTAAAGCAACAAGGTAAGTACCGGAACCGACATTTTTAGACGAAATAAAATTGCTTTTTGCCGCAAAAAGTTTACTATAATCGTTATTGCTTTGCAAACCCGTTTCATCAACATAAAATGAATAATCCTGACTGTCTGCAATTACATCGAAATATAAGCGTACATTACTGTCCTTAGTTATGTCAAAATTATTCGCCAAAACTTGAAAATACGCCGTGCTGTTACCTTCATCAACAAGGTAGCTTACGGCGCAATTCATTATTCCGTTATCACTGTCATAGCTGACAGATTTTGTTACCGCATCATTATCATCAACCCATGAAGAGTCATCCAAATAATTTGCATTATATGCAAAAACGGTATTTCCAAACAATGTAGAAAATAGAATCAAGCACACTATAAAAACTATAGAACTTTTCAATTTTTCGTGCATATTCAACAATTAATCACCCGATTTCTATAGTAAATATAGATAAAAATATTACAGATTAATCATACCATACAGGTGATTTGATGTCAATTAAAAAATGTATTTTGTCGAAATTTATATTTGGCAAATTATAAAATAAAATTAAATACCAATCAAAAAAATCAAAAATTAGGCTTTACGCCTACCTTAATTATCTCTATTCTTCGGTGTTCTTACCGCCATACTCACGATTTCTGCAATTGCCCATATACCTAATGCTGTTTTCCAGCTGAACGCTATATTGAACGCAATAGCAATTAATTCAAACATCAGTGTTACAAACAGATACCTAACGCCGAAAATAAACACTATTGCAATAAGAAAACCTATAACTTTGCTTAGTATCTCTTTCATACCTTGCTCCTTTGGGCATAATAAAAGCACAATAGATTTAATCTACTGTGCTAAATTTCTTTCGCTTGTTTCATCATCGGGTGAGTGAATAAATATTCAATTCCTTTTGGTGTTATCTGTGCTCCGACAATTTCTTCAGTTGGTTCGTCGTCGTTAATGTATTCGTGCTCTGTTCTCTTGGCTGTTATATACTCTTCATCAAGTAAACTATGTATAATGTACAGCCAATAGTCAGCCTTTATATGAATGTATAAGTCTTTTACCAACTGCCGACAGTCAACCGTTGTTGTGCCGTTTTTTAATTGTTCGTACAGGTAATTTAATATATTGTAAACAATAACAAAATAATCGTCTTTTTTCATATAAACTCCTTTTGGACAATAAAAAAAGCACAGCTTTCGCTATGCTTTCATAATAAATTTTTTCATTGTATAACTAACGAAACGATATTGTTTTCATTTGGTAGTGTTGGAAAAATTATATTTGTTATTTTATAAGGCTTTCCCGAAACCTCAATAGTTTGACCTATTTCAAAAATTTGATTAGATTGTGTTGTAACTATTGTCCCGACAGAGGTTTTATATTCCTCTAAAATATCCACTTTCATCATATTCAACCCCTGCCTCCTTTTTAAATCGTTTTTCCCACAATGCCAAATTAGCGGAAATCTCATCAAAATCGTCTTTGGTAAATCCGTAAGCCTTATGATTTCGTTTTAACATTCTGTTTGCGGCTACTTCTCTTGCATACAGTTCAATAGGGTTTGACGAAGTAAGTTCTCCGTATATTTTAGCCTGTTGTGCGTGTATTGTTTCCTCAAACATTGCCGAAGCTGATGGTATTTTACCGATGTGCATAATATAGCCATTTGAATACGAAGCCTCAGCACCTAAAGCATTGAGGAATTTTAAGTCATCGCCCTTTGCTTCAATAACAGTAACGCCATTCTTTTCAAGACCGTTTTTCATTTTATTATATACAGCATCATTCATAGGACTTGTTAACTGTCCATTAATTATTTTAGTTTCTGTATTTATGTTAACATTGTTTAATGAATTAGTCAAGTTTGATTTCTTTACTATCTGTTCAGATACAAGTTCTCGCGAATAGTCACGCTTTAAGTTGT
>CAVLCA010000041.1:0-9013 GCA_963661495.1 bacterium
CAATCGTAGGTGCAGGTATGGAATCTCATCCGGGAACCGCAACAAAGATGTTTGAGGCTCTTTATGAAAGAGACATCAACATCCGTATGATTTCAACATCCGAAATCAAGATTTCCGTTATCATCGACGCAGACGATGCTGACAGAGCCGTATCGGCAGTTCACAACGCATTCATTCCAAACGACTGATTATTGGTGTAAATAAAATAGGGTGATAGGCTTGCCTATTCCCGATAAATTATTGTTTTAATAACACTGTTTAAAGAAAAAGTGCCGTAAGCATCGAGCCTGCGGCACTTTTGTCGTTTCCTGTTTATACATCTTCTTTCGCAAGAAAACGAAATTTAAAACCTTTCTTAACAACCTACAGCGTGTCTTTATTAAATCTTAATAATTAGTTTAACTATTTTTTATTGTTTTTTATATACAAATATGATATTGTGTAGTTAAGAAATAAGAATAAATATTTTATTATCTGTAAAAAAGGAAAATAATTATGAAAAAAGCAAAAGGTATTATTTGGGGTATTGTTATTGTTGCCCTCGGCATTTTGTGGGGACTGAAGGTTGCAAATATACTCAACTATTCAATGTTCTTTGACGGCTGGTGGACGCTGTTCATTATCGTTCCGTCGATTATCGGTCTTGTTACCGAAAAGGACAAAAAAGGCAGTTTGATTTGCCTTGCCGTAGGTGTGGTGTTGTTTGCAAGTTGCTATTTCGACTTATGGCAGTATAAAAGGTTTTTGTTCCCGCTCATTATCGTTATTATCGGTGCAAGCGTGATTGTGGGCAACATTTTTGATAAAAAGCCCGAATATCAACCGGTTGAACAGCAAAATCCCGACGGAAATGTAACATACGGCGAGCCGGTGTATATTCCGCAGAGCAACCAGCAGTATAACGCTGTGTTTTCAAGCGAAAAATACCGTTTTGACAACGGCTTTGCAGGAGGTAAGTTTAATGCGATTTTCGGCGGAGCGGAAATTGATATTCGCAATGCGGACATAGTGCATAATTGCGTGATTAATGCAAATTCTGTTTTTGGCGGGATAGATATTTATGTTCCGCAAAATGTCAGAGTCGTTTTAAAATCAAACGATTTTTTGGGTGGCACTTCGGATAGCAGTAACAAAAACTTGCCGACCGATGCAAAAACGGTTTTTGTTAATGTAACCAATGTTTTTGGCAGAACAGACATAAAATAACAACGAAAAGGAGAATGAAACTATGACTAAAAAATTATATAAGTCAATTACAGACAAAAAGCTTTGCGGCGTTTGTGCCGGCATTGCAAAATATCTTAATACGGACCCTACCGTTATCAGACTTTTGTGGGTGCTTATCACATTCCTCGGAGGCGCAGGCGTATTGGCATATATTGTATGTGCACTTCTCATTCCGGATGAGCCGTACAATAACAACTACCAAGACCCATATTATGCACCGACTGATGATTTAGGCAGTAATCAAAGCAATCAATAAGAGAAAGAGGTTGTCTCAGTTATGAGATGACCTCTTTTTGATAATTTACAGCGTTTAGAAATAGCCGTTTATCCATTTAATACAAGATAGATGTTAAAATCTTTCCTCTTGCCGTCGACAACAACCCGTTCAACTTCTTCATCCCAAAACGGCAACAGATAATTGTTGTATCTTTTCTCGATTTTATTCTTTTCTGTTGGATTATTTTTCATAAATTGCTCATAGTTTTTTATAATAAAAACATATTTGTCATTGGGTAAAAAATCGTCGTCGGTCATAAAATCATATTCACTGTGATTATCTTTTTTCCATCCTTCGGGCAATTCGCTGAAGCCGAATGCTTGCCAAAGCCTGTCAAAATATTCTTCGTATGTTGTTATGCCGCTTCCGTCCATAACGATATATTTTGTATCACTGTGCTTGTAAAGAATTTTCTTTTCTTCAAATTCTTTTGCGGTCATTTTGTATAATTTGTTCATATTTCACCTCATATAATTTCTGTAAAAGTTTCATAATGGTCATCTGTGTAATAAGTTCTTCCGTCACTGCCTCTGATAAATCTTTCCTTATCTCTCGGTTTACCGGGTATTTTACTGTTAACATCAAATTCTCTGTATTTGATTTCGTTTCCTTTTGAATCGAATCTTCTTAATTTTGGCGGTTCGTTTTCAAATGTTCCTCCGCCTTTTGTTTTAGGACTTTGATCTTTTCTCGCACCTTTCCAACCGCTTTCTTCATATTTGTTGAATGATGTTCTGATATTCTCTGAAAAATCATCAATCCCTTTTTGCGGAATAATGCCGAGTCTTGGCTCCGGATTGCCGGAACTTTGACCGTCGGCGGAACCGCCGCCTTTATTGGAAATGTAACCGAAAATCTTTTTTATGTAGCCTTTTGACAAATTATTTGTTTTGGCATAATCAACTTCGATTATGTTGCCTTTCATTTCATCAAAAGGTTTACCGTAACAAATAATTTTGCTTGGCTTTATGCGACTCAGCATTTCATTATAGCCAAGCATAAAATGTGCTTTTTCTTTTTTTGCCCCGATTGTTGAAACCGCAACTGCGCAACCTTTTTCAATTCCGTCAAAACAAAAATTAAAACTTGTTAGATCGCCCCATCGAACGGTTGGGATAACAGTTATACCTTGTTCTTGCAGATAAGCACCGACCCATCTGTTTTTGAATGTGCTGAAAAGTTGCAAAGCAATCGGCATTTCAACAAACATACTGAAATCGGGCGAAAGAACGGCGTTAAATTTTTTCAGCGTTTCAACTTTCTTTTCGGGATTGTTATATATGCTTTCAAATCTGTAATCGTCAAGAAAGAAATGTACTGTACTTTTGTAATCATTACTTTGATTAATTTTATCATAACCGATTAGGCTCACATCTTCAAGACCGATTTCTTGTTTTTTTATAAGCGGAAGCTTAAACATCCCAACGCTTTTGAATTGATTTCTGAGAAACATTGCGTCGTTTCTGAATTCGTAACTTGTAATAGACATTACTCCTTTTTTGTTTGGTAATTTCCATATTGGAGAACGAAATCAGCCGTTGCAACCATAGGTACATTTAACCGGTCATAATGTATGCGCTATATAGTGTATGCATTGAATAAAATCGGATGAAATTTGAAAATTTTTATTTTTGCTGTCTTAAACAAATTTACCGTTTGATTTTGCTGTTGACATTGTGCACAATATAATATATAATTATTTAGTTAAAAAGTATATTTTTATAAATTTATTTTAAGGAGTTATCAATATGGCAGCAAAAACATTTACAATGACTGCGGCAGGTAAAGCAGAACTTGAGGCAGAGCTTGAACAACTTAAAACCGAAGGCAGAATTGACATTGCAGAAAAACTTAAAGTTGCCCGTTCATACGGTGACCTTAGTGAAAATAGTGAATATGATGAAGCAAAATCAGAGCAGGCAAAGATTGAAGCAAGAATTCAGGAACTTGAATATCAGCTTGAGAATGCCGTTATTGTTGACTCGGCTGCAGGCGATAAGGTTTCCATGGGTTCAAAGGTAACCGTTCTTCGCAAATCAGACAATCAGGAATTCGTTTATGAAATCGTAGGCTTTTCACAAAGCAATCCGTCGGCAGGCAAAATCTCCGACGAAAGCCCGGTAGGTAAGGCACTTCTCGGTGCAAGTGCAGGTGAAACTGTTGTTGTTGAAGCACCTATCGGCAATTTGGAATTTGAAATTAAATCAATCGACTAATTGAAATAAGAGGTAAAAACTATGGCAGGAAAGTTTGAAATCACCAAGCACGGTGACAGCACTTTCACATTTGAATTTATAGTAGACGAAAAGGTTATGGGTGCATCTCCGGAATTTGAAAAGGAAGACGCTTGTAAGCGTGGCGTTAAAGCTGTAAAAAAGAACTCTCGTATGAAGGTTCAAAACGCTATTGCCGGTGATGAAGAAAAGACTAACCCAAAGTATTTGGTAGAAGCTGACGGCGATAAGGTTAAGTACACTTTGTTCTTGCAAACGGGTGCGGTTGCTTTTGAGGGCAGTGCCGACAGCGAAGCAGAAGCTTTGGAAAATATTGAAAAAATCGGCAACAATGCCAATGCCGCTCAAATGACAATGGCAGAGGTTGTGCTCAGCGAAAACGAGCAAAAGCAAATCAGAATTGACAAACTTACCGCTCTTCAAAACGCAGGCAAAGACCCGTTCGAAATTACGATTGCCACTCAAACTCATCACTCAAACGAGATTATCGAAAACTTTGATGAACTTGAAGAAAAAGATGTCACAATAGCCGGCAGAATAATGACTTGGCGTGATATGGGCAAGGCAAACTTTATTGATATTCAGGACAGAAACGGTAGAATTCAGGCTTATGTCAGAATGAATGATGTGGGCGAGGATGTGTTTAAGGAATTCAAAACTTGGGATATCGGTGATATTGTCGAAATCAAAGGTTTTGTGTTTAAAACAAAAACAGGTGAAATTTCCGTTCACGCAAAGGAACTCAGACTTCTTTCAAAGTCGCTTCTCCCACTCCCTGAAAAATTCCACGGTTTGACCGATACGGACACAAGATACCGCAGAAGATATCTTGATATGATTATGAACCCTAATGTAAAGGATACCTTTATCAAGCGTTCAAAGATTATTTCATCAATCCGTCATTATCTTGACAATCTCGGATTTATTGAGGTTGAAACACCTATTCTCAACACTATTCCGGGTGGAGCGGCTGCAAGACCGTTCATTACTCATCACAATACTCTTGATATGGATATGTATCTTCGTATCGCAACAGAACTTTATCTCAAGCGTCTTATCGTAGGCGGTATGGAAAGAGTGTATGAAATAGGCAGAAATTTCCGTAATGAGGGTATGGATGTCCGTCATAATCCTGAGTTTACTTGTATGGAACTTTATCAGGCATTTACCGATTATCACGGTATGATGGATATTGCCGAAGCTCTTATCCGCAATGCCGCAAATGAGGTTTGTGATAGCCTTCATATTGTGTTTAACGGTACCGAAATTGATCTTGAAAGTCCGTTTAAACGCCTTACGATGATTGACGCTGTTAAGGAATACAGCGGTGTTGATTTTGCGTCGTTTATGAGCGATGACGAAAAGGCTGTTGCAATCGCAAAAGAAAAGGATATTGAAATTGCACCGGGTAAGGCAACTTGGGGCGACATTCTCAATTCGTTCTTCGAAGAATTCGTTGAGGAAAACCTTACACAGCCGACATTCATTATGGACTATCCGGTTGAAGTCAGCCCTCTTACAAAGAGAAAACCTGATTGTCCTGTACTTACCGAGAGATTCGAACTTTTCATTCTTGGCGGTGAATATGGCAATGCTTACAGCGAACTTAATGACCCAATCGACCAGATGAAGCGTTTTGAGGCTCAAATGAAACTTCGTGAAGCAGGCGACGATGAGGCTAATATGATTGATAACGACTTCGTAATGGCTCTTGAATACGGTATGCCTCCTACGGGCGGCCTCGGCATCGGCATCGACAGACTCGTTATGCTCCTTACCGATAGCTATTCAATCCGTGATGTTTTGTTGTTCCCGACGATGAAGAGTTTGGACAAGTAAAATCCAGTATTTATGCGGGTTTGAGAGCTTTCCTGTGTAAGTTCTACCAAAAGATTTACCAAAAGTGATTTGGTACGAACAGCAATACAGTAAAATTACAAATAAACTCTCAGAGAATAGTAAAACATTTTCTGGGAGTTATTTTTATGTTCGGAACTGTAAATTCAAAATCTGCACATTCGCAATCCAAAAGCTAATCAGATAGAATATAGTCAAGGAGGGACTCACGGTGAGAACTAAGAAATACCACCTTGCACTTACCGATAACGAATACAGTTTAATCATCAAGTCATTAAATGACCTGAGAAGCGATTTAATCACACAGGGAAGATATACCGATGCAGTAGATGATGTGCTTGTGAAGTTTATCGGAGCAAAGAAAAAGAAATTCAAAATAATCTATCAGGAGGGCTGACTATGAATGTGCAGTATGAGTATGAGCAGCAAGGCGATTACCTTATCCCTTGCATAAGAACCAAGAAGCAGAAAGAAATACATTTAGGCGTGTGGGCAAACCGCCACAGGCAGTATCTAAAGCAGAGCCATAAGGTAAGATATTACAATCTACTGACGAGCGAAAAGCTTTACGATTACCTTGCAGATATTGAAGAGCAAGCGGAAAATATGTTTCTTCGGCTGGTAGATGAACTTGCCGAAAAGGAAAATGTAACAGAAGCTCTCAAAGCGGGAAATGCTATGGAATGGGTAAGAAAGATGAATAATATCAGAAATCGTGCTAAGGAGATTGTGGACGCTGAGGTGATTTATTGCTGAGATAATTGAATAATAGGATTTGAGGGCAAGTAAGGAGTGAAATCCTTACTTGTCCTTTTTTGCGTAAAAGACTGATATATTAAAACTGGTGTCCGAATATTCAGACAATATAAAATTTTGCATTTAATTTCGCTTTTGATTATGGTATAATAAATTGGGTAAATTTATGAATTGATGTGTGCAGTCGAATTTAATTGTAACAAACTGCTGTAAATTCTACTGTGTATTAAAGATATAGAAAGAATTCGCGTGAGGAAACAGAAAAAACTGAGTGAAGATATCGTCGCATATGATGCGGCTTATGCAATTCCGAATTAAGGAGATGTAAAGAAGATGGATGTAAAGGTGTTTGATAATGTCACGGAGATTGTGCGTGATGACATGGTATCTACAATCAGCAAGGGCAGCAAGGTATCAATTGCGGCAGCTTGCTTTTCTATGTATGCCTATAAAGAATTAAAAAAACAGCTGGAATCAGTAGATGAATTTCGCTTTATCTTTACATCCCCAACTTTCACAACGGAAAAAGCAGCTAAACAGAAACGAGAATTCTATATTCCAAGACTTAACAGAGAAAGTAGTCTTTATGGTACGGAGTTTGAAATTAAGCTTCGCAATGAAATGACACAAAAGGCTATTGCAAAAGAATGTGCTGACTGGATTAGAAGAAAAGCAAAATTCAAATCAAATACCACCGGAGAGAATATGGGCGGCTTTGCTACGGTTGCAGACAAATCTCAACAGGTTGCGTATATGCCAATGAATGGCTTTACAACTGTAGATATCGGTTGTGAGCGTGGTAACAACAGCTACAATATGATAAATCGTTTCGAGGCACCGGTTTCTGCTTCATATATACAGTTGTTTGAAACGTTATGGAATGACAAAGAAAAGCTGCAAGATGTTACAGACATCGTTCTTGAAAATATCACTACAGCCTATAATGAAAATTCTCCTGAATTTATCTATTTCATGACACTTTATCATGTGTTTAGCGAATTTTTAGATGACATATCCGAGGATGAGTTACCTAACGAAGCGACCGGATTTAAGCAGAGCAAAATCTGGAACATGCTCTATGACTTTCAAAAGGATGCTGTATTGGCAATCATAAATAAGTTGGAACGCTATAATGGCTGTATTCTTGCTGACAGCGTTGGTCTTGGTAAGACTTTTACAGCTTTGGCAGTTGTGAAGTATTATGAGAACAGAAATAAAAGCGTTCTTGTTCTGTGCCCAAAGAAACTGGCGGAGAACTGGAATACTTATAAAGATAACTATGTAAATAATCCGATTGCAGCAGATAGATTGAACTATGATGTTCTTTTCCATACCGACTTATCCAGAACACATGGATATTCAAATGGACTTGATTTGGAGCGAATTAACTGGGGTAATTATGATCTTGTTGTTATAGATGAGTCTCATAATTTTCGCAATGGTGCCGGAACGCATGCCAATACCACTGAGAACCGCTATGTGAAGCTTATGGATAAGATCATTCGTGCTGGCGTTAAAACCAAGGTTCTTATGTTGTCTGCTACACCGGTAAATAATAGATTTGTGGATCTGAAAAATCAGCTGGCGATTGCCTATGAGGGAGATTCAGAGCTGATTAATGATAAGCTTGACACCAGTAAACCAATCGAGGAAATTTTCCGTCAGGCACAACGTGCTTTTAATGCATGGAGTAAGCTGGAGCCGGAAGAGCGAACAACAGACGCACTTTTGCGGACTCTTGATTTTGATTTCTTTGAGCTTTTGGACAGCGTAACAATCGCCCGTTCCAGAAAACATATTGAGAAATATTATGATACAACCGAGGTCGGTAAATTCCCTGAAAGAAAAAAACCAATCTCGAAGAGACCGCAGCTAACCGATTTGAATTCTGCTATCAACTATAACGAGATTTATGAGCAGTTGATACATTTGAGTCTATGTATCTACACGCCTTCGAATTACATCTTCTCTAGCAAGATGCAGAAATACATAGATTTAACCCATAACAAGGGAGATAACCTTACCCAGACCGGTCGAGAAGAAGGTATCCGTCGTTTGATGAGCATTAATCTCTTGAAGCGGTTAGAGAGCTCAGTAAATTCATTCCAGCTGACCTTACAGCGAATCAAGACTCTGATTAACGATACGATAGATGCGATAAATCAATTCGAAAAATACGGTAAGGCAGATATTGATATGTATGAGGCATCAGACAATGACCTTGACATGGATGATGGCAATACAGATTACTTCACAGTTGGCAAGAAGGTAAAGATAGATCTTGCCGATATGGATTATATAACATGGCGAACTGAATTACAGAAAGATGCAGAAACACTGGAACTTCTGACATTGATGGTAGCAGATATTACACCGGAACATGACAGCAAGCTGCAGGAGCTTCTCAAACTCTTGTCAGAGAAAATTAAGAATCCAATCAATCCTGGAAACAAGAAAGTGCTCATTTTCTCAGCTTTTTCTGATACAGCAGAGTACCTTTATGAGCATGTAAGCATCTTCGTAAAAAATAAGTACGGATTAGATACAGCTGTAATTACCGGCAGTATTGACGGCAAGACAACAATTAAAGGATTTAAGGCAACACTCAATAATGTGCTGACCTGCTTCTCGCCAATATCCAAAGACCGCGATGTACTGATGC
>CAVLCA010000042.1:0-7604 GCA_963661495.1 bacterium
TGCCATATTATCCAAAAGAAGTAATCAAAAAAGCAAAGGAAATGGACTTGCTCACATATCTTCAAAACTATGAACCCGATGAGCTTGTTCATTTTTCAGGCGACACCTATTGTACAAAAGAACACGACAGTTTGAAAATATCAAACGGGCTTTGGTGTTGGAACTCAAGAGGTATAGGCGGCAAAAGCGCAGTTAAATATTTGACCGATGTTAAGGGATATTCTTTTATCGATGCAATCAAAATTATCGTTGAAAAAGAAAAATTGCAACCGCCGGTTAAAGCAATTGTACCTAAAAAGAAACGAGTGTTTAACCTGAAACTGCCATCCAAAAGTCCGACAGATGATAAGGTTAAAGAGTATCTGATTGGCAGAGGTATTGATGAAACTATCATAGATTATTGCCTTGAGCATAACCTCATATTTGAAAGTTTACCGTATCATAACGCTGTCTTTGTAGGCTTAAATGAACAAAATAAACCTAAGTACGCAGCGTTTCGTGCAACGGAAAATAAAAGAATTATGGGCGAATGTGCCGGAAGCGATAAGTCATATTCCTTTAAATTGACAAATAATAATGCAAATATTCATCTGTTTGAATCGGCAATCGACCTTTTGTCTTATGCCACTCTTGTTAAAATGCACGGTAAAGATTGGCAAAATGTTTCGATGATTTCTCTTGCGGGTGTGTATACGCCTAAAGAAAAAATCGAAGAAAGCAAGATACCAAAATCGCTTGTGACATATCTTAAAAGTCATCCGTACATTGAAAAAATATACTTGCATCTTGACAGCGACTATGCCGGAAGATTAGCCTCAAAAACATTAAAAATCATTTTACCAACTGAATATCCTAATATTGAAATCGTTGACAATCCTGTTCCGAGAGGAAAAGATGTCAATGATTTTTTACTTTTAAGTAAAGGTATGAAGCCTGTTGTATCTGAAAGGAGAATAGCAAGTGGACGAAGAAAACTTGATAAAGGTATTGCTCGTTGAACCGTTTGACAAGCCAAAGATGATTACAATCGAAAACAATTACCAAGCGATTAGTGAAATTATTTGCGGTGATGTAGACGAATATATGCCGTTTGAAGATGATGTCGCCTTGCTTTGTAACGCCGACGGTAAAAGGTTTTCTCTTTCTGCAAGTCATACTGTAACAGATACTGAAACAGGTAAAACAGAACTCATATACGGCAGTTTTATCCTTGTAGGAACAAGTGAATTTGATACCGAATATCATTCGTTAGATGATAATTTGATTAATAAATATATGAAATTATTCGGTAAATGAAGCAGCATAATATTATGCTGACTTGTCTTAGCAAGCAGTGCGTTTTTACTCCTAAAGAGCAAAAACACGCTTGTTAGGGGCTCTCCCCTAATACCCCAATTACACACAGAAAGGAATAACAAAATGAAAACTATAATTATTTCAATACTCTCATTCTTATTCGGAGGATTTGCAGGAATTACAACAATGTGTTTGGTGCAAATCAATAGGACTAACGGCAATGAACGTTTTGAAAAGGAGGATTCATCCGATGAACAAGACAATTAAAAAACAGTTTTGGATAACACCTGAAGATGATGAAATTTTAAAGTTGAAATGCGAAAAAACTTGTTTGTCAGAAGCCGCATTGATGAGGTACTTGATAAGAGGTTATGAGCCGAGAGAAAAGCCTGACGAGCGTTTTTATAAATCAATGAACGATTTATCAGCTATCGGCAGAAACATAAATCAAATTGTCGCAAAGGCTAATACATTAAATTTTGTTGATGCACCTCTTTTAGCGGAAGAATTAAATAAACTTAAGGCGTTGAGAACAAAAATTGAAATGTTGTATCTCAGACCTGTTGAAAATGAAAAATGGCAGTAAGTAAGATATGGAATGTCAACAGCAGACTTGACAAAGTAATCAATTACGGCAGTAATGAAGAGAAAACCACCAATCCCGATTATGACCCACTAAAAACAGTTCTCGGTTATGGTGATAACCCTGACAAGACCGAAAAGCAGTTATACTCTACAGGTATAAATTGTGACGCCGAATTTGCTTACCAACAGTTTATGACAGTTAAAATGCAATATGGCAAAACAGACGGAATACTCGGTTATCACGGATATATGAGTTTTAAGCCGGGAGAGGTCACACCCGAACTTGCACATAAAATAGGAATCGAAGCCGCCAAACGAATTTGGGGTAAAAGATTTCAAGTGGTTGTGGATACTCATTTGAATACAGATTGTTTGCATAATCATTTTATCATTAACTCCGTTTCATTCGTGGACGGCAAAAGGTGCAGAGAAACTTCGTGGTTTAAAAATAAAATTGTATTTGATGAAGTTTGTAAGGAATACGGTATTTCTGTGATTGATAAGCCTAATAGGACATTTGATAGAAGTTATATCAATAAAAAAGAACAAGCAGGAATGCCGACAAGATATAATCTTGTAAAAGAAGCACTTGATGTTGCAATCGAAAACAGTAAAAGTATAAAAGAACTTGAATACAATCTTAAAAAACTCGGTTACAGTTGCAACTTCAATGTAAATCATAAGTATTGGACTGTGACACCGAAAGGATATGACAAACCTATCAGAACATATAGGCTTGGTGAAAAGTATTCAAAGGAAAATATCTTAAATGCTGTTTTGGAAAATAACAGACCTGTAAAATATAAACCGTTTGTGCAAGGTCAGGTGCAATATAAACTTTCAACAAGAGGTACAAGGCTACGCAAGGTCAAAGGACTTCGTGGCTTGTATTTCTATTACCTGTATAAACTCGGTTATCTGCCAAAGAATAAGCCGAGAAACAATTCAAGAGTTCATTATCTTTTAAGAGAAGATTTGATGAAACTTGATAAATTATCAAACGAGGCAAGGCTCCTTGAACAGTATCGGATAGATACTGTCGGGGAGCTTTTCTCATATAAATCGAAAGCCGAAAAGGAAATTGAAACATTAACCGAAAACAGAAAGCAACTGCGAAATAAATCAAAGAGAAAGAATTGCTCGAATCTGAATGAGGTTAAAAAGGAAATATCCGAAATCGGCAAACGGTTAAAAGAATTACGCAAGGAAATTTTGCTCATTGACGATATTGCCGAGCGTTCAAATGAAATTGAAGAAAAATTAAAGCAAGCAGAAATTGATGAGCAAAAGAAACTGCGAAAGGAGGAAAAGTATCGTGAATAACTCAGGCGATGCCGCCGAACAAGTTGTAAGGCTGTCACTCGAAGGCTTTGAAGTTGTTGCAAAGGTATCAGGAGAAGCTGCAAAGAATATTGCCGTTCTTCTGCTCGCCGCATTAAAGCAGGAACAAAAAGCCAAAGGTAAAGCAAGGCTTTCAAACCTGATTAAATCCGGCAAAGAACTTAAAGTGTTTTCAATTTCTCAAAAGGATTTGAAAAAGTTTACAGAGCAGGCAAAGAGGTACGGTGTTTTATATTCTGTTCTTAAGGACAGAAATGCAAAAGGTAAAAATGTCACCGTTGATATTATTGCACGTGCCGAAGACGCATCTAAAATTGACAGAATTATCGAAAGATTTAAACTCGGTACGGTTGATAAAGGTTCTATCACCAATGAGATTGAAAAGTCTGTCAGTGAAAAAACAAGTAAGAGTAACGAAGAAAAAACAAACGGCGACCTTATCCTTGAGCATATTGAAGCAAAGAGTACGGAGGAAACGGATAAAAACCCCTCGTTATCTCGGACGGAAAAAGACAGTCTGTCCGAGAGTTCATCGAAAGTTATCAATGATAAGGATAAAAAACAGTCTGTTAAAGAATTGCTTGACGGTTATAAAGATGAGATTAAAGCCGACAAAGCAAAAGATGTTGCAGACAAATCAAAAACGGTTGCAGATAACGTAGTGAAATCTGCTAAATCAGTAAAGGAAAGGTGATTGATATGAGTTACGGTTACAAAAAAGGATATAACCCACAAAAGTATGCCGAAAATCGAAAGGCAGAAAAAGAAAGAACATATCAAATGATTGACGTTACGGCAATAGAGGTGTCAAGAAGTCCCGATAAGCTGAAAGAATTTCTTGATGTTCAGGCAAAGTTTGATATGTATTCGGCGGCAAACACTTTGCTTATCTTTAAGCAAATGCCTAATGCAACACAGCTTAAATCTTTTGATGATTGGAACAAGGACGGTGTCCAAGTACGCCAAAAGCAAAAGAGTATTGCAATTCTTGAGCCTGTCGAATATACAAAGAGCGACGGTACACCGGGTCTTGGCTATAATGTGAAAAGAGTGTTTGACCGTTCGCAAACAAATTCAAAAAGAGAGGCAGTTCAAAAGACCGATGATTTGAAACATACTCTCAAAAACTTTGTAAATGCTTCACCTGTTGAAATTGTTGTAGGCGAAATACCAAACTCAAACCTCGGTGCGTTCTACAACTTTGAAACACAGCAAATTACACTCAATGAAAATCTTAAAGATACTAAACAGATTTTTGAGTGCCTGGCACAAGAGGTTGCATTTGCTCAGCTTGCAGACGGTAAGAAATCATACAGCCGAAAAGACGAAGGCTTTAAGGCAGTTTGCCTTGCATATATGATTTGTAATAAATACGGTGTTGATAAAAATGCTTTCGCTATTGAAAGCCTGCCGGATAATTGGAAAGATGCAGACGCAAAAGATATTCGCCGTGAACTCTCCTCTGTAAATTCTGCGTACAAGGAAATTGTAAGCAGAGTTAATGACGAAATCTATCGCCAAAGGCAGGCAAAGAGCAAGGAAATGGAGCGATAATATATGAAAGAAGAACGCTACCATTTAGTTCTTGATGATTACGAACAAGGCGTAGTCATTCGTGCTCTTAATGATTTACGCACAGATTTAATCAGCGATAAAAGAGAAACCGATGCCGTAGATGAAGTGCTGTTAAAGGTTTGCAAAGCACCTACCAAAAAGATAAAGGTGGTAAAGCAAAATGAGGAACGATAACAAAAAAGCAGAAATTATCACTTTCGCAGTTTTTGTTGTACCGTTGATATATATTGCACTGAAGATTGCACCGTATATGTCAAACGGGTTAATGTCAATTCTTAATGGCTTTAGTGAAATATTTGCACAACCGTTTAAGATAACTTTATGTGAGGACAGTTTAAAAGCTGTCCTCGTTTTGCTTTTAATCTACGGTATTACTTTGTTGGTGTATTTTTCTTCAAAGAAAAATTACAGGCGTGGTGAAGAACACGGCTCTGCTAAGTGGGGCAAAGCAAAACAGATTGGCAAAAAGTATATTCAAAAACCGATAAATCAAAACAAGATATTGACCGATAATGTCGCTATCGGCATGAACTGCAAAAAGCACAGGCGAAATCTTAATACAATAATCTGCGGCGGTGCCGGTGCAGGTAAAACAAGATTTTACGCAAAGCCGAATTTAATGCAGTGCAATACCTCTTTTGTCATTCCCGACCCAAAGGGTGAAATAGTTAAGGCTGACGGTAATCTACTTGTAAAGAAAGGCTATGATGTCAAGGTTATTGATTTGATTGATATGGAAAAAAGCTATTGCTACAACCCTTTTGTTTATCTTGAAAATGACAATGACATACAAAAACTCGTAACCAACCTTTTCAAAAGCACAACACCGAAAGGCTCGCAAACCAATGACCCGTTTTGGGATACGGCGGCACAAATGCTTTTGCTTGCTTTAATCTTTTATCTTCACTATGAAGCACCCGAAGAAGAACAGAATTTTGCAATGGTGATGTATATGCTTCGTGCAGGTGCTATTGAAGATGATGAGGACGGCCCGTGCCTTACACCTCTTGACCGTCTGTTCTACAGTCTTGAAACCGAGAAACCCGAGCACATAGCAGTTAAGTATTACAAGTCTTATCATTCAGGCTCGTCAAAAACGCTTAAGTCAATTCAAATAACTTTGATGTCAAGACTTGAAAAGTTCAATCTTGAAAGCCTTGCAGCTTTAACCAAAACAGATGAACTTGATTTATCAACTATGGGAGAAAAGAAAACAGCCTTGTTTGCCGTTATTCCCGATAACGATACAAGTTTTAATTTTCTTATCTCAATTTTATATACTCAACTGTTTCAACAACTCTTTTATTGTGCCGACAAAAAGCACGGCGGAGCGTTGCCGATACCCGTACACTTCCTTATGGATGAATTTGCGAATGTATCATTACCCGATGATTTTGATAAGTTACTCAGCGTAATGCGTTCAAGAAACATTTTCGTATCCATAATACTTCAGAATCTTTCTCAGCTTAAAGCCTTGTTTGAAAAGCAATGGGAAAGTATTGTCGGCAACTGTGACCAATTTCTTTATCTCGGCGGAAATGAGCAATCAACACACAAATATGTTTCCGAGCAACTCGGCAAGGAAACTATCGACACAAACACATACGCACGAAGCTTTGGCAGAAACGGTAATTATTCTACCAACTACCAAATATCGGGCAGAGAGTTAATGACGCCTGCCGAAGTGCGTATGCTTGATAATCGCTATGCAATTCTCTTTATCCGTGGTGAAAGACCTGTTATCGACCTAAAGTATGATATTCTTAAACATCCGAATTTGAAGTATACAGAAGACGGCGGAGCAAAGCCTTTTATTTACGGTGAAGAAAAATCTTCTATTGCCTCAATCACTTTTACTTTTATCAAGAGTGATAAAAAGCAAGAAAAAGATGATATTGCAGACGATTATGATTTTGACTTAATTACAAAAGAAGAACTTGAACTGATGTTCAATATTTAGGAGGAAAACTTATGTTTAAATTCAAAACAAAAAAGAGTGATGAAGTTAAAACTTCACCACTCACTAAAAAATCAAATTCCGTTGCACAGGCAACTATGTTTTTTGCAACGCTTATTGCAACAATGTTCTGCTTTGCCGTTACAGCTTTTGCAGATGATGACCCACTTACGGTTGTAAACAATCTTTCAACCTTTATTTTCGGACTTATCCGAGCAGTAGGACTTATCATTCTTGCTTGGGGCATTGTTCAGGTAGGCTTGTCGTTTCAAACCCACGACCCGTCACAGCGTTCTAACGGATTTCTAACTCTTGCCGGAGGTGTTGTAATCACATTTACAAAAGAAATTCTTAATCTTATTACGGGATAAGACATATAAACATAAAAAGGATAGTCGAAAGGCTATCCTTTTTGATTGGAGGAATAGTGTATGAGTGATAATTGGGTAGTACGCAATCTTGAAAACGCTCTTGAAACTTGGAATGATAAGCTGACAGAGATATGGGGATTGCTGACCGCTACACCCGAAGAATTCAAAGGTGGTAAAATATGGAATGTCATACTCGATATTAACGGAGCATTGCAGGTTATCGGTACAGCTTTACTTGTTTTGTTCTTTGTTGTCGGTGTTATGAAAACTTGCGGTTCATTTGCCGAAGTCAAGAAACCCGAACACGCACTAAGACTTTTTATCCGTTTTGCACTTGCAAAAGGTGCAATAACCTACGGACTTGATTTAATGCTTTCTTTGTTCAAAATTGTTCAAGGTACAATTTCAACAATAATGACTTCTGCCGGATTCGGACAAACAAATGAAACAACCTTACCGCAAGAAATGATTACGGTTAT
>CAVLCA010000043.1:0-6939 GCA_963661495.1 bacterium
GCATTTGATAATCCTGAACGCTGTAGCCGCCTTTCATATTCATAAGCTTCATATCGGTAATAGCTTCATCGGCATTGTCGGTTGTTTTGTAGCCGAGATAAACCGCTCTTTCAGTAGACGCCCAGTCGGCAGCTCCGTCGTTAAGATTATTGTCAACCACTTCATAATCGTTATCGGTAAGCCACTTTTTGGCTTCATCTGCCGTTTTTCCGTAGCTGATTATAGTTTCTTTAACATATTTTTTGCCGTTAAATGTTGCCGCAAATGCACTTGTACAAGTAGTTATGCAAAGAGTAACCGAAAGCGTCACACTAATTAAAGTGCTGAATAATTTTTTATGCATTGGCTTTTTCCTTTTCCGTTTTTTTCTTTTTTGTTGTTCTGTTAAAAAAGTAGGCAACAACAGCTACAACGATTGCAACACCGCCACCGATAAGTGCATACACTCCGTTTGAAATTGTACTGCCGGCATATACACTCTCGTCCGTGCCGTAGAACAGATAAATTCCGCCCTTTGAATCGGAATAGGTGTAGCCCGCTTTTTTGTTTGTAAGGTTTTGTGCAACACTCTCGCAGAAAATCGAAAGAGCCGTGCTGTCGGCAGGAACATCACTGTTACCGAATTGAACCGTAAAATCAGCCGTTATCGGATCGCCTGCGGCTTTGTCTTTTGTGGTGTAAAGAGCCAGCCATTGCTTGCCGACATCACCGTTGAGGTCGCCGTAATCTTCCAAGATTTTTGTGTTGTCGGCTACCATTCCCTGTGCTTCTCTATTGCACTTAACCGCCTTGTAGTAAGTGTAAACTTTATTGTCATTTTCATCAACGCTTTGGTTGACCATATTTAGCGGAATAGGTGTAAATTCTGCATTGTAATACGCTTTTAACTCTTGATATGAGCACCAAGCCGAATAACCCATAAGAATAACGGTCACGCAAGTCATTGCAATTCCCGCAATTTTAAAGAAGTGTGCAAAACTTTCGGTATTTGTCGCTTCGCGTCCCCAATAATGAGCTTCGGTTTGAAATTCAGACGCTACCCCCAGATCATTTTCTACGGCGTATTTTTTTATCAAACCTACTTTCAATTTTCCGCCTCTTATTACATAATCGGTCAAAATATCCGCTTTTTTATTTATAGTTTTGGAAGCTGCTTTTACCATCGGTGAAAGGCTTGCAAGTTTAGAACTCAAAATCCAGCTAAGGCCGGTAAGTGTTGCCGAAGCAACGGAAACGCCCCACAAAATAAGTGTTGTAGTCGAAAAGCTGTCTGTCCAACTTTCCATTGCGTTTTTGCCGGTTGAATTTTGAAGTCTGTACGCTTCGCCCGTAAGTGCAACATCACTGCTAAACAATGAGCGGTCGATTCCGTCATAAATCGAAACATTTTGCAAGGAATCAATTGAAGTGAGGTCAAAATACTTCAATCCGTCTTTTACCGTTACATCATCATTAATGCCGATTGCAACAAGTTGAGTCATCGAAATATACGGGAGGCAAGCTCTTTGACCGTCGCTGAGAACAGAAACAAGCGGATAAAGCATATATCTATCGGCATTTTCAACATCATACTCATCGCCGGAAATCAAATCGTAAAGCGAAATGCCGTCGTTTTTAAGTTCCTTGATAAGTTCATACTGAGTACCTGCCGAAAGCCACTCGGTTCTGTCAAAATCCTCATTTGCCTTTTCGTACGCTTCAATCTCTTCATCAAAATTTGTAAGAGTTATACCCGAATCGGTATACTTAGCGAGATAGTCCTTGTAATTTTCAAAATTTGCCGCAATTATTTTTGCGTCTTCATCATATTCTGCGGCAAGCTGTTTAACTGCTTGATTAACAGTTAGATCGTCCTTAGCCATAAGTTCTTCAACCATTTGGTCATAAGTCTTCGCTTCTTGATATCTGTTCACCCATGGGGTATCGCTCTCATCGGTAGCCATTGCAAGAAGTTGTTCCATTGCAAGTACAGCGTCACTGTTAGCCTGCATAATAATAGTTGTCATATCGGCAACTTTTGCCTTTTTTTCGTCACTCAAAGCCTCATACTGCTCATCGGTGTACTCCTCTCTAACCTTGTTTAGAAGAAGGTCGCCGAGATTTTGCTTTGTGTCATCGTCATATAGCAAATTAAGCATATCGTGAGCGGCAACGGCACGCTCCTGTTTTGAAGCGTAATTTGTTCTGTATTCCTCAATAGCAACTTTAAAGTTGTTAAAAAACTGCCTAATGTTTGTCTTTTGCTCTTCAAGAAGCATTTGATAATCCTGAACGCTGTAACCGCCATTCATATTCATAAGCTTCATATCGGTAATAGCCTCATCGGCGTTACCGGTTGTTTTGTAACCGACATAAACAGCTCTTTTTGTAGAAATCAAATCGTCCGCACCGTCGTTAAGATTGTTATCAATTACCTCATAACCGTTGTCGGTGAGCCATTTTTTGGCTTCATCCTCCGTGTTGCCGTAACTGATAATCGTCTCTTTAACATATTTTTTGCCGTTAAATGTTGCAGCAAATACACTTGTGCAAGCGGTGACGCAAATTGCCACCGCAAGCACGAGACTGATAATTGTACTCAAAAATTTGTTTAATTTCATTATAAGCACCCGATTAGTTTGTTGCTTTTGCTCTTTTCTTTTTAATTCCACGAAGAAGTGCGTCAATCACAAGACCGGCAACTGCACCGCCACCGACTGCAAGTGCAAGGCTTCCGCCTGAAAATGCAGAACCTGTTGTGGAAACATCGCCACGACTTACATACATATATGTTCCGTTTGCCGAATCGTTAACCGCTGTGTAATCTTTTGATGTGAGATTAAGTGCGTCTTCTTCACCGAACATTGTTACATTATCGTAATCAAGAGGTGCGTTTGTTGAACCTTTTACAATTTTAACATCTGTTGTAAGCGGAGCACCTACCGAATTATCCTTGGTGGTATAAAGAACCATCCATCCGCCTTTGCCTTTGTAGTTATAAAGGTCGCCGGCTTTTGAATCCGTATTTTGAACTGCCGTGTAAGCAACATAATCGTCGCCGTTGTCGGTACTTACCGTATCAACAATATGGCTCGGAATTGCCGTGTAAGTTTTTGACTCATCTGTGTAAATATTGACAAACACTTTAACAAGAGTTGCAACCGAAAGTGCAATGGTAAGAACAAAGAATGCCGCTTTGAATGCACAGGCGATTTTGAAACCTACGCCGTTTGCAACTGCACCCTTACCGTAAGCCGCATAACCAAGCGTTTTTGGAGTATTTCTTAAGTTGTATAAAGTTTCTCTTGACACCTCAGTAATAACGTTTCCTGCCTTGTCATATGTTGTCTGTGTAAACGCTGCGCGTGCGGCTGCTAACGCTCTTGCAGGTTTGTCATACAATGTGGTACCAATATGAAGGCCGGCCCAAATCAAGCCTGAGGCAACTGTCGGCAAAACATAAAGTGCAAGCAAATCATACCACTTGTATTCCGCATCGTTTGTAAACGCTCTGCTGAAAAGTCCGTCCCACCAGCTTGAAGCACTTGCCATACTTTTTTGGTTTGTTGCACTTGTGAGTGCGATACCGTCTTCAAAAAGACTTCTGTCAACGCCCTCGTAAATTGAAATTTGGTCAAAACCGCTGAGTGACTTAACAATGTCGTCAAGCATAGTTTGGTCAACATTGTCGCTGTCAACCATTGCACGGGACATCACCTGCTGAAGACCCACATTGTTTATCTGTGCACTTCTGCTGCTGCCCATAAAGTATGCAAGTGTATAAAGTTCGGAATCGTCAACTTCGCTCTCATCACGCATAAAGAAATCGAGCATTGTACCGCCGTCATAGTCGATACCGTCAAGATAATCAATGAGGCTCACATCAATCAAATTATCCGTTACAGCCATAGTTTCATATTCATTTAAAATTGTATCGGCTTTTTCCTTGTCGGTCATATCGTCAGTAATTCCGGTGTCAGCGGCTTTTTCTGCAGCGTCAAGCTTTTTATCAACAACATCACTGTTGAGTTTTAAGCTATCATCTTGGAAATATTCACTCTTAATCTTTTCAAGGTTCTCATAAAATGTGTTCCAAGTTGTGCGGATTGAGTCTGCCGTATCGCCGTACTTTGCAGCCATAGCCTGATAAGCCTTGTTTGGAGTCGGATAAGAATCAATGTACTTGTCGAGCAAAAAGTCTACATCGGATTTACCCATTTTTTCAATCCACTTTTGATCGCCTGAACTTTCACCGGCAATGAAAAGAAGCTGTTGAATGTCAAGAATAAATGATGAATAACCCTGCATAAACACTTTGGTAAGTGCCGATGTGTCCTTAAGGTCACAATTAAGAAGATAATCACCCATATTCGTCTTTGAGTCATCCTCATAGAACTTATTGAGAACATCGTGAACGGTAACTGCCAAAGCCGAACCGTTATTGTAATTTGTTCTGTATGCGGCAATCATAGGGAGCAAGCCTTCAACTGTTGCCGAAACATTTTCTTTCATCTTGTCCATAAGAACTTCGTAATCTGAAAAGCTGTACTTGCCCTCCATATTCATTGCCGAAATTCCTGTAACCGCTTCGTCCGGGTCATTTGTTGACTTATAGCCTATATACATACCTGAATTTGAAACAGCCTCTGTTGACAACAACTCATAATCCTGCTCTGCAAGCTTTGTCTTTGCCTCATCGGCAGAAGAAGCCGAGCAGAGTATAAGTTCTGAAATATATTCCTGTTTGCTTGTTGCGGCAAATGCACTTGTGCAAGTGGTAACACAAATTGCCACTGCAAGCACAAGGCTGATAATTGAACTAAGTGATTTTTTAAGCATTTTTATTTTCCTTCTTTCTTGTTTTTTTCTCCGTAGCTTTACCTACAAAATATCCTGCAGCTGCTACAATGATTGCAGCAGCACCGCCAATGAGTGCATAAATTCCTGTTGAAATTGCACTGCCGGCAAATGCACTTTCGTCCGTACAGTAGAAAAGATAGACACCGTTATTTGAGTCGGCATATGTATAACCGGCTTTTTTGTTTGTAAGATTTTGAGCAGTACTTTCGCAGAAAATCGAAAGAGGTGTGCTGTCAGCAGGAATGTTACTGTTACCGAACTGAACCGCAAAATCTGTTGTAATCGGGTTGCCTGCCGACTTATCCTTTGTGGTGTAAAGTGCTACCCACTGCTTGCCGACATCACCGTTGAGGTCGCCATAATCTTCAAGAAGTTTGTTGCTGTCGGTCACCATTCCCAGTGCTTCTCTGTTGCACTTGACCGCTGTGTAATAGGTGTACACTTTTTCGTCATTTTCACCAACGCCCTGATTTACCATATGCATCGGAATCGGAGTAAAATCTGCGGTGTAGTATGCTTTCAAATCTTGGTAAGCATTCCAAGCCGTCAAACCTGCAAGAACAAGTACAAGGCAAGTTGTTGCAACGCCGATGTATTTGTACACCTTAGCAAGACCGGCTACACTCTTTGATTGGTTTTCCAACCCATCCAATTCATTTTTCAATTGTGCTCCTTTAGCTTTAATTCCGTTAAGACCTTCATCGGCACCGTATTCCATATACTTTTGATAAAAAGTTTCATTTTGACTTAATTCAATCGTTTTCGTTCTAATTTGGTTTGACAAATTTTTTGTTACACTATTTAAATATGCACTTCTGCCCCAGGCAAAGCAAGTAGCAACAACCGAAGCCGCAAACGAAGCGGCAAAAATATATGACACATCCGAAAAGCTTTCTGTCCAATTTGTCACAGGGTCTTTACCGGTTGAATTTTGAAGTTTGTACGCTTCGCCCGTAACAGCAACATCACCGCCGAATACTGTACGGTCGATTCCGTCATAAATCGAAATGTTCTTTTCTTTAAGAGTATCAAAATCAGCAATTTTGTTCATTGCCTTAACTGACGAATCGTCGTTAATACCAAGAGCAACAAGCTGATACATCGGCAAAAAGTCGAGGCAAGCTCTTTGGCCGTCGCTGAGAACGGAAACGAGCGGATAAAGCATATATCTGTCGGTGTTTTCAACATCGTACTCATCGCTGAAAATTAAATCGTAAAGCGAAACACCGTCATTTTCAATTGCCTTAATAACCTGAAGCTGACTGCCAAGTGCAAACCACTTTGCATAATCAAAGTCTTCGTTTGCTTTTTGATACGCTTCGATTTCCTCAACTGTATTGTCAAATGAAATGTCGGCATTTAAGTAATAACCGAGATATTCCTTATAGTTACTAAAGCTTCCGGCAATTTTTTGAGCGTCCTGATCATACAATGTAGCAAGCTTTTTAACTGCACTTGTAATCGTGTAATTTCTTTTTTCAACCAACTCATCAACCATTCCGTCATAAGTCTTTGCCGACTGGTATCTGTTTATCCACGGTGCAGCACTCTTGTCGGTTGCCATTGCAACAAGCTGTTCAATAACAAGAATAGCACTTGAATTTGCCTGCATAAGAATAGTTGTCATATCGCCAACCTTGGCTTTTTCTGCATTGGTAAGTGTGTTGTACTGCTTGTCGGTATATTCTTCTCTAACCTTGTTAAGAAGAAGGTCGCCCATATTCTGCTTTGTGTCATCGTCATAAAGCATATTGAGCATATCGTGAGCAACTACGGCACGCTCTTGCTTTGCGGCATAATTTGTTCTGTATTCCTTAATTGCCGCCTTGAAATTATAGAAGAACAGTTCGATGTTTGCCTCCTGCTCCTCAAGAATCATTTGATAATCCTGAACGCTGTAGCCGCCCTTCATATTCATCACCTTCATATCGGTGATGGCTTCATCGGCGTCATCAGTTGTTTTGTAGCCGACATAAACGGCTCTTTTTGTTGAAAGAATATCGTCTGCACCGTCATTAAGGTTATTATCAATCACCTCATAGTCGTTGTCGGTAAGCCACTTTTTGGCTTCTTCCTCCGTTTTGCCGTAGCTGATAATCA
>CAVLCA010000044.1:0-6913 GCA_963661495.1 bacterium
GTAACAAGTGCCCACTGTTTTGCAATTAAGTCAACAACATTTTCCTTAACCTCGCCGAATTCAATTTCTTTAAACATACAACTCACCTCATTAATAATACACTTTTGTTGGATTTATTATAACACAAAAGATTAAAATCGTCAAAAAGATACTAACATCTTTTATATTCATTATAATTCAAAAATCATATATAATGTATGCTACATATCTTATCAGTGTGATAAAAATAAACGTGTATAAATAAAAAAGCGTGTTTGAAATACAAGAACTGTGATATGATATAAAGTTTATCATTTGCAGTTTATTCTTATTTATTGCTTTGATTTTTTCGCTCCAACAATGAATGGAATGTATTTGTTTACAAGCTTACAAATTGGTGCAAGAATAATCAAAGTAAACAGCGTTATTGCCGAATAAATCAATATTCCTTTGTGAGTATTGCTGAAGGCTTTTGCATCAAATTTAGATGAAATAAAGGTGTTCAGTAAGAACATTATCAGCTTGCAAGCGGGAATATGAAATGCATAGTAAAAAATTGTATTTTGACCGAATTTAACCACATATTTTGGAAATTTCATAAAACTAAAGAATATGAAAAATGCAAGTACGCCACTGTATGCCACCAGCATATCATAAAAATATGAGCAGTAGAGCGATGAAAAAAGGTTTATATAGTTGAACTTGCCTGTGTGGTATTTATACAAAGCAGGTAATAAAAGGAAAACTATCATAGAAATTGTTGCAATGATAATCAAGTAATTCTTTTTAACAAGAGCGAGAAATGATTTAAGGTAGTAGCCGAAAACGCACATCGGGTAAGCCACAAAAACGGCGTTTATCGTCATAAATATGTGCTTACCTGTAATGCAGAAGTAACCTAAAATAAGCGAAATTACGGCACTTATTAACAATGTTGCATCGTTGCTTTTTGTAATTTTGAAGATGATGAACATTAAAAAGTTGCACAGGTACAATGTTGGAAAAAACCACATTATTTTGCCCATAGACACCAAGTCGAGCGAGTACTTTATCCACTCGGTGAATGTGCCTTGGTATGTGAACAAGTCGAACACACATAATATTACCGATAGGCAAAGGTATGGTACAAGTATTCTTTTTGAACGGGTAATTAAAAATTCTTTAATGCTCATTTGCTTTTTCGGATTAAACACAAATCCTGATGCTGCGAAGAACAGTGGTAACTTCAAAAAACTTGTGTACATTACAAATGTTGTAAATCCGTTCAGTCCCAAATGAACAAAAATTACAAATGCCATTGCAACGGCTTTGATTGCATCAAGCCAATCGTATCGTGGTTTTGATAAAAGTGTACTGTTTGTTTCCATAGTTCTACCTCGTATAATCAATATGTATAATTATATCACATTAAATAATTTTGTTCAACACAGCAAAAAATTTGTAATAGTATCATGTATCTTACTTAAAGATAAACTCAGTATCGTACTGTCTACTGCTTTGGGTTTATCTGTTCTGCTCAAGCTTACTGAAAGAGAAAAAGAAAAAATAAAATATTCAAGTAAGAATGAATTAAAACAAGAAATATTAAAAAGATATCCAAGAACTGACAGATTAAATAAAACCGTTAATAACAGTGATACGCCATATAGTTATACACAAAAAACTAGAAGAGCACCAAGGTTTGATAATTATTAAAACATTTATGCATTTTTAAGTAACAATAATATCCATTAACCTAAAGTTAAAATTATTTATGTTAGAATAGAGTATATAAGTAAATGGAGGTTGCATAATGGATAAAATAAAAAAATTTTTTGAAAATGTTATTTCGGTTTTTGAATTTGTTTTTGTAATATTATTGCTAATTTTCGGATGCCTATTACAGAAACATAGGTGTTGATTACCGCTATTACCGTTATGCTGGAAAAAGAAAAATTTACGATAAAACAAAATACGGGGCATACAAGCATTGGGAACTCGAACGATGTCTTAATGACAAGGACTGTCCTCTTGATGGCAATACAATAACAAATCTGCGTTTTCTTATTGGCGTTCGACATGAAATTGAGCACCAAATGACGGACAAGATTGACGAGTTTTTAAGTGCAAAATTACAGGCTTGTGCACTGAACTTCGATTATTACATCTGCAAACTTTTTGGAGATAAATACAATCTCAGCAAAGAGTTATCGTTGGCTATTCAGTTTTCCCCGTTGACACCGGAGCAGCGTGACACTCTGCATGATAATTCTCATATCACTTCAAATGTTAAAAATTTTGTCGTTGATTTTGAAGATGTCCTTTCTGATGAAGCGTTATCAAGTTCACGTTATGCGTATCGTGTTCTATTTGTTCCTATAAACGCAAAAAGGAAGGGACAAGCCGATCAAATTGTAGAATTTGTCAAAAGCGATTCTCCGCTTGCAGATGGAATAGAAAAAACATACGCTGTCTTGAAGGAAACAGAAAAAAGGAAATTTTTGCCGGGTGAAATTGTATCCTTGATGAAAGAAAAGGGATATGATAAGTTTTCTATTAACAAGCATACTGAACTTTGGAAGTCTCGAAATGCTAAAGACCCAAGGTATAGCTATATATGGCTTTGAAATCTCACATGAAATGATATCACAAATAACGGATTGCGTACTTGATGAGTTAAGTGATTGGCAAAACAGACCGTTGAAAAAGATGTATACGCACCGTTTCTTTCTTCTGTAACAGTGCAAGTTAAAGCATCAACAAGAAATGCTATTGTTTCTTCATTACTGTTTTTAAGAATAGGTATCATAGCGTACACCACCTTGGGGTAATTTCGATTGAAGTGCAGTTATTTCCGAGTGATATAGCATTGTCACCGACTTCTAATATAGGAAATTCGGTAAATTTTACATTCTTATTCATTAAGGTTGTGCCTTTGTATGCCATCATAAGTTCACAGTCTACATATACAAATGAATTAACATTTTCGATTAAATAAGAATTGTTATTTATAAAAAATGTCACATTGCCGTTGCCATACACTTTAAGGAGTGGCTGAGATGTAAACGGCTCCGGATTTGATATAAATGTATCATTCGTTACAGTTATTGCATTTTGCCCTTCATAGGAATACATAAACGGCTTGCACGAAAAGGATATAACTGCTTTGCCGACATTTTTCAGAAGTTCGGTAACATCAAGCGAAGAATTGAAACAAGCAAGTCGGAAGTATTCGGGGTTATATGTATCACTTAAGATGAAATAACCGGGTGTTAAAAGCCACGCTTTAAGCATTTTTATATTATCCTTAATGTTCTTTATTCCGACTGTGTATGAAACAGTTACATTGGTATATCTGTTATTATCAATAATTACATCACCGTTTCTGCCGGAAACAGACACTAAAGACATATCCCTTTTAGGAGAGGAGTATATTTCTTTTGAATCAATTATCAAACCGAAATCGGTAGATGATTTGCCGTTAAATGTAAAACTGTTCATTTAAAATACTTCTCCTCTCCTTCGTATTTGAGATGCGATAATAGTTGAAATCTCATCTGCGAGTTTTTTAATATCCTGCGTACCGTTGTTTGTGAATTTTTCAATGGTGAGATTTAACACGATATCATTACTTGACTTTATACTACTTGCAACAGGCTGAGATGCTAAAGCCTTAACACCTCTTAAATTTGCTTGAATATCAAAAGATGTAGGCACAGCCTTTTGCATATTCTTTTTGATATTGCCCATTGTTTTTTCAAAGCCTTCACCAAGACCTAAAGCCATATTTTTACCGATTTGATCTCTAAACACAGTTGATGGCGAATGAATACCAAGAACTTCTTTAAGTGCAGCAGTTACAGTTGAGCCTAAACTCTTAATTTTGCTTACAAGCCATTCTTTCATATTTGATATACCATTCCATAAACCTTTGAGAAGGTTGCCACCGACATCATACATTTTGCCGAGTCCGTCTTTTATTCCGTTAACAACGCCAGAAACTATCCTCGGCACTTTTTCTGCTAATGTTGGTATTGCATCAACAAGACCACTTGCGATATTTTTAAGTATTCTGCCACCGGCAGTGAACACTTTTTCAAGTCCGTCGGTTATGCCGGATATAACGGAAGATATAACCCTTCCTGTCGATGAAACAACCTTTGAAAGATTATCAACAATTCCGTTTTTAATATTATCGAGTATCTTTCCGCCGGCTTGGAGTATTTTATCAAGCCCGTTTACTATACCTTCTACGACTGCACCTATTACTTGACTGTCGTATTTAAGGTCTTTTCCTATTACGCTGTCAAGGTTATTTTTTAGTTGCTTTTCAACAACTTCTGCTCCGGCTTTTAATGCTTTTTCGCATATCTCATCTGTTTTATCACCAAGTGTAGAAATGCGTTTTATTAAATCATCCGGCAGTTTCAAATTAACCTTGGGCATAATCAAACCTTCTTCTTTGCGAGAATTTGAAGATACATATTTCTGCCTTTGATGTTTTCAACAGATTTTATATCGTATGTACCGTCAAAGCATTCAATTTGCATATCTGTTGTGATTTTTGTATTAGGCAAATATCTTATTTGAAAGAGAGTTGTTACATCTTCAAGCACGGCTTTGTTTGCCCACTTTTCAGTTGTATTTTTATCCTCTTTATATGCTCTCACACACGCAATAGGGTGGGACACCATATTTGAAAAACCTTCTTCATCTTTTTCTTTTGTTAAAAGCGTAAAAGTTATAGGCGTGTCAAGTCTGCCAAGAGCCATAGTTAAACCTCCCAATTCTTATCAAGTCGAAGCAGTAAATTAACAGTATTCCATACTTGCTGTGCAGCACCGGTGTTGTCACCAAAAAAGCCACCGGTTGAGCCATCTCGACTTTCGTATAAATGAGAAGCAAGCATAACTATGGCTTGCTTGGTTGTCAATGACATCTCATTTTCTTTATAATATCCGTCCGGGTTATGTTGATATTTTTCGGCATAGGAAACGGCTGCTGAAATGAAAGACATTAACAACTCGTCATCTTCACTATGCTCAAGGATTAAGTTTTTCTTGACTATTATCAATAGCTCTTCCATTTCAGCCGTTCCTTTCATTACTTACTTGATGTTGATTTTGCCTTGCCTGTAATCTTAAGCACCTGTACTGCTTCAGGAAGGATAAGTTTGCCGTCAACACGTTCTTTGGCAAGGAAACCTACAAGACCATTGCCGGCAAAGAGTTCCTTGAGTTCAGCAAATGAACGAGTACCTCTGTCGCCGATGTTGTAGTATTTGTAGTCACCAAATGCGATAGCATCTTCAGGGCAATATGCCGAAGTGTTAATAGCATAGCCGAGAAGTCTATCAGGTTCACCGGCTTGATATGACGGTTGCCAGATATATGCACCATTGTTGTCCTTAAGAGTACGGATAGTAGCGATTGTTTTATCGTTAATGATAAAAGATGCGTTCTTTCTGTAAGGTCTTTTAAGTGCATAAATAAGGTTAATTATGTCATCGGCTTTGATGCTTTCTGTTGAAAGAGCAACAGTAGCCTTCTTAAACAAGCCTTCAGGCTTACCAACACCGTCACCATTAAGGAACGCATCCTCTTCGGCATTTGCAAGTGCCTTACCAAATTCGGTGGTGATGTATGATTCCAAGTTAAACTTGTTATCATAGAGGAGTTCCTCCGTAACCTTGATAGCAACATGAAGTTTATGTGCATCCATAAAGATTTGGTCGAACGTTGCATCACCAAAGCTGATTGCTTCGCCTTCTTCAATCCAAGCTGCAGCAGGTTTTGTACTGGCAATGTTGATTTTGTGTTCACCGGAAGTAGTGATTTTTGTAGCAAGTCTACGCATAATGTTTTCTTCTTCGAGAACATCAATAAGACGGCTGTCATACTCTTCAGGTACAAGATAACCGCCTTCGCTGTCAGTTCCTTCGGTCAAAATGTTTTCAACCGTTCTGAAGTTTGAGCGAATAGCCTTAACCATTGCCTCCTTATATGAATTAGATGCTGTGCCTTTCTTTTCTTCCTTTGCCTCACCGGTTGAAGGACGAGAAGTAATAGGTGCTGAAAGTGGTCTTGAAAGTTCTTTATCAAGAGCCTCTTGACGCTGACATCTTTCAATCTCTTTACCAAGGTCATAGATTGCCTTTTCCATTTTTTCGTATTTGGCATTGTTCTCTTCCGAAACAGTGCCGTCATCATTTCGAGAAGCCTCAAGGAATGCCTTAGCCGATTCCCAAAGTTTGGCTCTCTTTTCGATTAATTCTTGAAGTGCTGTCATTTGTTTTTCCTCCTTAATGACTGAGTAAATTTAATCTTTTCATAAGTTGGTCGGCAGGAACGCCACCGACAGGGTTTGTATGCGAATTTGCCTTTGCCATTCTCGAAAGAAGGCTTGCACAAGATTTCTTTTCGCTAAAAGAAAAAGACGATGCTTTGAGATTTTTCTTCTCATCGTCATCATCTTCGTTAGTGTCATCTTGCTTTTCTTTCGACTCATCCGATTCTTCTTCGGCTATTTCAACCTCTTCATCATCGTCTTCGTCATTTTCTTTTGAATAAAGGATGCCGTCTATAAAGCCGAGCTGTAAGGCTTTGCCGGCATTAAGCCAAGTTTCATCATCCATAAGGTGAGAAATTTTAGCCCTGCTCAAACCGGATTTAAGTTCATAGGCATTGATAATGCTTTCTTTAACTTCATTGAGCATATCGATTGCTTTTTGAAATTCTTTAGCATCACCTTCGGCAACTGTAAATGGGTTGTGAATCATCATAATTGATGTCGGTGACATTAATGTCTTATTACCCGCCATTGCAATTACCGATGCTGCAGAAGCTGCCAAGCCGTCAATCTTTACTGTTACATTGCCTTTGTACTCGTTGAGCATTGTGTAAATTTGTGATGCTGCAACGCAATCACCGCCGGGAGAGTTAATAAACACCTCAAT
>CAVLCA010000045.1:0-6697 GCA_963661495.1 bacterium
CCGGATTCGGACAAACAAATGAAACAACCTTACCGCAAGAAATGATTACGGTTATTGAAAATTGCGATTTCTTTGAAAGTATACCGTTGTGGGCAGTAACACTAATCGGAAGTCTGCTGATAACAGTTTTATCATTCATTATGATAATGACTGTTTACGGCAGATTTTTTAAGTTGTATATGTATACTGCCATTGCACCGATACCGCTTTCAACATTCGCAGGAGAACCGTCACAGCATGTCGGCAGGTCTTTTATCAAAAGCTATTGTGCAGTATGCTTGGAAGGTGCAATTATTGTTCTTGCCTGCGTAATATTCTCACTTTTTGCAGCGTCACCACCGCAAGTTGATACAACTGCACCTGCGGTAACTATGGTGTGGAAATATGTAGGTGAACTCATATTCAATATGCTTGTACTTGTCGGTGCAGTTAAAACATCAGACCGTATTGTACGGGAAATGATGGGACTTTAGTATATAACAATATTTATGATAATATGAAAGTGCACTATACGATTATCATAATTTCAAGGAGGTAAAAAATGCAAATACAAATCAATAAAGAGTTTAGAGATTATCGGGAAAAGGTGTATTTCGGACTGAGCATGCGGCAGTTGATATTTTCATTTCTTGCTGTCGGCGTTGCAATAGTATCATATATACTGCTTAAAGATAAGTTCAGTACCGATACAATATCGTGGCTTTGCATACTGCTTGCCGCACCGTTTGCTGCTTTGGGTTTTGTAACGTACCACGGTATGACTTTTGAAAAATTTGCTTGGGCGTGGATAAAATCGGAAGTCTTAATTCCCAAAAGGCTTGTTTTCAAAGCAGAAAGCAAAACACACGTTGAGAATAAAGAAATGATTAAACAAAAAGAAAAGGAGGTTTTCAAGAATAATGAAAACTCGCAATAAAATGAAAAAACTTGAACAGGAAAAGTTTGTAATACCCAAAACTGTTCAAAATGTTATTCCTATCAAAGCCGTCTACAAAGACGGCATTTTTCTTGTCGGTAAAAATATGTATTCAAAAACATTTCTCTTTACCGATGTTAATTACTATATTGCTTGCGAAAACGAAAAGAATGATTTAATGCGTCAGTATTGGGCAGTTATCAATTCTTTCGGAAACGGTGTTACCGTAAAACTCACAATCAATAACCATAGATTTGATAAGGAAGAATTTGAAAAATCAATCCTTATGCCGTATTACTATGATAATCTTGATGTGTATCGTAAGGAATATAACGAAATGTTGCTCAATAAAGCGGCAACATCCGAGTGCATTGTTCAGGATAAGTATTTTACCGTTACGGTAAACAAAAAGTGCTATGAGGACGCAAGAGCATTTTTCACTCGTATTGAAAAGAACCTGTCAACAAATCTCTTTGCACTCGGCAGTAAATGTGAGCCGTTAAACGCAACCGACAGACTCAAGATATTCCATAATTTCTACCGTGCCGGTAACGAAGAAAACTTCAATCTTGATTTTGAACTTTTGCAAAATCAAGGCTGTGATGTCCGTGACTATATTTCTCCCGATTCAATGGACTTCAACAGCGACTATATGATGATTAACGGTCAGTATTGTAGGACTGTTTTTCTTCGCAATTACGGTACATTTGTTGATGATAATATCATAACCGAGCTTACATCAATCAATAAAAACTTAATGCTGTCTATTGATTTTATCCCTATTCCCGTTGACGAAGCAAACAAGGATGTAGATAATATTTTGCTCGGCGTTCAATCGGATAAGGCGAACTTCAATCGCCGTCAGGCACAAAACCAAAACTACGGTGCTACCAATTATGACCTTGAGCAAAGAGAAAAGGAAATACTTGAAATCAGAAACGATATGCGTTACCGTGACCAAAGAATTTATGACACAATAATTTCAATGGTGATAACTGCCGACAGTAAGCAGGAACTTGATAACTTAACCGAAAGCATTTTTGCAAAGGCATCCGAGAACAGTACGGCACAGTTTGCGACACTTCGTTATCAACAGCTTGACGGACTTAATACTGTTTTACCGTTTGGCGTCAAAAGAATTGAATGTTACCGTACACTTACTACGGAATCGCTTGCGTCTTTTATGCCTTTTCATGCACAGGAGGTATGTCATCTGGGTGGAGCATATTACGGTCAAAATGCTATCAGTAACAATATGATATTTGTTAATAGGCAGTCGCTTCTTAACGGTAACAGCATTGTGCTCGGTGTACCCGGTGGTGGTAAATCATTTATTGTTAAAGAGGATATTGTATCAATCTTTCTTTCAAATCCCGATGCCGATATTGTGATTATCGACCCTGAAAGAGAGTACAACGCTCTTGTTAAAGCATTCGGCGGAGAGGTAATTAACATATCTGCTAATTCACCAAACCATATTAACGCTATGGATATGAATGCAAACTATGAAGATGAGGGCAATCCCGTAACCACTAAATCCGAATTTATTATGTCCCTTTGCGAACAGTTACTCGGTACATCTGCCGACGCTAAAGACAAGTCTATCATTGACCGATGCTGTAAGAATGTTTATGACGGATATATCAAAAACAATTACAGCACACAGCAACCCACTCTTAAAGATTTTAGGGAAGAACTGTTAAAGCAAAAGGAAACCGAGGCACACGATTTGGCACTTGCCATTGAGTTATTCACAGACGGCTCGCTTAACACTTTTGCTCAGCCTACCAATGTTGATATTAACAACAGGCTCATATCCTATGACATTCTTGAACTCGGCGATTCGCTTCTTCCTGTAGGTATGCTTATCGTACTTGATAATCTTTTAAACAAGATTACTTCAAACAGAGAGAAAAGGCGACAAACATATATCTTTATTGATGAGATGTATCTGCTTTTTGCTCATCAATATACGGCAAAATTCCTTTACCGTATTTGGAAACGAGTAAGAAAATACGGAGCGTTTGCAATCGGCATTACACAGAATGTAGGGGATATGCTTGAAAGCAATACGGCAAGAACTATGGTATCAAATTCCGAGTTCGTTATTATGCTTAATCAAAAAGCAAGTGATGTGCTTGAGCTTTCAAGACTTCTTGAAATTACGCCTAACCAAACACAGTATTTTACAAACAAGGACGCAGGTCAAGGTCTTATGAAGATAGGCAGTAATCTTGTGCCGTTTGTAAACAAGTTTCCGAAGGATACACAGCTTTACAAGTTAATGACATCGAAACCGGGAGAGGCTATTTAGCCTCTCTCATTTTTTAGGAGGATATATTATGAAAAAATCTGTTTTTGTTATTTTACTCGTATTCTTCATATCTGCTTTTTCAATCAGTATGTACTTTGTTATTAAAGAAACTGTTGAAGATCAAAAGCAATATGAAGTATTTGAAAATATTGTTTCATCTGTTCAAATTGAAGATGACAGTCTTAATTATACAGACAAAAAGCTTAAAAGATATATTGAATTGAACACGGGAAATTCCGACTTTGTAGGTTGGATAAAAATTGACGGTACGCACATAAATTATCCTGTTATGAAAAGCAGTACGCCTGATTACTATTTGCACCGTAATTTTAACAAGGAGTATTCATATTACGGTACACCGTATTTAAGTGAGAAAAGCGATACTATGAAACCGACCGACAACATAGTTATCTACGGCCACAATATGCGAGATAACACTATGTTCGGCGATTTGAGTAAATACAAATCGAAAGAGTTTTATAAAAAACACAAATACATTCACTTTGATACGCTTGTAGATTTAGGAAAGTATGAGATTGTATGTGCATTCAAAACAACACCGAGCAAATTCGATTATCAAAATTATACCGTCTTTGATTCTCCTAATGAATTTAATTCGTATATTTCAAAATGCAAAGAAAGCGAATACTACAACACCGATGTATCTTGCAGTTACGGTGACAAGTTAATAACGCTATCTACTTGCGAATACAGTCAAGAAAACGGTAGGCTTGTAGTGGTTGCCAAAAAGGTGAAGTGATATGAGCGAGATTGAAATTAAAAAGGTCGCCGAGAAAACTCTTAAAACTGCCGACAATCTCGGCATAGCGACAGAAAAGGCTAAAGGAATAACTTTAAAAGCAAAAGAAAAGGTTTCGGAAAGTGTTAGCGATAATTCCGAAAGCCCTGTTAATTATGCTATTGATAAAGTTCAGAATAATGCTACAAGTGTATCGGAGGACGCAATTTATCTTTTCAACAAGCAAGGCAAAAAGAGTGTAAACGAAACTGTTAAGAACACAAAAAAGCTCGAACAATCTATTGAAGAAGTTCGAGCAAAAAGAAAAGTTAAAAAAGATAAAAGCAAGGTAAACAACCCTGATAGATATACACCCAAAGCACCTGATGATACTGTTAAGACCGACGATATTGTATCGAAAAGCACGCCAAAGAATACTCAAAACAAAGTTCGTAGTGCAAGCAGTATCAAAACAAAAGAAACCGTATCTGCCGTTAAATCACAACAACCTATCATAAAGGCAAGCAAACAATCTGCGAAAGACACAGCAAAAGCCATTAACAAATCATCTCAAATAGCTAAAGAAACGGCAAAGCAATCTGCCAAAGGTGCAAAGAAAGCTGCAAAAGCAACTAAAAGAGCCGTCAAATCTATGATTGAAAGCATCAAGGCACTTGTTAATGCGATTATTGCAGGCGGTTGGGTATCTGTTGTCATAATCATTTTAATATGTCTTGTAGCTGCTTTATGTTCATCATTTTACGGTATATTCTTTTCAAGTGAAACATCGCAAAGCGGTATGAACATAACCTCTGTAATTCAGCAAATCAACAATGAATTTGATGACAAGATTGACGAACTTAAATCATCGGGCAGTTTTGACGGAGTAGAAGTAATCGGCAGTCGCTCTAATTGGAAAGATGTTTTATCTATTTATGCAGTTAAAACTACTTCAGATGAAAACAATCCTATGGAAATTGCAACAGTTGACGAAAACAAAAAGGCTATTTTATCATCAATCTTTTGGGATATGAACAACATATCAAAATCTGTTGAAACACGGACAGAAACGGTAACGAAAGAATCAACCGATGAGCAAGGGAACAAGATTGAAACAACAGAGCAAGTTGAACAGAAGTATCTTGTAATAACCTTAACCGGCAAGACTGCCGAGGATATGTCGGTTTCTTACTCGTTTAATGATACGCAAAAGAAATATTTAGCCGAATTGATGAGTGACAAAAACAACAAGCTTTGGGCGTCACTTATCTACAATATCGGCGGAGTATCGGGTAGTGGCAATATTGATATTAAAGACCTTGACTTTTCAAACGAAACGGTCAATGACACGCAGAAGAAAATAGTTGCAGTAGCGACAAACTCGGCTAAATATGGTATTTCAGCCCGTTTGGGTTACTGTCAGGCTTGGGTTGCAGATGTATACCAAGCCGTTACAGGTTCAAGAGGTTCGGCTCACTGTGCCTTATGTGCTGCAGATATGTGGGCAGTATCAAATGACTTTTCTAAAATCCCTGTCGGTGCAACTGTTTACGGATATTCAAGCAGTAAATACGGTCATGTCGGTATCTATATCGGCAACGGTATGGTCGCTCACAATATCGGCGAAATAAAAATACAAAGCCTTGAAAGTTGGATTGAAACTTACAAAGGCTTTGCATGGGGGTGGGAAAATGGAAAGGAGTTGTTGTAATATGTTTGGCAAAAGAATGAGATATTACAGAAAGCAAAAAGGTTTAACACAACAAGAATTAGGTGAACTATTAGGCTTTACAGTCAGAAATGCTGAAATAAGGATTTCACAATATGAAACAGGGAAAAGATTTCCCAAAGATGAATTGTTAAACAAAATTGCAGAGGCATTGGATGTGAAAAAAGAAATGCTACTGCTTCCCGATTGTCTAATAAAGAATTAGTTTACCAAATTCTTTTGGAATTAAAAAGGATGTACGGCATTGGTTTTATTCTTTAAACCAGTATTTGTTGGTTTGCATAATCGTTTATTTATGATATAATATAAGAATAAGGAATGTAAAAACAGAATACAAATTGAAAGGAGTAAATCATGAAAAAATATCCATCCTATGAAGAGATGATGTCCGAAGAAGAACCGGAACAATATGCAACTTATGTAGATATTTGTTGTAACTGGGAAGAAATGGACGAAGATGAATATGAGTCAAAACTAGATTCGTTAGATGAAGGCTTAAGAGATTTGGCTTTAGATTCTATAAGTGACCAAACGGATGATTAAAACGAAAGACGGCTGTCTCACAGAAATGTGAGACAGCCGTCTTTTTTTGTTGTATTAGTATAGGTGCTTCCCTATCTTGTTTGTAATAAAAATAAGTAGATGTATTTTTAATCTGTAATTTCTATTGAAAAAGTACCGTTGTTATTAAGAACCAATTTGAGATTGTTCATCATAGTATTATAAAGATGTTCTTTTGCAGTAGATGATAATGAAGCACGAGTTTGTGTAAGTGCTTCTCTAAAGATTTTTTCTGCGTTAGGCAAAACAAATGAGTTTGCAATAACCTTTTCAAGTTCCTTTTTAAACACAATATCAAAAAACTTGTCCTTTTCAGGAGTCATAAACTTATCGAGATAACAATAAAAAATGGCTTTGTCAATAAAAGTGTGTAAGTTTTTTTTAAAGTTATAAATTCAAGATTATGCAGGGATATGAAGTGGAGCGAAGCGAAACGAA
>CAVLCA010000046.1:0-6469 GCA_963661495.1 bacterium
AAAGGAAACACACAAAACGCTTTGATTGAAGCTGTGAAAGCAGAGATAGGAGGAGCAAATGACAACTAAAGAATACTTAAACAGAGCCTATGTGCTCAACAAGAAAATCAAAAAAGATAAGGAAATTATCGCAAACTTAAAGGATGCCGCAATGAATACCTCTGCTAATGTCAGCGATGAGCGTGTTCAAACATCAGCACCAACCGGAAGTCGAATGTCGGCATTTGTAGAAATGATTGTTGAACTTGAAGAAGGCGTTAATAAGCAGGAAACAGAGTTAAAAACTGTCAGAGATGAAATAACCACAGAAATAAACAAAATTCCCGATATTAAACAACGCTTGGTTCTTCAGCTTCGTTATCTTAATTACTACTCTTGGAGTGCTATTGCCGGTGTCCTTTGTTGCTCCGAAAGCCTTGTATATAAAATTCATAGTGACGGTTTGAAAAATTTATAGTTCATTATAGTTCAATACAGTTCGATATAGTTCCGTTATAGATTGAAACAGTTAGTCGTTTGTGATATGATATAATTAGCGAAAGCAATATAGAGATAGCCTTTGTAGATCTTACGACTTGCAAAGGCTGTTTTTTATTATATATGTTGCATTTTCCATCGCTTTTGTTTATAATAATAGTACAAAGAAGAGATTGGAGGTATTGCAATATGTGTAATTTAATTGAATTTGATAATGGCAATTATGTGGCAGATATCAAGAAAAAATATATTCAAAACATTTGTGATTCAGCAAAAGATTTTGAAAATATAAGCAGAATTGTTTTATTTGGTTCTGCATTGCAAAAAAGATGCACTGAAAAATCGGATATTGATATTGCTGTTTTTGGTAAAAAAAGCCGAAATGCATATTTAAAATCAAAAGAATTTAAACAATTCCAAAGAAAATTATTTGCTTTTGATGATACCTTCTCCCAAGATTATGATGTGCTTTATTTTTGCAACGATGTGGAGTACAACGACGCTATTATGCGTGATATTAAAAATGGAGCGGAAATTTATAGGAGAGTTCAATCATGAATTTAACAATGTCTTTGATAAAAGCAGATATTGTTGCAGCTAAACAAGCGATTGACTATTATGAAAAATCTAATTTAAAAGATATTAAAAATGTTGCCGCTTATCATTTGCAACAAGCAACGGAAAAACTGATTAAAATTCAAATTTATTCAAAAGCAGATGATTTGAATTATTCAAATCTCTATACACACAATATAGAAAAACTTTTAGCGTATTCGGAAAAACTTAACATTTCTATTTGTATTCCTAAATACATTGATAATAACAGCTTGGTGCTGACCGAATGGGAAGCCGGTAGCAGATATAATGTTGGTTTTCAAATTAGGATAAATGTGTTGAAGAAGACGCTTGATGAAGTAGAAAAATGGTATGAAGAAGTATATAATACCGGATTAAGAGAAGCTTAAATAAATATTTTAGCCTTTGTAGGTCTTATGACTTGCAAAGGCTTTTTTAATGTCTTGAAAGGAGTTGTACCAATGCCAAGGAAACCTAAACACTCGTGCAAATATCAAGGCTGTCCTAACCTTGTCGAATGTGGTGAAAGCTACTGTGAAAAGCACAAAAAGATTGCATCAAAAGAATACGAGCATTTTCATCGTGGTTACAAAGGAAGCAAACGCTACAATTACACTTGGCGAAAGATTCGACAGCAATACATCAATGCACATCCACTGTGTGAGATGTGTAACGCTGACGGCAAAGTTACTCCCGCTGTATTGGTACACCATAAGAAACCGATAGCCGAAGGAGGCTCAAATGATTTTAGCAACCTTATGAGCCTTTGCAATGCTTGTCACAATAAAATTCATAATTCTATCGGCAGAAAAAACGACTGACCGGTGGGGGTATAAAATCACAAAAAAGTTTTTTAATGTGCAACGGGCTGGGGCTTCGTGTTAATTTTCGCATAAGTTTTTATATGAATAGGCAGATTAAAAAACACTTAAAAGTCTTGATTTTTCAAGGCTTTTTTATTTTGTTTCATAAACTTATTTGATGAAAAAGTTTCTAAAAAGTTTTTTTGGAGGTGAAAAGTTATGGGAAAGAGAGGTCCTGCTCCCGGTACAGGTGGCAGACCGAGGAAAGCTCTTCAAGATAAAATTCTTGAAGGTAATCCAAGTAAAAGAAAAATTCAAGTTTTGGAAGTACCAACGCTTGAGGGCGTAGAAATGCCTCAGCCTAAAGAATTTTTGTCGGAAGAACAAAAGGATGGCCACGAGTTTCAAGCAAAGAAAATTTATGAAGAAACTTGGCAATGGCTTAAGGAAAGAAAATGCGAAACATTAGTGTCACCGGCTACGCTTGAAAGATATGCTTTATCTTTTGCAAGACTTATTCAAACCGAGCACGCACTTTCAAAGTATGGTTTCTTGTCAAAGCACCCTACTACCGGAGCTGCCGTAACTTCACCTTATGTAAATATTGCAAATATGTATATGAAACAAACCAACCAATTATGGAACACCATTTATTCTATCGTTAGAGAAAACTGCTCAACTGATTATGAAGGCAGTCCTCATCAAGATTTAATGGAGTCATTGTTAGCAGGAGGAAATTTGAATTGAAAAACATTGTAACAGCTGAGAGCGTATGCCAAGGTCATCCCGATAAACTCTGCGACATAATTGCAGATGAAATTTTGGATGCTTGCTTGGAAGTTGACTCTCAAACAAGATGTGCTTGTGAGGTTATGGCAACCAAAGGAAAAATCATCGTTGCCGGTGAAATCACTTGTAAAGAAAAGATCGACTATGAGAGCGTAGTTCGTAATGCCGTTAAAAATGTCGGTTATGATATCGACAAATACGCTGTTGAAATACTTATTCACGAACAGAGTAAAGACATTGATGGTGGAGTTACTAAAGGAAATAATGAAATCGGCGCAGGTGACCAAGGCGTAGTTTATGGTTATGCTTGCGATGAAACGAAAGAGATGTTGCCACTTCCGGTTGTGCTTGCAAACAATGTTACAAAATACATTGATTCCATTCGCAAATACGGAAAGTTTCAAGGACTGAAACCTGATGGTAAATGTCTTGTAGGTGTTGAATATAAAAACGGCAAACCAATGAGGATTGACAGTATCGTTATTTCAATGCAACACGATGAAAATGTAACTGAATATAATCTTAAGAGTTTCTTTGACTTTGGTATCATTCCTAATGTCTTTAATGAATTTAGACCTGACAGGGATACAAAAATACTCATCAACCCAAGCGGTCGATTTGTTATCGGTGGCCCTGAAGGTGACACAGGTTTGACCGGAAGAAAACTCATGTGCGATACATACGGAGGTATTGCTCATCACGGTGGCGGTGCTTTCTCCGGAAAGGACGCAACAAAAATAGATCGTTCGGCAGCATATTATGCTCGCTATATAGCTAAAAATATTGTAGCCGGAGGCATTGCAAAAAGATGTGAAGTTTGTATTACTTATGCAATCGGTGAAGAAAATCCGGTATCTGTTCAAATTGATACATTCGGCACAGGTATTATTGATGATGAAAAGATACAAAAAGCTGTATTAAGCGTTTTCGATTTTAGACCAAAGGCTATCATTGAGCAACTCGAATTGAGAAATCCAATATACATCTTAACCACATGTTACGGACATTTCGGAAAAGTTGAACTTCCGTATGAAAGATGCAATAAAACAAGTGAATTAAAGGAGGCAATTAACAATGGCAAATAAAAACTCTATAGGCAGTCTTATAATGAGAAAAGTAAAAGTAGCTGATTTAATTCCTGCAGATTATAATCCTCGTATTGATTTAAAGCCCGGTGATAAAGAATATGAAAAAATTAAACGCTCCATAGAAAAATTTGGCTTCGTTGAACCTCTTGTTTGGAATGAAAAAACTGGTCATATTGTTGGAGGGCATCAAAGGTATAAAATACTTGTAGCAGACGGCGTAAAAGAAATTGATTGTGTTGTTGTTAATCTTTCAATTGAAGAAGAAGCAGCTTTAAACAGTAGTCTTAATAAATCACAGGGTGATTGGGATTATGATAAATTACCAGATTTCTTTAATATGATTTCGGAATATGGTGGCAATCTTGAAGACACCGGATTTGACATGGCTGAAATCGAAGAAATAATGAAGGATACATACAAACCACCGAAGGTAATGTTGTTCATTACGGCTTTATCGAAAAATTCATAGAAGAACTCGGCAAAAAATATCATATCAAAGAAATCGCATTTGACCGTTGGGGTGCAACACAAATGGTACAAAATCTTGAAGATTTAGGTTTTACTGTAGTTCCATTCGGTCAAGGCTTTAAGGATATGAGTCCTGCATCAAACGAACTTATGCGGCTTGTTTTATCCGGTAATCTTGCACACGATGGTAACCCTGTTCTTCGTTGGATGATGGATAACATTTTTGTGCGTAAAGACCCTGCAGGAAATATCAAACCCGACAAAGAAAAATCAACCGAAAAGATAGATGGCGTTATTGCAACAATAATGGCTCTCGATCGAGCTGTAAAACATACCGGTGTCAGTGATTCCGTATATGATGAGCGTGGTCTGTTTGTCATATAACCCCAAAAATACACTATAATATTTGTGTACTTTTAAGTCCGTAATTGTCTGGATATATATCAAATAGTACTGTAATATACAGACACATTAAGGAAAGGAGTCAAATAGAAATGAGTAAACCACAATGCAAACTTATAGGCGAAGACGGAAACATATTCAACCTTTTAGGTATTGCCTCAAAAACGCTTAAAAAAGCAGGGCAAGACGAAGAGTCAAGCGAAATGTGTAAACGAGTTTTTGCATGCGACAGTTACCATAAGGCACTCACAATCATCGGTGAATATGTAGACATCATTTGATTATAAAAAGTGTACTTTATACGCTAATATTTCTCATAAATTGAGAATTTCAATTTAATCACTTTTTGGCACTCACTTTGTGGGTGCTTTTTTTATGCCTGTATTTAGGAGGATATATGAAAATCTTTAGCAGAAAAAGTAAATCAAGAGGACAGCCAAAAGACAGTTTGAGTGGCAACAATTATCGCTTTTATCTCGGTCAGTCCACATCCGGCAAAATGGTAAATGAACGCTCTGCAATGCAGATGACTGCTGTTTATTCCTGCGTTCGAGTTTTAGGTGAGGCAATCGCAGGATTGCCTCTTCATCTATATAGATACAAAGCCGACGGCAGTAAAGAAAAAGCCATCGACCACCCACTTTACAGAATACTTCACGATGAACCTAATCCTGAAATGTCGAGTTTCGTCTTTCGTGAAACTATGATGAGCCATTTGCTCCTTTGGGGTAATGCCTACGCACAAATAATCAGAAACGGCAAAGGCGAAGTTTTGGGTCTTTATCCTTTAATGCCAAACAGAATGACTGTTGACAGAGATGAAAAAGGTAACCTCTACTATGCCTATCAACATCAAACCGATGAAAGTGGCACGATGAAAAATGAAACAGTATATCTAAAACCTGAAGATGTGTTTCACATTCCCGGCTTAGGCTTTGACGGAGTTATAGGCTACTCACCAATAGCAATGGCTAAAAATGCCGTAGGAATGGCTGTGGCAGCAGAAGAATACGGAGCAAAGTTCTTTGCCAACTCTGCCGCACCAAGTGGTGTGTTGGAACATCCGGGAACTCTCAAAGACCCTCAAAAATTAAAAGACAGTTGGAACGCAGCTTATGGTGGTTCTTCAAATTCAAACAAGGTTGCCGTGCTTGAAGAAGGTATGAAATTTACACCTATTTCTATGAGTAACCAAGAAGCACAATATCTTGATTTGAGAAGATTTCAAGTTGAAGAAATCGCAAGACTTTATCGTGTACCACTTCACATGATTGGTGATTTGAGCGGTGCAACCTACTCGAACATCGAGCAACAGTCGTTAGAGTTTGTAACATATACGCTCAACCCGTGGCTAATACGATGGGAACAAACAATAAGCAGACGCTTATTTACCGATGACGAAAAAGGCACATATTTTGCAAAATTCAATGTTGACGGACTTCTTCGTGGCGACTATGCAAGCAGAATGTCCGGTTATTCAACAGCACTCAATAACGGCTGGATGTCGGTAAATGAGATTAGAGAACTTGAAAATATGGATCGCATTCCTGCAGAGCAAGGTGGCGACTTGTATTTAATAAACGGTTCAATGCTACAGCTTAAAGATGCCGGAGCATTTGCCGATTCTGACGGAAAGGAGGACTCTTCAAATGAAGAACAGGAAGTTTTGGAATTGGAAAACAAAAAACCAAGAAGACGGTCTTGAAATACGAACCTTAACTCTTGACGGTGTAATTGCCGGAGAAAGCTGGTTTGATGATGACATTACTCCAAGAATGTTTATGGAGGACTTGATGTCTGCATCAGGTGACATTGAGGTGTTTATTAACTCTCCCGGCGGTGATTGCGTTGCAGCATCACAAATTT
>CAVLCA010000047.1:0-6109 GCA_963661495.1 bacterium
GTTCATAATTTTTTGTTCTCCGAATAATTACAAAATATAATTTATTATATCATTATCTGGATAATTCTGTGATACAAGGTCAAAAAGTTTGCCTTGATTTTCAACAACCTCATTCAAATATGCTTCCGGATATGCCGGCATTATAATCACCTCTCAAATAATGTGCTGAACACATTTGTTACTTTATTGGCATCGGAATCAACAAGTTCACGCATCCTTTTCGTGCAATTATATCTCTTTCATTGTACTTTTCCTATTTATTTTTTTCCAAAATAAACATCTCTCGTTATTGTATTCAGAACTCAAATATAATGCACCCCACTGCAAAAGGCAGTGACAAATAATAGTAAAGCCGTTTCGGTATGAATTTTATAATTCTTCAGTCTTGAAAGTTGTTTTAGGCATTTTATTGATATTTTCAAGCGCCATATTACACCTCTAAAAACTAAATTTTCTCGTAAGATTTATGTGTTTATTATAACATTTTTTGATTAGAATTCAACTTAATGATTACTATGTGTGTTAACCTAATTTAATAATTTTACAAATTTGAATTGATAACCCATTGACCATTTCGTTTTCCGTTTTCTCGCTTAATTAAATTCTTTTCCTGCATAGTTTTCATACGGCGTTTTATGGTTCTGTCCGTTACATTTAACGCTTTAGCAACTTCAAGCTGGGTTATATTCGGATTATCAATTAATAATTCAATTATTTTTTGTTCTTCCAAAGTGACATCCTTGTTGTCACTTTGAATGTCACTTTGGGCTGTTGCTTCTAAAAGTGCATCTTTAATTGTTTCAAGCATAAATATAATGAACTCTGTTGATTCGCCGGCATAATCGGAATCATTAATTGCTTGGTAATATTCATCCTGTTTTTTATAAATCATTGATTCAACCGGTAAATATGCAAAAATAGGGTCAACCTTTGACAAAATCAATGTTTGCCACAATCTGCCCGTTCTGCCGTTACCGTCTAAAAACGGATGAATTGATTCAAATTCAAAATGGAAAATGCAAGATTTAATAATATCATTGGTATCATCGCTTTTAAGCCATTGCAATAAGTCTTCAACAGCCTGCGGAACATAAGCAGGAAGAGTTCCGACATGAATCACCTCACCGCTTTTGCTGTCAACAACACCAACAGGCTTTGTGCGAAAAAAGCCTGATTCTTCAACAAGTCCGCTTGTCATAACGCCGTGTGCCTTTAGTAAATCATCAACAGAATATGGGTCAAGCGTATCAAGCAGCTCATAAATCTCATAAGCGTTTTTTACTTCCTGAATATCTTTAGGCGGAGCAATAATCATTTTACCGTTAAGCACAGAAGTAACTTGCTCCAAAGTTAAAGTATTCTGCTCAATAGCCAATGAATCATGAATTGTTCTAATTCTGTTTGCACGGCGTAATTTAGGGCTTTTATCAAAATTTGACAATGCCGATACACTGCCGATAATTCGAGATATATCAGCCACCAAAGACACCATTTTGTTATTCAGTTTATATTTTGGAATATAGCTCATATATTTCTCCTTAAAGTAAATTTGCAGTGTTTAATTATAATTTATTCATCACATTAAGCAAACACTGATAACTATCGACATCGTGGTAAACCACCTTGATAACAATATTCAATTCCGGATATGCCGGCATTATAATCACCTCTCAAATAATGTGCTGAACACATTTGTTACTTTATTGGCGTCGGAGTCAACAAGTTCACGCATCCTTTTTCGTGCAATAATATCTCTTTTATTGTACTTTTCCTATTTATTTTTTCTAAACAAACATCACTCGTTATTGTATTCAGAACTCAAATATAATGCCCCCCACTGCAAGAGGCAGTGACAAATAATAGTAAAACCCTTTCGGTATGAATTTTATAATTCTTCAGCTTTGAAAGTTGTTTTAGGCGTTTTATCGATATTTTCAAGTGCCATACTGCACCTCTAAAAACTAAAATTTCTTGTGTGATCTATATATTTATTATAGCATTTATTTATTATAATTCAACTTGATGATTATTATACGGGCTCTCTTTGTCTAATAAATATATGAGCAAGAAGCAAACCTAACAACATCTTTGGTTAAGTTCTCCCAAAAGTGACATTTCATTTGTCACTTTGAATGTCGCTTTGAATTTTGTTTTTTGACTCTTCAAGATCCGAAAAATCATTAACTCTATAGGATAATGAAATTTCTGCCGGAGCTTCGGTATCTTCTTCATCGTCCTTGAACATCATATATTCGGCAGCACGCCCGGCAATCAACCTTTTGATTTCATTATCGTCCATACAATTTTACCTCAAAGATTTAAACCAAACCTCTATACTTCTCGAAGAATTTTTGAAGTATATCTATAATTTTTTGCTTGAGTTCGGAGCGATTTTTACCGGCACTGCCAAAGCGTGATACAGGCGGCATAATCTTATCAATATCCGTTCCTGTTGTTTTGAGCACGCCGTCACGGAAAGAGTTATCAATAAACTTGATTGTTTCTTCAGGCTTTAACCTTTGCTCAGTAATAATAGCGTTAATATCCTGCTTTTTCTGTTCCTGAACAAACTTGCCCCAATCATCTGTAACATTTGTTTCAACATTGATTGTACTGATAAAGCCGTCAATAAGTTCTTTCTTTGAACGGAGTTGAAGTGATGCACCGATTGCCTTATCAATAGAGGCAAGTATCTCTTTATCCTTGCAATTAGACTGATGATACTTTGCAACGAGCATAAGGATATAATCAATATTCACTTCCACTTGCTTTACAAGTTCCATCTCAAAAACAATATCATCTTTGATACTGTCTTTATCGCCTTGAGGCTTTTTGAACTCTTGATACAAGTCGTTATATGTACCGGTATAGTCCTGAAAATCAATCGGCTTTAAGATTTCATTACCTTTGAAATCATCAAATGATGAAAGAATATTGCGAAGTCGAAGAATATTGCCGAATAGAATAATAAAATCTTTTTTTGCTGTTTCTCCGACGATTTGCTCACCGAGAGGATATTTTTGCAAAAGTTCGGCAATGCGTTCTTCATAACCCTTTTGTCTTTTACCCTTATCGTCCTCATAGCCGTAATAATAATCGTTATATGATTTCAAAAGGACAATACCGTTTGCCTCTTTATCGCCAAAAAGAGCGATAGCGTCATTTGTTTCCTTTTGCAAATCTCTAAAGCAAACAATATTGCCGTATGCCTTAACGGAATTAAGTATTCTGTTTGTTCTTGAGTATGCCTGAATAAGACCGTGTTGCTTTAAGTTTTTATCAACCCAAAGTGTGCTAATCGTTGTTGCATCAAAGCCGGTAAGGAACATATTTACAACAATCAAAAGGTCTACTTCTCTGTTCTTTACACGGTCGGAAAGGTCTTTGTAATAATCTTGGAAGCCCTTTGACGAAGTGTCAAAATTGGTTTTAAAAATCTTGTTATAATCATCAATAGCACTGTCAAGAAAATCACGGGATGACTTATCAAGTGCCTCGGTATCAAAGCTTTCATCGGCAAGAATACCGTCCTCGTAACTTTCCTCATTAGCAGCGTAAGAATAAATTGTAGCAATGGTTAAATCTTTGTTTTTCTCTTCAAGTTGCTTTTTGAACTCGAGATAATACTTTTTAGCCATAGGAATTGAGCTTACGGCAAACATTGAATTAAAGCCGTTTACTCTTTGTCCTTTTAGACTGTAATAAGCATTACGCATTGTTTTTGTATCAAAATTATCAATAATGTAGCTTACAATATTGGCAACTCTTTCGTGACCTTCAAGCACTTCTTCGGTGTTGATAGCGGTAACCTGCTTGTCTGTCATGCCGTCTTTTTTCTTAACAGTGTTGATATAATCAATTCTAAACGGCAGAACATTGCCGTCATTGATAGCGTCAACAATGGTATAAGTGTGCAACTTATCGCCAAAAGCTTGTTCGGTAGTACTCAAATCAGGGTGCGAACCTGTGCCTGCATTAAGTGCAAAAATAGGTGTTCCGGTAAAGCCGAAAATATGATAATTTTTAAAATATTTTACTATTCTTGTGTGCATATCACCAAACTGTGAACGGTGACATTCGTCAAAAATAAGCACAATATGCTTGTCATATACTTCGTGACCTTTGTTCTTTTGAATAAACACATCAAGTTTTTGAATAGTGGTTACGATAATGCTTGAACTATCGTCTTCAAGTTGTTTTTGAAGAATGGCAGTATTTTTATTGCTGTTTGCAGCACCTTTTTCAAATCTGTCATATTCCTTGATTGTTTGATAGTCAAGGTCTTTACGGTCAACTACAAAAAGCACCTTATCAATATACGGCAATTTAGATGCAAGAAGCGCAGTTTTAAAAGAGGTTAAGGTTTTACCCGAACCCGTGGTATGCCAAATATATCCACCTGATTTGATTGTGCCTGTTTGCTTGTAGTTGGTCGAAATTTCAATACGATTCAGTATTCTTTCGGTCGCTACAATCTGATATGGTCGCATAACAAGCAATAATTGCTCACTTGTGAATATGCAATATTTAGTAAGAATGTTAAGTATAGTATGTTTTGCGAAAAATGTTTTTGTAAAGTCAACAAGGTCGGCTATAACTCTGTTGTTACCGTCTGCCCAAAACGAGGTAAACTCAAAACTATTGCTTGTCTTTTTGCCCTTTGAGCGTTTACCGTTTTGCTCTTTGATATGAGCGTTACGGGTGGTGTTAGAGTAATATTTTGTATTAGTGCCGTTGGAAATAACAAACATCTGAACATACTCATACAGTCCACAACCTGCCCAAAAGCTGTCCCTTTGGTATCTTTCAATTTGGTTGAACGCCTCCTTAATCGGAACGCCACGCCTTTTAAGTTCGATATGTACCAACGGCAAGCCATTTACAAGAATTGTAACATCATAGCGTGTGTCGCGTGCTCCGCCTTCTTCAACATATTGATTGATAACCTGCAAGCTGTTGTTATGTATATTCGCCTTATCAATTAAATAAATGTTTTTGGAAGAGCCGTCATCACGACGCAGAACTTGAATATGGTCCTCTTGAATTTTTCTTGTTTTTTCAATAATACCTTCGTTGGAATTTGCAATTTTATTTTCAAAAAATTGCTTCCATTCCTTATCGCTGAAACTATAGTTATTGAGTTTTTCAAGTTGATGGCGCAAATTATCAATAAGAGCAGACGGACTGTCAATCTTCAAATATTGATAGCCCTGTTCCGTAAGCATTTTTATAAAAGCGGTTTCAAGTGCTGCTTCGCTTTGATATGCGTCCGAACGGGTTCGCTGTGGTTCATATTCGGTTACAACCGTACTTTCGGCAGTTGACATTACAACATTATATTCGCTCATGAACTTTACTTCCTCTCTACTGGTAAGTTGTCTTTTACCCAGTTCCATTTTGCTAACGCTTCGCTATATTTGTCTATTTGCGCTTTTATACTTGTGGTAATAGTATCGCAAATAGATTTATTAGTTTCATTAACTGTTTTAAAAGCTTGGTTACCCAAATAATCAATAATCAGTTCGTCATCAACTTCTCTAATAAAAGTATTTACTTTCGGCAATATTTTTATCGAAACATTATCATAAGTCAGTACATCATCACCTTTTTCAGTTTTATGCGACAAAATCGATATACATGGTGGCTTACCTTCATAATCACCTTTAGTATATGCATTTACTAAACCCTCGCCCCATACAATAGAATCATCAATATACATTTTTCCAATTGAGACAGAACCTCTCATTAGGAGCTGATACCTATATAAAGATAAAAATTGAAATCTGCATAACGCAGTTATTAGTTTAACAAGTTTTTCTTCATTGTTGTTAGTCTCAACAGGCAATGCTAAAAGGATATTATCTGAAAAAGTCCTTACTTCACAATCATTTAAATGCATATCACATTTATCTTGCTTTATCATATCATACAGAAACTTAACGCACTCTAATATCTTTTCCGAATTATCAGAACTCATAGCATTTTTTGTTCCTAAAAAATCCACATAGGCAATTATATATATTTTTTCTTTAAAATCACACATGATTTTTCTTGTATGATATAGTCAGAAACTAAATCATACCCTTTCATTTATTTACGCTTAACTTCA
>CAVLCA010000048.1:0-5545 GCA_963661495.1 bacterium
AACAAACACTATTGCAATAAGAAAAGCTATAACTTTGCTTAGCATCTCTTTCATACCTTGCTCCTTTGGGCATAATAAAAAGCACTCATTTCGAGTGCCAACTATTTAATTTAATTGCTTCTTTTCCTTGTCAATAACTCCAAAATCGCCGTTTAAATTCTCAACCGTAATGATTACTCTTTTTTGTGGAAGAGGGTGGGCTCGAGCTTTGCTCGAGAGTACGCTTGCTACGCAAGCCGTCGCATTAATAGTTTTGTGGTTCGAATCCACCCACGAAAGTTTTCTTGTAAAATGAAAAAAAGAGCAATCAAAACGATTACTCTTTCTTCTGGTGGAAGAGGGTGGGCTCGAGCTTTGCTCGAGAGTACGCTTGCTACGCAAGCCGTCGCATTAATAGTTTTGTGGTTCGAATCCACCCACGAAAGTTTTCTTGTAAAATGAAAAAAAGAGCAATCAAAACGATTACTCTTTCTTCTGGTGGAAGAGGGTGGATTCGAACCACCGAAGTCATTGACGACAGATTTACAGTCTGTTCCCTTTGGCCACTCGGGAACTCTTCCATATTATATGGGAGATAACCGAAGTTATCTCCCTTTGGAGCTGGTGAACGGACTTGAACCCCTGACCTGCTGATTACAAATCAGCTGCTCTACCAACTGAGCTACACCAGCGTTTCCTCAACGCTTGTACATAATAGCATAAACAAAACTCAATGTCAAGCATTTTTTTAAAAAAGTTTTGACTTTTTAAGAGAATTTTTATCATTTTTTGCATAGTATATTCTGAGGTGATTTTATGTGTGGAATTGCAGGAATGCTCTGCAACAGTATTGATTTGAGAGAAGAAAGCAAAATGATTTGGCGAATGAGCGATTCGCTGAAAATGCGTGGACCTGACGCCAAGGGTGAGTATATAAGCAAAAATGCGGTACTCATTCACAGACGGCTCAGTATTATAGACCCGGAAAACGGTAAGCAACCGATGCGTTTTGGTAAGTATATAATTGTTTATAACGGAGAAATTTACAATACCGAAGAGGTACGCCGTGAACTTCGCTTCCACGGATATGTTTTTGATACGGCGTGCGACACTGAGGTTGTTCTTAAAAGTTTTCATTTGTGGCAAGAGCGTTGTGCCGAAAAGTTGAACGGTATTTTTGCATTTGCAATATACAATACCGACAGTGAGGAACTGTTTTTGTGCCGTGACAGAATAGGCGTTAAACCGCTTTTTTATTCCCACAAAGCTGCAATGTTTGCTTTTGCTTCAAAAATTGATACGCTCTTGAATGTAAAAGGAGTTGAACCTGTTTGCGATGAGGACGGACTTAACGAAATATTTATGCTCGGTCCTGCAAAGACCATAGGAAAAACTGTTTTTCGCGATATTCAAGAGCTTGAACCGGCATCGTATATGTACTACAAAAACGGAAAAATCTCAAAGGGGACATATTGGCAACTTGAAGCCGCCGATTTTGCCGACAACGAAACCCAGACTCAGGAACATATACGCTATCTTGTTACTGATGCTATCAGGCGACAACTTGTGTCGGATGTGCCTGTTTGTACATTTTTGAGCGGTGGACTTGACAGCTCAATTATTTCAAAGGTTGCTTCAGATTATATGGGTGAACGAGACAGCGTTTTAAACACCTATTCCGTTGATTATGTTGACAACGACAAATATTTTAAAGCAAGCCTGTTTCAACCGAACAAGGACAGCGATTTTATTAATTTGGTATCGGATTACATTGCTTCCGACCATCACAATGTTGTTTTGTCAAATTATGATGTTGCCGACGCTCTTGTTGAAAGCACATTTGCACGCGGTTGTCCCGGATTTGCAGATGCTGACAGCAGTCTTTTGCTGTTTTGTAAAGAAGTCGTAAAAAATAACAAGGTTGCACTTTCAGGAGAATGTGCCGATGAAATTTTCGGCGGATATCCTTGGTATCACAGAAAAGAGCTTTTGTTTGAAGACACTTTTCCGTGGAGCAGAACTACCGATGTCCGTCATAGAATTTTGTCGGACGGCTTTTTGCCCCACGGTGATGAATATATGCGAAATGCCTATCTTCAAACCGTCAAAAAGACGAGCGCGCTTGATACCGACAGTAAAACAGAAAAGCGTATGCGTGAGATGTTTATGCTTAATATGGATTGGTTTATGCAAACCTTACTTATGCGTAAAGACGCAATGAGTATGGAAGCTTCCCTTGAAGTTCGAGTGCCGTTTTGTGATTACAGGATTGTTGAATACGCCTACAATATGCCGTGGAGTATAAAGTCATACGGCGGCAGAGAAAAAGGAATTTTGCGAAAAGCATTTGAAAATGAACTTCCGGAAACTATCGTTTGGCGTAAAAAAAGTCCTTACCCAAAAACTTTTAATCCCGAATACACAAAATCGGTGATTGCAATGGTAAATGCTGTGATGAAAGACAAACAGTGCCCGCTTTATGAAATGCTTAACGCCAAAGCGATAAAAGATTTGATTGACAATCCGGACGGCTTGAGCGAACCGTGGTTCGGTCAGCTGATGCGTGGCCCTCAGGTGCTTGCGTACATTGTGCAAATTTACACTTGGATTAAAAAATATAATGTTCAATTTGATATTTAGGGCAAAACAAAAAAGATACCGCAATTCGGTATCTTTTAATGCTATAATATATCTTATGCCTTGTTGAGCTTTGAAACAAGATTGCTCTTCTTTCTTGCAGCACAGTTCTTGTGGATAAGGTGATGGTTTGCAGCTTGGTCAATCTTCTTAACAGCTTCTTTAACTGCAACTTCCTTATCGTCAGCATTTGTTTCGATAGCTGTGTTAGCCTTTTTGATAGCTGTTTTAAGAGCTGTGTTACGAGCCTTATTGTTTGCAGCCTTTGTTTGGTTTACTAAAACTCTCTTCTTTGCTGATTTGATGTTTGCCATTTCTTTTTCACTCCTTTATCGAGAAACTGGATGTAAAGGCATTTCTGCCTAATTTCTTTTTAACGCTGATTTATATTAGCATAACTTTAAGTAAAATGCAAGCATTTTTTTATTTTTGGGCATACTTTTAGTAAAAATAGTGAGTTTTGGAGTGGTTTTTGTGATAAATCGCACAGATTTGGCAGTAGAATGTTATGAAGAAAACGAAAAGACGGTCTTGTCGGGCGTTAAAATTGCCGAAAAAGACAACCTTACAACCGTTGAAGTTTTTAATGAAACCGGTGCAAAGAGCCTTGGCAAACCGGTTGGAAAATATGTTGTTTTGAATGTCAGTTCTTTTGTAAATGATACTGATATTTTGGACGGCAGGCTCAACGAATTTTCAGCCGTGCTCAAATCAATGTTGCCGCAGGGCGTTTCGTCGGTTTTGGTTGTTGGATTAGGGAATAAAAAAATCACAGCCGACTCACTCGGACCTTCAACTTCATCATTTATCCTTGCAACACGGCACATTGCTGAAAATTTTGAAAGCAAAGTCGGTTTGCCGGAGCTCTTCCCTGTGTCGTGCGTTAATACAGGCGTTCTCGGCGATACGGGAATAGAAACCTTTGAAATTATCAAAGGCGTAGTCAATCAAATTAAACCGTCTTGCGTTATAGCTGTTGACGCACTTGCCGCAAGCTCGGCAGACCGCCTCGGCACAACAATTCAATTTTCCGACTCCGGCATATCGCCGGGTTCCGGGGTGGGTAATCACCGTCACGAAATTTCTAAAGCGACGCTCGGCGTGCCTGTTATTTCCGTCGGAATTCCTACGGTTGTCAGTACGGGTGTGTTTTCCGGCAAGGAAAACAACGATGTTTTTGTAACTCCTCGAGAAATTGACAGGATTTGCCAGCAAGGTGCAAAACTTATCGGTATGGGAATAAATGTTTGCTTTCAAAAGAATTTGTCGATTGAGGATTTGTTGGCACTTGTGGGATAATGATTATATTGCCGTCATATAATTAGATGTGTAAATATGTTTAATATATGGTGCTATAATGAAAAAGAATATTATAATTATAATAATTAATACTATTATATTGTTTGGAACAGTCGGAATTATCGTTAATGTTTCACCGTTTATAGAAGAACCGCTCACGGCATTTTCACTTTCTGTTTTAAAGCTCGGCTCTCCTGCTTTGATATATAATAGTGTAAAGGCAACATTTTCAAATAATACTCCGACGGTAAATGAGAATACTACTAACACCGCATCAAAAGAGGAAGAGTCTGTTATGAACAGTATAAGTGCCGAGGACAGCGAAGACTATACAAATATTAAGCAGACTCCGTCGGATATAGCGAAACTTATGAATAAGGCGAAAAATACAACTGTCAAATCAAAATCAAAAGGCAAAACAAGTGAGGAAGCATATCAAGGCGGCGGTACGATAATATCGTACGGTGATTTGCAAATTCAATCCAAGATTCCAAAATCTTTTTATTCTCCTAACATTAAAGCATTATTAAAACAGGGTTCGGATTTGACAATTGAAGACAAAACAAAGCCTACAATTCTTATTTATCATTCTCACACAACCGAAGCGTATTCTCTTTTGGATGTGGGTTATTATATGAGCTCCGATGCGAGGTCGAACAGTTCGTCAAAAAATATGGTTCGCGTCGGAGATGATTTGGCGGCTTATCTCGAAAAGCAAGGCTTTAAAGTAATCCACGACAGAACAATCCACGATAAGGACTACACAAAGTCATATGACAATTCGAGAATTACGGTAGAAAAATATCTTGAACAGTATCCGTCAATAGAAGTTACAATTGATGTTCACCGTGATGATATTACATATTCAAACAAAACAAAGGTAAAACCGACTGCAAAGATTAACGGCAAAAAAGCCGCCCGAATGATGATGATATCCGGTTGCGAATATAACCGAGTTAAAAATTTTCCCGATTGGGAAGAAAATCTCAAGTTTGATTTGCAGGTTCAAAACAAAGTTAATGATCTTTATCCGGGACTTATGCGACCTATCTTATTTTCAGAGAGAAAATACAATATGTACGAAACGCATTATTCTTTTCTCCTTGAAGTCGGAACCGACGCCAACACTCTGGACGAAGCCTGTTATTCGGCAAGATTGTTCGGTAATGCACTCGGTGAACTGCTTAACGAAAAGTATGTAAAGAGATGATTAAATGAAATCAAGGAAGTGTGTGATGTATTTGCTGTTGCTTTCGGGAGTTGTGCTGTTAATAGGTCTGGCTGTTGCCTATTACAACACGGCTTCTTTGGGTTACGACAACGCAAACATATTCAGTTTGAATGATGAAGCACTCAGATTGTTTGATATTACAATAAATTTTGAAAATGTAAGAAATGTTTTGAAGAAGATTATGAAAACATTTGACTTTGATTCAATTGTGATTTGAAGTTAATTATGCCGTATTTTATATATGTTGTGTAGAAATCAGGAAATTTTTGCAGATATTGTGGTAACATTGAATAACGATTGATATGGAACACTCGGCAGGGTTTTTACCATCCGAAAAACTTCTGAAAAAAGTGTTGACAATTGGGAGAAGAGGTGGTAAGATGTACAAGTCGTCAGCGA
>CAVLCA010000049.1:0-5208 GCA_963661495.1 bacterium
CTATCTCATTACTCCCTTGTGACGGGAATGACAGAAATGACGGTTATTTCTGTATTATGAAAGGCTTTGATTTGGATTTGAAACGAAAATTTGCGGCTTTTAAGCCTATTTCGAGCGGATTTCAAGCCGTCGATTTTAAAGCAGGATAAAGGGGTATGATTTTCGGGCATTGAAATGCCCGAAAACGCCGTCCGGCAAAGCCTGTCGGCATTTAATATGAAACACAAATTTACAATTAAAGGTAAATCAAATTAAAGGAGGCAGATATAAAATCATAGATAGCGTGTTGCCTTATGGCAGCAAAAAAACAAAGTAATAAACAGCACAAACAAAACGCATAATACTGTTGGAGGTGCGTCAATGGAAGATCATTCTAAAGTGATGCAAACAACATCATACGACATCAACAACAGTCATTACGAGGTGGTTCGCATATTTGATAAGAGCAGAGATATTAAATCTTTGATAGAGGAAAATATTTCTGCAAAGAATAAGGAGGTTTTTAATTGATATTCAAACCCTCCTGTGATATACTCCGTGTTGGGTATGTAATCCTTTTTTCAAGGAGGTTTCACCAATGAAAACGAACTTGAAATTAGCCGATGCATACTACAGACTATCCGTTGAAGAGGCAAACGGCGGTGAATCATCGAGCATCACAAACCAACGAAGTATCGTCAGGCAATACTGCGAGGACAACGGTATTACCATTGTAAAAGAATTTGTTGACGACGGTTTCTCGGGTTCTAATTTTGACAGACCGGGCTTTACCCAAATGATTGCACACCTTGAAAATGGGCTTGCAAACATGGTTATCACCAAGGATTTGTCAAGACTCGGAAGAGATATGACCGAGTCGAGTTACTATGCAAAAACCTACTTTCCTGAAAATCAAATTCATTATATTGCAATCAGCGACAACTTCGACTCGAACGAAGTCAACATTATGGCTCCGTTTCAATTTGCGATGAACGATGTGTATCTGCGAGACACATCACGGAAAATCAAGCAAGTCATAAATCAAAAAAGGACAAAAGGCGAATATTGTGCCTGCCCTCCGTTCGGCTATATGAAAAACAAAGACGGCACGGCACTTGAGCCTGATCCTAAAACTGCTCCGATCGTGCAAAAGATATTTGCCATGGCTCATGACGGAAAATCTGCACGATCCATAGCAACGGCACTCACTCAAAACGGCGACATAACACCGCTGAAATATCGTGTGCTATACCGTGATAACTTCGGTGAAAGAGGTGCTGCAAGAGCTGTTGATGAATGGAATTACACAACGGTAAAGCGAATATTGAAAAATCCGGTTTACCTTGGGCACACAATTCTCGGCAAAACAAAAAAGGCAAGTCTCAAATCAAAAAAGAAACTTGCCGTGCCGGAAGAGAATTGGTTCATCACAGAAAACACGCATACACCGCTTGTCACCAAAGAGCAATTTGACCAAGCCGCCTACTTTATGGGAATGAACACAAAGAATTGGCAGGGCTACGAAAAATGCCGTTCAAGCATTTTCAACGGCTTAACCTTCTGTGCGCATTGCGGCGGTGCAATGTGTTCGTCGGGAACAGTGTATAAAGGCGAGCGAATAAAATATTGGTACCTTTCGTGCAACAATATTCCAAAGCGTTCAAAAAATCACTGCGAACACGGAGCGAGAATAAAATATACAGACTTGCTTGAAATAATAAAAGCCGACCTTAACCAGTTGATTTCTCTGTCCGACAAGGACAAAAAAGAGATTATCAAACAGGCGATTCAAAGGTCGGAACAAGTTAATATTTATGAAAATTCAGAGGACAATAAATCTGCTATCGAGGGAAGAATCGAAACAATCGACAGAATCATTATGAAACTCTACAACGACTATGCAGCAGGGACAATATCGGAAGATGTGCTGAATACAACGGCGTCGAAAATGTCCGACGAGGTTGCAAAGCTGAAAAAACAGCTATCCGAAATCGAACGAAAGCAGTCAAACGGAAACGAGATAACAAACAATTATGAAAAATTCTTTGCACTCGTAAAACAGTATGAGCATATTGATGAGCTGACGGAAGAAATCGTTCGCACCTTCATAGAGAGAATTGAAATCGAAGAAAAGGTACTGCCCGACAACAAAAAAATCGCAGGCAAAAATGTACCTTACAAGCAAAAAATCACAATCCATTACCGATTTATCGGCAATTTTCAAGAAAATATAGTTAATGGACAGATATAGAAAGTTAGTCAAATATCTTGCCAAAATCAGTGCATTTTAATATGTAAACATACGCACTGAGAGGTTGGTGTTAACCTTAAGCAGGGTTACAACGGTGACCTTACTTCTAAGCAAGCAGGTTCAGTCGGCGGCCAGATGGTTAATGTAATGTGTCCTGTACGAACTGTGCATTTTCAGCGTACAAATTGGGCTAAAAACAACCAATTTCAGCCGATTACATACGAATTTTGCATAGCGGTATAAAACTTGCATAACCATAAAAATGAGCCAAGAGTAACACCCTCTCGGCTCGTTTTTTATTACTTATAGTTTTTCATTGCAGTTATCGGAACAAAACACACTCCGTCAGAGCGTTAGCGTTTATATACAGCATTATTTGAACACTACTAAAAAATATATAAATTTCATAATCATGAGATGTTTAATGATTATTAAAATAAGGTATTATTGCCGGTGTCAAGAGTCTTTAATCTCTTGTACTCGGGATCATCATCTTTAACATTTCCGAGAAAAACGGGGCGGCACTCAAGACGAGGATATTTTTCAATCAAATAATTATATAATTCCAAAGAAACAATCACTGTATATGAACCGACCTCGCCGTCAAGGCAGTATATATGTTTCATTTTGTCAAACGCTTCTTTAGACATGTATACGGGATAACCCAAACGGTTATATAGACCCACCGTCATAAGGGCAATCGCAATCATAAAATTTAACATTGCCGTTTTTGTCAAAGTCAATAGAAACCTCATAAATTTCGCCGTTACTGCCTTCAACCTCAGCCGATATGTCATTGTTTTTGCGTTCAATATTAACAATCTTATTTGATCTGTAATAATCCAAACCTCGCTGATAAATTTTACTCGGAGCAATACTCAAGATATTTTTTATTGAAATTTTCATATAAGCTCCTCTTGATTCATAAAAATTTCTTAACTGTTTCTTTTAATTCTTCGCTAAAATCATCAATATCGGAAATTTCAATAATACCGTCATTCAAAAAAGTTACAAGCGTAGGAATCATATTAGAACGCTTTCTTTCTACTGTTACACCCGGATAATTTTTATCTTTATTTATTTCATTTTCCAAATGCCAAAAACACTTTGATGGCTCACTGCAACAGTTGATTATTTCATTATACTTTCTTAAAAGACTTGCAATGTATTTTTCTTGCCAAATCGGTAATTTGATTTTATATATTTTCCAATCAGTTTCTGTAAAATATTCATTCATAATAATACACCGTTTCTTCTTCCGTAGTTGATATTATATATAATTAACCCTATGACAAATCATATACTAAATCGAAAAATTTGACAAGTGCAATCGGATATTTTAAACATTTTCAATATGAGAGATTTTTAATAACGGATATTTATAAATTCGTTTTCAAATAAAGTACAATGTTCAAAAGCCACGAATAAATACAATTAGCACCATCTGATGTCAGGTGGTGTTTTTATTTTGCCTCGCAAAATTTACAAATCCTGTTATGAGCAAAGAAGGTTTGAGGAACTTTACAAGGAATTGTTCCTATGAACTGTCGCTCTATACAAATCCGCACGGATAAATCATAATAGGAGGCAGTAAAGATGAAAGAGGTTTATATGAATATGAACCCAAATGAAATTGAAAGTGAATACCTAAACGGTGTGTATAACGAAATAGCTAACACGCTCGGCATTGAGGCGGCAATAACGATATATTCTACATACCGAGGCCAACAAATCACTTTTCCGGTGAACTTTTTCACAACAGAATTTATCGCATCAAGAATTGTGGCAGAATATGACGGTAAAAACATTCGCCAACTTGCCACAAAATACGGCTACAGTGAAAAATGGATCAGAAAAATGATTAAAGAGCACAAAGACAAAGCGGGGTGAAATTTAATTCTATATTTACAAAAAGCAAATAAAAAAATCAAAAGAGGAGTTAAATACTATGGCATTAATTAACTGCCCGGAATGTGGCAAAGAAATTTCCGATTCAACAAAAATCTGTCCGCATTGCGGATACAAGCTAAAGAACAAATCAGACAGCAAGAAGTGGATAATCCCCGTGATTATTATAAGCATTGTTGTAATAATTGCATTAATTGTTACTGCGGTTGCATTGACCGGCAAAAAAGGAAGCAGCAAAAATGATATGCAATCGGCAATTTCATCCACCGTTCAGGAAACTACTGCAGACAAGAGCGTTTCATTAAATGACACTTCCGAATTTCAAGAAAAATTAAAATCCGAATCGGAAAAGTCAATTAAAAATATGCAGGATAAGTACACAGAATTGTCAAACGACATAGGCGGTACATACAAAGGCTACAAAAAGAATGCCGAAAAAATCAATGAATGGTATTCTTTCTGCGAAAACGAAGCAAAAAACTATTATGTTACAGTTTCACAGTACTGCTATTCATACTACAAAAATGTAGCCGATAACAAAAGTGACTATACCACTTGGACAAGAAGTATGGAAGACGGCTACAAAATATGGGAACGAGAAACCGAAGATTACTACAAAGCCTGGAGTCGAATGTATGAATCAACATTCAAAGAGCTTGACGGTATAATTACAAAAGCTTACGATGAAGCAAGCTATGATGAAGTTTACTCGGCGTACAGTGATATGTATGATGCCTACGAAGACGCATACTCAAATATGTATGACACCTACGAAGATGCATATTCCGATTTGTATGATTTTTATCAAGATGTTTGGGAAGAATTATATGACGGAAAAGAAGATATAAAATCCAAATACGATAATATCTATAAAAAATAATTTATGCCCTCTGCCTATACAATAGAGCAGAGGGCTGTTTGTTATAAATTATAAAATCGGCAGACAAGAAAATGTTGTATATAAAAGTCAATTATCCTACTGTTGTAGATTAGTTCTCATAATAATCATCATAGCCTTTCAGGCAACAAATAGTTCATTAAAAATCACCTGATTGACCTGTGTTGTCTGA
>CAVLCA010000050.1:0-5052 GCA_963661495.1 bacterium
CTCGCCTCATCATATCCGAATACATCAACTTCTACAACAACTACCGTATTCAAACAAAAACAAAACTGACTCCGCTTGAAAAACGAAATCAGTTTGTTGCTTAAAATTTAATTTTCTACTTCAAGTAGGCTCTTTTTGTACTGTCTGCACAATCTGGGGCGGTTCACTTTCCTGAGCAGTCTTTTTTTGTTTTGTAAAGCGTGTTTACTTTCTATATGTGATTGTGAAAAGGTATTAATACTTTTTGAAATATTTAAGCTTTTTATCTGTAAAAAACTTAAACTTTACTTTTTTAACATTTTCCACACGGTTTTCCACATTTGAAATGTACCGAAAACCATTGTTTTAACATTTTTTCAACATCGTTTTTCACAATTTGTTTTGTCAATTGATGCTTTGTAAAGAATATTACTTTACAAATATGACAGAATAAAAAGCCGTCAAACGATTGATTTTGTAATCGCTTAGCGGCTTTACATTTGATTTTATTTTTTCGAAACGATAATTGAGACTTGGTCGGTAAACGACTTTAGTTTGTAAGCCATATCCTCCGGAGTTTCCTTTATGCCTTTTGATATCCAACTGATGATTACACCGCCTAATCCAAATCCAAAGAATTCGGCAACTGCAGAATGGTCGTTGTCAATTGTATTAAGATGATTTTTTTTAATTATATCTTCAATCAGTTTCTCAAATTGCGTTGTGGCAATTTTTGAAAGATACGAGTACACATCACCCATATTTATTTTTACGGCATTTTGGTAAAATTTCTTGTCATTATAGATTGTATTAAATATAATTAAGAAATTTTCCTCCATAGTTTCGTATGAAAAATTATCAACAAGTTTGCTGATAATTTCGTTGTACAGTAACCAATCAAGAAGCTCATATCTGTCGTGAAAATGATAATAAAATGTTTGTCTGTGCATATCACATTTGTTTGAAATATCCGATACCGTTATCTTTTCAAACGGGGTAGTTTGCATAAGCTCCTTTAAAGCCGCCGCAATTTTTCGTTTTGTGATTTCACTGCATGATAATTGTTCTTTCATAGTTGTAACCTCTTTGCACAAAAATTATGGTTACATTATAGCATACTTTCAAATTTATACAAGTGTATATTTAAATTTTAACATTTGTATAATCAAATTTTTACATTATACATCAAAATATTGTTCTTTTCTATGTCAACAATTCCGTAAATTCCTTCACGGGCGGAACCCGGATTCATATAATGTATTGAATCGACAATCTCAATGTACGGCGTGTGAGTATGCCCAAATAAAACTATGTCTGCCCCGATTGACCTTGCTTCTCTTTGAATGTCCTGATATCCGTGTTTAACATAATACGGATGACCGTGGGTAAACAAAATCTTTTTGCCTGCAAAATCGATTACCTTGCTCGCCGGATAAGGCGAGTAAAAGTCGCAGTTTCCGCTTACTCTGTCAATATTTATGTCAGGATGCATTGCCAACACTTCGTCAAGGTCGTCATTGCCGTCGCCTAAAAATAAAAACAAATCGGCATTTTCCTTGTGCTTTTCGATTATATCAAGCAGTGCCGATACTCTTCTGTGACTGTCCGACATTACTACTATTCTCATTCATATCCCACCTTAGTTTATCATATCTTTAATTAGATTATACTATGAAAGGAAGAATGTTTCAATGAAAAATATCAATGTTGATGAACTTAAAAAAGCTGTTGAAAACGGAACGGTAGATTCTTATATCAGCAAAAATCTGCCTGCCGATACGAATAAAAAAATTAAGGAAGTGCTGTCAGATAAAGCCGCAACCGAAAAGCTTCTCAACACCCCCGAGGCAAAAGCACTTATGCAAAAATTTATGAAAAAATAGGTAGTAAAATGGATAACATAAACGATATTATTTCCTCTCTTTCCGAAAGCGACATAGAAATGCTAAAAGGTGTTGCTTCGTCCGTATTGGGCGAGAGCAGCACCCAAAAGCATAGCAGTAATCCCGAAACCGCCGGTTCAGCCTTGCCAAACGGGTTAAATCTTTCGCAAAATGACTTGAATATGATGCTTAAAGCAAAGTCGATAATTGACAAAATGAACAATTCGTCATCGAAAGATGCAGAGTTGATTCTTGCTTTAAAGCCCCATTTGTCGGAGGAGGCAAGAGAAAAAGCAGATAAGGCAATTCGTATTCTTAAACTTTTTGATATTCTGCCGTACATAAAGGAATTGTTTTAGATGAATGAGTTTAATTCAAACGATATAAACGATGCAAAACGCCGTGTTGAAGAAATGCGTAAAAAAGCTAATGATTACATAGACGCTCCGCAAAACAAGAATACGATTTCCAACAATTCCGGCAGTAAAAGTAGTAACAAACCCGACTCTCCGCTATCTTTTTTATCGGATATAACAGGTTCTCTTTTTTCATCATCGAAAAGCGACGGCTCTCAGGGGCTCGTTCTTGCACTTATTTTGATTTTGTCAAAAGAAGGTGCCGACAGTAAATTAATTTTGGCACTTCTGTATATTTTGCTTTGATAGTATGGAAATTTATTAAGATATGTGTTATATTATACAATATATTAACTTGGGAGGAATTAGATGTCTGATATTACACATGTGTATTTTGATGGCTTGGGTATTGATTTTAATTTGCCGTCGGTTGCCTTTACCGTTTTTGGATACGAAATTCATTGGTACGGCATAATTATCGCTTTTGGCTTTGCTCTTGCGGTTTTGTATGGCGGTCGCAAGGCGTATAAATGGAAAATGAGCCTTGACGGTATGACAGATGTTCTCATTTGGGGCACACTTTTCGGAATCGTTTGTGCACGACTTTATTATGTGGCGTTTGAATGGGATTATTATTCGCAACATCTCAACGAAATTCCCGCAATATGGAATGGCGGTATTGCTATTTACGGTGGAATTATCGGTGCAATAATCGGTGCGGCAATCGGATGTAAGATTGGAAAAATTAACTTTCTTAATCTTCTTGATTTGGGTGCACTCGGTCTTTTGATAGGACAAGGCATAGGCAGATGGGGAAATTTCTTTAATCAGGAAGCGTTCGGCACAAATACCGATACCGCACTTTTCAGAATGTGGTCGCCTAAGATTCACGACACATTGGAAAATTCGTCGGCTTTGCTTGCTCAAAAGGGAATAACCGTTGACCCAAATACGGCTGTTCATCCAACATTTTTGTATGAAAGTGTATGGTGCTTGCTTAGCTTTTTGGCACTCCATATTGTTGTAACATATTTCAGAAAGTTTAAGGGCGAAATTTTTATGCTCTACGGCGTGCTTTACGGTGCCGAGCGTATGGTCGTTGAGGGTATGCGAACCGATTCACTTTACATCGGTTCAACAACTATCCGCGTGTCACAGCTATTGTCGGCAATTATCGTGGTTGTTGCCGCTGTATTTTTTGTTTTCTTTATGATGAAATATAAAAAGGATAAACTTCCGAAAGCACTTGTGCTTGATGATTTGAACACCATAGAGGACGCAAACAAAAAGGAAAAAGAAGAAGCTCTTGCTAAAAAAGCGGAAAAGAAAAGGCAAAAGGAACTTAAAAAGCAAGAAAAAGAACAGAATAAGAGGAATAAAGAATGAACATAATTGACGGAAAAGCAGTATCAAAAAAGGTAAAAGAAGATGTTAAAGCTGAGTGCGAACAGCTTAAGGCAAAGGGTATTACACCGGGACTTGCCGTTATCATAGTCGGTGACGACCCGGCGTCACAAGTGTATGTTCACAACAAAGAAGTTGCGTGTGAGGTTTGCGGATTTTATAGTGTAAAATATGCTTTGCCTGCCGAAACAACTCAACAGGAACTCAATGCGCTTATAGACAAGCTTAATAATGACGATAAAATCAACGGCATTCTTTGTCAACTTCCGTTGCCGGCACATCTTGACGATAAAGAGGTTATTAACAGAATCGACCCGCTCAAAGATGTTGATGCGTTCCACCCTGTAAATGTCGGTGCGATTATGATTGGCGATTACAATTATTTGCCTTGTACTCCTGCCGGCGTTATGGAGCTTATTCACTCAACAGGCGTTGATGTTTCAGGCAAAAAAGCAGTCGTTATGGGGCGTTCAAATATCGTCGGTAAGCCTATGGCTATGCTTCTTCTTCACGAAAATGCAACCGTAGAAATCACTCATTCGAGAACACAGAATTTAGCTGATATTACCAAAGAAGCCGATATTCTTGTTGCCGCAATCGGTAAAGCAAAATTTGTTAAATCCGATATGGTTAAGGACGGTGCTGTAGTTATTGATGTCGGTATGAACAGAGATGAAAACGGCAAGCTTTGCGGTGATGTCGATTTTGAAAATGTAAAGGATAAATGCTCATTTATCACCCCTGTTCCGGGTGGTGTCGGTCCTATGACTATTGCTATGCTTATGAAAAACACATTGACTGCGGCAAAAATTCAAAACGGTATTGAGTAATATGAGTATTGAAGAACAGGTTGTAAATAAATTAATTAAAAAAGGTTTTCACATTTCGTTTGCCGAATCTTGCACCGGCGGACTTTGTTGCGGTACGCTCGTAAATGTATCAAATGCTTCAAAAGTGCTCGATATGTCAGTTGTTACTTATGCTAATGAAGCAAAGGTTGAATTTATTGATGTTAATCCTGAAACTATCAAAGCCTACGGAGTTGTAAGCGAAGAAGTGGCAGGGGAGATGTGTCGAGGTGTTGCCGAAAAAGCTCACAGCGAAGTTGGCGTGGGCGTTACCGGTGTTGCCGGTCCTTCCGGCGGAACAGACAAAAAACCCGTGGGTATGGTTTGCTTTGGGTTTTATGTTAACGGTGAGGTTAAAACTTACACAATGCAGTTTGGCAACCTTGGCAGAAATGTCGTCAGAGCAAAGTCTGTTGAATTTGTTTTCAATACTTTGAATGATTTGCTTGAAATGTGAAACTCTATGTGTTATAATACTTTCGTTGTATCGAAAAATTAAATACGGTGTATCGTTTGATACACTGAATATGCTGATATGGCTCAGTTGGTAGAGCAGCGCATTCGTAAACGGAAGGCTGTTCG
>CAVLCA010000051.1:0-4736 GCA_963661495.1 bacterium
ATACAAATCATACAGACCTATCAAGGCTCCCCTTATTTATAAGGGGAGCTGTCGTGCTTTGCACGACTGAGGGGTTAACATCAAAGGGAGCTGTCTGCACCTTGTATGCAGATTGAGGGGTTAAAAATAAAAAACAGGTGAGGCAATTGTTGCTTTTTGTACAAAAATCCCAAATTTCCACTTGCATTTGCTGATAATTTAGTGTAAAATGAAAGAAAAAAGGGGTAATTTTTATGGAAAAAGTTTATACAATTACACACCCAAAAAATGAAAATGTGTTCATTCACGCAATGCCGGGGCATTTCATCTCCGCAAACAACCACATTAACTACTATGTCGGCACATCCGATATTAAACATAATCTCAACATTTCGGTTGACGCGGCAAAGCTGATGTCCGAATATTATCTTGCAAACGATATTCAGGTTGACACGGTGCTTTGTCTGTACGAAACACAGGCACTCGGTGCATACTTGGCTCACGAACTTTCAAGTCCGTCAATGATGACACCGAATCCGGAACAGTCTGTTTTTATTGTCGGCAGTGAGTACGACGCCGCAGGCAATTTGATTTTCCGTGACAATCTTCGCAGAATGATTTACGGCAAAAATGTTTTACTCCTCATTTCGTGTATCACATCGGGCAGAACTGTTGAGCGTGCTATTGAAAGTGTTTCGTATTACGGCGGCAAGGTTGCCGGTATTTCAGCCGCATTTTCAATGCAAAGCCGTATTTCAAACATTCCTGTAAACGCATTGTTTACCGAAAGGGATTTGCCGGGATATATTTCTTATCCGTCGCACGATTGCCCGCTTTGCCAAAAGGGAATTCCTGTTGACGCTATCAGCAACGGCTACGGATATTCAAAGATTTAAATAACATAGTTTTTTGCCAACCTACAGAGCCTCCTCTTATTTATAAGGGGAGGTGTCGCAAATATAAATCAAAAAACCGACCAAGGCTCCAAATACAAATCATACAGACCTATCAAGGCTCCAAATACAAATCATACAGACCTACTAAGGCTCCCCTTATTTATAATGGGAGCTGTCGTGCTTTGCACGACTGAGGGGTTAACATTAGGGGAGCCTGATTTGCTTTATTAAATTTTTATTTTCAAAAATTCTTGACAAATTCTTGTTTTTTGTTATAATAAAACTACTGAAAATTAAACAGTACCCTTAAAGATGAAGAAGCAGAAAAAGATTGTTTGCCCGCTTCAGAGAGCCGATGGTTGGTGTGAATCGGCGGACGGCATATGATGTATAGCTCTCTGTGGAGTCGATGACCTGAACAGAAATTGATAGGGTTGTCCGTGTAGCTGCGTTACAGGCTGAGGCATTGATAGATGCCAAAGGGCAGTTTAACCTCTGCTGAAATAGGGTGGTACCGCGTATTTTACGCCCCTATACTTTGAGTGTAGGGGATTTTTTTATGTCCTTTGCACCAACGGAAGGAGATTTTAGTATGAAAAAAGGTTATGAAAAATATTTCGGCTTTAAGCCGATCGACATTCCGGACAGAACTTGGCCGAACAAGCAAATCACAAAGGCACCTATTTGGTGTTCGGTTGATATGCGTGACGGCAATCAGGCACTTGTTGACCCAATGAATTTGGAAGAAAAACTTGAATTTTTCAAGACGATTCTTGATGTTGGAATCAAAGAAATTGAGGTTGGCTTTCCGTCTGCGAGCGAAACGGAATATGAAATATTAAGAACGCTTATTGACGGCGGCTACATTCCTGACGATGTTACGATTCAGGTACTCGTTCAGGCAAGACCGCACCTTATCAAAAAGACATTTGAGGCCATTCACGGTGCAAAAAATGTTATTGTGCATTTTTATAATTCAACTTCAACCTTGCAAAGAAAGGTTGTTTTCAAGACCGATATGGACGGTGTAATTGACATTGCCGTCAAGGGTGCACAGCTCATTTACGAGCTTACCGAAGAAGAAAAGAAGAAAAATCCCGACACGAATATCCGTTTTGAATATTCTCCGGAGTCGTTCACCGGCACTGAAATGGACAACGCGGTTGAGATTTGCAAGCGTGTTATGGAAGAACTTCATATCACAAAGGAAAATCCGATTATTCTCAATTTGCCGTCAACCGTTGAGGGTTCAACTCCTAACGGCTACGCAGACCAAATCGAATATTTCTGCCGTCATTTGCCAAACAGAGACGCCGCAATTATTTCGCTTCACCCTCACAACGACAGAGGCACGGGTGTAGCCGCCGCTGAGCTTGGATTGCTTGCCGGTGCGGACAGAATTGAGGGCACGCTTTTCGGCAACGGCGAAAGAACGGGCAATGTTGACATCGTTACGCTTGCACTTAATATGTGGACTCAGGGTGTTGACCCGAAACTTGACTTCCACGACATCAACAGCGTTAAGGAAGTGTACGAGCGTTGCACAAAAATGACTGTGCCGCCTCGTCATCCGTATGCAGGCGAACTTGTGTTTACGGCGTTCTCGGGTTCACATCAAGACGCTATCAACAAGGGCAAAATTTATATGGAAGAAAGCGGAACGGATATGTGGGAAGTTCCTTATCTCCCAATCGACCCGGCAGATGTCGGCAGAGAATACGAGCCGATTATCCGCATAAATTCGCAGTCGGGCAAGGGCGGAACAGCGTTCATCCTTTCCACAAATTACGGCATTAAGATGCCAAAGGCGATGCACCCTGAATTCGGTGCCGTCGTTCAAAAAGCTTGCGACGAAAAGGGCAAGGAGCTCAGTGCAAACGAGGTATTCGACCTCTTCCAAAAGGAATACAGAAATGTCAACGGCCCTTACAGACTTGCTAATTACAAAATCACCGAGGAAAAGAACGAGGAAGATTCGCTCACAACCGTTCATTTCACCGGTTCGCTTAAATACAAGGACGAAGAACCTGTTAATATTGAGGGATTCGGCAACGGCCCTGTAAGTGCTTTCTGCGACGCTATGAACAAAACTCCGCTTTGTGAGTACGAGTTCATCGATTACAGCGAGCACGCAATTGCAGTCGGCTCCGAATCGAAGGCTATCAGCTACATTCAACTTAAAACGCCGCAGGGCAAAACAGTTTTCGGTATCGGCGTCAGCCACAATATCGGCTACGCTTGTATGAAAGGCGTAATTTGTGCAATCAACCGTGACCAGCCGGACACAATGCGTGACGACACAATGCCGGGCATATTTGATGTTTGTTGATTTAAACTTTTTTCTGCCTCCCCTTGATGCAAGGGGAGGTGGGTTGCAAGTGCAACTCGGAGGGGTTTAATTTTTACTCCCTTTAATATCGGTGCGTCGCGGACGCCGCACCCTACAAATAAATGTAAATAATCGCGGGAGAATATTATCTCTCACATCTCTGGAGGAAATCAAATGAAAGAATATAATATCACCGTATTAAAGGGTGACGGAATCGGACCTGAAATCGTTGATGAGGCAATCAAGGTTTTGAACAGAGCCGGTGAAAAATTCGACTTCAAGTTTAATTACAACTATCAGCTTTTAGGCGGCTGTGCTATTGACGCAACAGGCGTTCCTTATCCAAAGGAAACTGCGGAGGCTTGCAAGGCTTCGCAAGCAGTGCTTTTGGGTGCTGTAGGTGGCCCTAAGTGGGACAGCCAGCCGGGCAACAATCGCCCTGAAAAAGGTCTTTTGGCTATCAGAGAGGATTTGGGACTTTTCGCAAATCTCCGTCCGGCAAAGATTTTTGCTCCGCTTAAAAGTGCTTCTCCTATTAAGGAAGAAATTATCGGCGACGGACTTGATATTCTCATCGTTCGCGAACTTACGGGCGGCATCTATTTCGGCGACCGCGGAACTTATGAAGAAAACGGCGTTGTAGGTGCTTACGATACGGAAAGATATACTTATCCTGAGATTAAAAGAATCGTTAAAGCCGGTTTTGAGTACGCTATGAAGCGTGAAAAAAGACTTACTTGCGTTGATAAGGCAAATGTTCTTGACTCTTCACGCCTTTGGAGAAAGGTTATGGAGGAAACCGCTAAGGATTATCCTGAGGTTGAGGTTTCCTATATGTATGTTGACAACTGTGCAATGCAACTTGTTCGCAATCCAAATCAGTTTGACACAATTGTTACTTCAAACATTTTTGGTGATATTTTGTCGGATGAGGCTTCAATGATTTCCGGTTCAATCGGTATGCTTGCTTCTGCTTCTCTTGCAGAGGGTACATTCGGCCTTTATGAACCTATTCACGGCTCTGCTCCGGATATCGCAGGTCAGGGCAAGGCAAATCCGCTTGCAACAATTCTTTCGGCTGCAATGATGCTTCGCTATACTTTCGGCGAATCCGAAGCGGCAGACGCTATCGAAAAAGCAGTTGACACTGCTCTTACACAGGTGAGAACTCCGGATATTTTCGAGGACGGTTTTATACCTGTCAACACTCAACAAATGGGCGATAAAGTGGCTCAGTTGCTGTAAAAAAATTATAATACTAATTAATGGCTCCCCTTATTTATAAGGGGAGCTGTCGTGCTTTAGCACGACTGAGGGGTTAATATCAAAGGGAGCTGTCTGCACCTTGTGTGCAGACTGAGGGGTTAACATTAAAGGGAGCTGTTGTATTTAAATCCGTAGGGGGAGGATATTATCCTCCCGAAAATAAACTAATACCCACGGGCGGATGGTATCCGCTTCTACATGGAAAAAGGTAAAACCCCACCGCCTCACTTCGTTCGGCACCTCCCCTTGCTTCAAGGGGAGGCAAT
>CAVLCA010000052.1:0-4588 GCA_963661495.1 bacterium
TTCCTTTCTCTCCTCAGTCTTAATTTTTATCTTGACTTTTCATAGCCGGTCTCCTTGAAAGTTAAGAGCTTATCACGATAATATTCGTATTGCTTTTGTCTTGCTTCGATTTCGGCAGGAAGTCCCTCGCTTATATCGTTGCAAAGTTTATCGAATCTGTCGAGTATAGATACAATGCGTTCTTGTTCTTCGAGTGGTGGAACCGCAATTTTCACTTTATTCAATACTGTTTGAGTTAAACTCGGAACACCTCCGGCAGTATTTAGCTTTTCAAGGTGTTCTTTTTGCAACCAATAATATACATATTTAGTCAGTACTATTTCGTTATTAACATCAGTATAAAAAATTGTATCAACATTCCAAAACGGAACATCAACATAATAAAGTTTGTCTATAGAACCTTTTCGAGGTATTAAAACAGATGGCTTATCATAAGCAAATGTATCGACATAAGCCATTACACCACCTGAACCGTAAACAGGATAATTACCGATATTAAATGATTTATAATCTTTACCATTTTTTATTTTAAGGACATCCTGCAACTCAAGCCACTTTATCGCTTTACTGCGTGTTAGCTCTCTCTCTCTCTCTACTTTAACAATATGTGAACAAGCCTTATCATCAAAAGACAATAAAGTATCACGATAGTATTCATATTGCTTTTTGCGTGCCTCTATCTCGACAGGTAAACCGGTTGAAATATCATTACAAAGGTAGTCAAACCTTTCAATCATATTAGCAATTTTTTCTTGTTCAGCCAATGGTGGCAACGGAATAACAATATCACTTATTGCCGGAACGCTTGAATGAACAACCTTACTTTTCACCTTGCCCTTGCTCTTTTGCTTCTGTGCATTCGTTGTAGAAAGAACATAAGCCATATATTTAGGATTTTGATTATGCTTTAATACAACAACATCACCACCGGCTAAACATTTATCATGTCCAAAGTAAACGCAAGATTTTGCAATTTCTTCTACGCTTTCGCCTGTAATAGCAAAAAGCACATCACCGTGTTCAAAATATTTTTTATTTTGTATTTTATCTTCATCTGTATGAGATACACAATCATTAAAAGTAACATTGTATGTTGTATATATTTCACCATAACGAACACAAGGAATACCCGTTTCGGTTACTTCATCTCTTTTTATACCTGCACCTCTGTATATGGCAGTAGCAATATCACCAAGCTTTTTATACTCAACATTTGAGCAATCAATATCAGGGATTTTCTTTGTTACATCTTCGTTGCTAAAATCTAAAAGATAATCTCTGTAAAAAGCATATTGTTTTTGCCTTGCTGTAAGCTCTGCTGTAAGCTCTGCTGTAAGCAAAGTGAAAGAGTCCAAAATATGGACTATTTCACTTTGTATAGAGAGAGGTGGCAACGGAATTCTTATAGAGTTTATACTTTTCAAACTTAAACTTGGTATGCCTGCACCATACTGACATTGCATAAAAGTCTTTTGGTGCATTTTAATAAAATGATATAGATATGTATAATTCAAACATTCTTCACATTTTTCAACTACATAGCAATGAGCTCCTGCCCAAAACGGTGTAGTCATATAATTTACATATCCAGCAGATGCACCGCCTTGACTAATAGTAATTAAATTTGCATTAAAATTATATTCATCCCAGTATCCTGATGGATTAACACCACCATTTATTACAGGATACAAACCGTTATCTTTTAGTTTATCTTTATTAAGCTGAACTCCTTTCTTAATGGTGCAAACTTCGCCTATAGTTTTATACTCCACACCGTCAGGGCAAAGTTCATTTATAAGTTCTTCTAATTTAGTCATCTTTATCTTCCTCAAAATTCTGTATTGGTATAAAAGTATCAACTCTTATTTTCCCAATGGTCCCTGCAACACAGAAGTTCCACGGTAATAATTTGATTAGTTCAGGTATATTGCATACATTTATAACTTCAATGCCTTTGTCAAAAACATAAATAACATATTTGATATTATCACAGTATGTGTTTATGAAATTCAAAATATTTTTATCATGACACAAGCTATAATTTTCAATAATTATTGGTTTTCTTATATCGCCATAGCAAATATTTTCTTTCAATTCAGCAAAAATATTTTCACGCATTTCTATACAAGAATCTTGATATTCAATCATAAAAATGCCAATTTGCTTATTACCAGAGTATTTATTAGCACTTAAAACATGCGACTCCCATGATTTTTTAAATGAACTTTCCAAATATTTATAACTATGATTTGGATATTTCATCGTAAAATAAATAGGAGAATAATCTTTATTATTTATATTTGAATATAAGGTTTTCTTATTTTCGTTCTGGTACTTGTTAAATTGTTCCAAATGCTTTGAGCCTTTTCTTGTAACTTTCCCTGAAGTTATTTGAAAATGTTCTATAAATCCGTTTTCAAAAACGAAGTCAGGAAATGAATTACTTTGCGGATTTGCCTGTGCAGATTCCAAGCATTTTCTAAATTTGTCTATTTCAAATTGAGAAAATCCATAATAATTTTCATGCTTCAAATGAGATTTCACAAAGTCTAAACATTTTTGTTCTTTTTCTCCTCGCATTTATCCCTCAATCTCCTTAATGATTTTATCAATCTCTGCACGGAGTGTATTTTCTTTTGTCACTATTTCTGCAATTTGAGCATTGAGTTCGGTAATATCTATCTTTTCGGAAGTGTCCTCTTGTTCAACATAGGTTGAAACGGAAAGGTTATAATCTTCCTCAGCGATAGCGTCATTAGGGACAAGTTTTGAAAAGTATTCGGTTTGAGTTCTTTCATAGCAGGTCGAAACGATTTTTTCAATATTCTCATCGGTCAATTTATTGTTATTAGTCACCTTAACAAACTCTTTTGATGCGTCGATAAAAAGAGTGCTGTTTTCGCTCTTTGACTTTTTAAGCACCATAATGCAGGTTGCTATTGAAGTGCCGTAAAAAAGGTTATCGGGAAGTTGAATAATAGCATCAATAAAGTTATTATCAACAAGATATTTTCTGATTTTCTTTTCTGCACCGCCACGGTACATAATACCCGGAAAGCAAACGATAGCGGCAGTACCGTTGGTTGCAAGCCAAGAAAGGGAATGCATTACAAACGCAAGGTCAGCCTTTGACTTTGGTGCAAGCACACCAGCAGGAGAAAAACGAGGGTCATTGATAAGAACAGGATTGTCGTCACCCTCCCACTTAATAGAATAAGGCGGATTAGATACGATAGCCTCAAAAGGCTCATCATCCCAATGTTGTGGGTTAATTAGCGTATCTTCGTTAGCAATATTAAATTTATCATAATCAATATCGTGCAAAAACATATTGATACGGCAAAGGTTATATGTAGTTATATTTATTTCCTGACCGTAAAAGCCTTGACGAACAGCGTCTTTGCCAAGAACTTTAGCAGCCTTGAGCAAAAGAGAGCCTGAACCGCAAGCAGGGTCATAAACCTTATTAACCTCGGTTTTACCTGCTACTGCAATACGGGTAAGAAGTTCGCTAACCTCTTGAGGAGTAAAGTATTCGCCACCGCTTTTACCGGCATTAGATGCGTACATACCCATAAGGAACTCATAAGCGTCACCGAATGCGTCGATAGTATTATCTTGATAATCGCCAAGCTGTAAATCACCGACACCGTTAAGAATTTTAACAAGTCTTTCATTACGCTTAATAACAGTACCGCCGAGTTTATTGCTATTGACATCAATGTCATCAAACAAGCCGGCAAAATCATCTTCACTGTCAGCACCTTGGGCAGATTCCTCGATATGACGGAACACCTTTTCAAGCGTTTCGTTAAGGTTATCGTCATTAGGCGCTTTCTTTCTGATATTGCAGAAAAGTTCCGACGGTTTAATGAAAAAGCCTTTTTCATTTACAAGGTCTTCTCTTGCAAATTCTGCTTCTTCGTCCGACAAAACAGTATAATCAAAATCGGTATTACCTGCTTCGTGTTCGCCTTTATTGATATAATTCGTAAGGTTTTCACTTATATAGCGATAGAACATAAATCCTAACACATAAGACTTGAAATCCCAACCGTCAACAGAGCCACGCAAGTCGTCTGCGATTGCCCATATAGCACGGTGAAGCTCGTCGCGCTCTTGTTCCTTTTTAGTGTCCATACTTATTCTCCTGATTATATATTAATATGAACTTAATATATCATATTTTAAAGACAAATACAAACTTTTTTGTTAATTGTACAGATAATGGTACAGGTAATGAATCCTCATCTATAAAAACGGTGAGGATTTTTGTTTTTATAAAATAATTTGTAAAATTTCTTTCAAACACATCAACAAATCTTGAATTTTTCTCTGTATTATAGAGGGGTATTTTTTGCTGTGGTGAAATCAAATGTAAACAAGGTGTAAAGATTTTTGAAAAACACCCGAACAAAATTGAAATTTTTCTCCGTATAGTAGAGGGACTTTTTTGGGTGAGTTTTTGTTTTCGAATTTCGTTTCATTTTTTCTTTTTGAAAAAGTATCTCTCTAATAATACGAAAGGAGGCAGCGCAATGAAAGAAAGCTATAAAAGTTTTGATGAGCTACCGATGATGATATCGGT
>CAVLCA010000053.1:0-4303 GCA_963661495.1 bacterium
ACGGTTTTGCCGCTGAAATCATTGCCCTTAACAAAATTGTTTACAGGCCATGCGGCAATGCCCCACCAAATCGGATAGCCGATAAATACTGTATCATAATCTGCCCAATTATCGGGTGTAGTCTTTGTAAGAGGTACATCACGCTTGCTTTCGTCGTTGTGCTCAACGCTTACACGGCTGTTGTCATTCGTCCAGTTAAGGTCGTCGCTTGTGTAAGGGTCAACAGGTGTGATCTCAAACAAATCCGCTCCGGCAGTGTCTGCGATAGTTTCGGCAACGGCTTTTGTGCTGCCTGTTGCGGAATAGTAAACAACAAGGATTTTGCTGTTTGAAGAACTGTTTGTATTATTATCGGAGGACTCGTCGGTAGATTGTGTGCCCGCCGGAGCAGAAGTAGTAGAATTTGCAGTGCTTGCACCTTTATCGGAATTATTAGAGCAAGCGGCAAAAGAAAACACAAGCACGAGTGCTAAAAGAATTGAGGTTATTTTTTTCATAATGGTAATCTCCTTTAGTTTAATTATTTTTGTTCGTCAACCGGTGGTATCATCTCGGGATATTTTTTAAGCAGTTCAGGTGTTGAAGTGTAATATCTTACACCCTTATCAAGTGATGATATTTCTGCCATTTCTTCATCTGTAAGTGAAAAATCAAAAATATCAAAATTAGCCTTGATATGGTCGCTGTTCTTTGAACCCGGAATAACAATATTTCCGTCTTGAATATGCCAACGAAGAATGATTTGAGCAGTTGACTTGCCGTATTTTTCCGCAAGGCTTTTAAAGAGTGGCTCGTTCAACAGTGCATTATCACCGTGACCGAGCGGATACCAAGCCTGAATTTTAATATCCTCGTGAGAAAGGAATTTTTTTAGCTCCTTTTCCTGATAATAAGGATGCACCTCGGTTTGAAGAACCGACGGCTTAACCTCGCAGATATTTAAGATTTCGCAAATCTGCTTTTCTTTAAAGTTTGAGAGACCGATTGCGCGAACCTTGCCGTCCTTATATGCCTTTTCCATTTGCTTATATCCTGCAATGTAGTTACCGGCAGGCTGATGAATTAAAAGCAAATCAATATAATCTGTTTGAAGTCTTTCAAGCGTTTTGTCTACTGCGTCGTCCTGTTCGTAAAATGACGGCCAAAGCTTTGTTTCGAGAAAAATATTTTTACGGTCAATGCCCGAATTTTTCATTGCTCTGCCTACAGCCTTTTCATTGCAATATGCGTTTGCCGTATCAATAAGCTGACATCCGTTTTTGAGTGCGTAGGTTGCCGATGCCTCTGCCTCGTCGGGGGACAGCAAATATGTTCCAATACCCTGCATCGGCATTTCAACGCCGTTATTTAATTTTGTAAATTCCATAGTAGTTACCCCTTTTCTGTTTAATAATTTAATTGTAATATCTAAAGTTGACTTTAGGTCAAGACTTTACTTGCATTCTTCAAAAATTTTTAATATTTCTTCGTGAGTCATCTTTTTGTAAGCACCCGGTACAATGCCACATGAGTCCGCAATTTCTTTAAGATTGATATTTTCATCAATACCAAGTTCCTTAAAAGTTGTCGGCATACCAATTTCCTTAATAAAATCAGCAAGAGCCTCAACACCTGCTTTTGCAAGCTCTTCGTCTGTTTTGCCGTCCTTTGAAATACCCCAAACATTAACTGCAAACTGAGCAAACTTCTTTTCGCCTGCCTTGCAAATATGCCTGTAATAAACAGGATGAAGAGTGGCAAGACCTGCACCGTGATTGCAGTTTGTGAATGCACCGAGCTGGTGTTCCATTTGGTGACATTGAAAATCTGTCTTTTTGCCAAGCTTGATAATACGGTTTTCAGCCATTGTTGCGTCCCACATCAGGTTACTTCTTGCTGTGTAGTCTTCGGAATTTTTGATAGCGGCACGCAAATTTTCGATAACATTTTTCATAAGAGCCTCGGATATATCGTCCGATACATTGCTTTCATTCGGCTCGCTGAAATAGATTTCCATAATGTGTGAAAGAGTATCAAAAGCACCCGATACCATTTGAAATTTAGAAACACTGTAAGTGTAGGTCGGGTCAAGCATAACGAATTTTGCGTTAAGCTGAGGATAATCTCTGCCCGTTTTAATTTTTAGATCTTCGTTTGTGATTACTGCACCGCCGTTACATTCACTGCCTGTGCCTGAAACGGTGACAATAATGCCGAGCGGCAACGGCTCAAAGTCAATTACACCCGGTCTTGCCCAAAAGTCCGCCCAAATATCGCCGTCATATTTTGCACCGAGTGAAATTGCCTTACAGCAGTCCATAACACTTCCGCCGCCTACTGCAAGAATCAAATCGGCATTGCTCTCTTTTGCAAGCTTAACTCCCTCAAGTACCTTGGTGTAAGTCGGGTTTGACGGAATACCGCTAAATTCAACAACTTCCTTGTTTTCTTTTTTGAGTACGGTTATAACCTCGTCATAAATGCCGTTTTTCTTAATCGAACCACCACCGTAGCAGAGCATAACCGTGTCGCCGTAGGCTGAAAGAATATTTGAAAGATACTCCTTTACACAGCCTTCGCCGAAATACACCTTTGACGAATTTTCAAAAACAAAATTATTCATAGCTTTTTCTCCTATCCTGAAAATTTGATTTTATTATTTCATCGAGTGATACATTTTCATTTCTGTATCGCTCGTTTTTGTTTTTCTCGTGCTTAATGATAATTGCCTTTTGAGGGCAAGCGTGAACACAGAGGAGGCAATATTCGCCGCAATAAACTTGGCAAACGATACACCGACTTGACTGTCGGAACAGATTGACGAATTTTTAATAACCTGCGGTATGCTGACAGGATACTCGTCAATACGCTTTGCAACATAAAGGCTGTTGCCCGTTGCAGTGAAATAAAATACCATAATTACGCTCTATTTTTAGTGGTGAAAGTTTGTAAATGTAATCTGTTCTTTTTCGGGAAGCCCGAATTGCTCCTTGCCGAGTGCAATACTCTTTGCCATAAAGGCAATGTTTCTGCCGAGTGTTCTCATAGTCTGCAAGCCCTCTTTGTCCTGCAAAACCTCTTCTGCCTGACCGCCGTAAACCATATTCCAATACTGACTTGTGGCAATCGGCATAGAGCTGATTGAAAAATATTTGTTGAGCACATCATATGACGCTGTGTTACCGCCCCTGCGACAGGTTGTAACGGCTGCACCGACTTTCATAATTTTATCAACATTTGCCGTGCTGAAAAACAGTCTGTCAAGAAATGCGATTGCTCCGCCGGCAGGAGATGCGTAATAAACAGGTGCTCCGATTACGAAAGCGTCCGCCTCATTAAACTTCGGTGCAACCTCGTTTACAATATCATCAAATACGCACTTGCCGATTTCCTTACATTTTCTGCAAGCGATACAACCGTGCACAGCCTTGTGCCCTACATGGATAAGTTCAACCTCCATACCCTCTTGCTCCAATGTGTTTTTAAGTTCTGTCAATGCTGTATAAGTACAGCCCTTTACTCTCGGACTGCCGTTTATAAGCAGTGCTTTTAACTTTTTCATATCTGCCACTCCTTCGTTATTTTTCTTTTCAACCATATTATAAGAAAAACGAGACCTCAGTTGAAGTCTCGTTTTGTTGTTCAGTATATACCTTTAGGTTATAACTATCTATTTAGTTTTAACTGTATTTTTCGCCGCATCTAAAACCCGTCTGACATTTTCACTCGGATTCGGTGAATGTAAAAGTCCGTACGGAATACTGTATTCCCACTCAACAGGAATTACTTTAAGCAGTGGATGAACATTCGCCCAGCCCGCTATCGCAAGCAAAACATCATTCGAATTTTCACATCTGTTAAATATGCTCATACTGTAAAAATCAAAGTCAACAATATGTATCTGCGTATGATTTTGCCAAATATCGTCACGCAAACAGTCAACATAATTGCTCCAACCACGGTGCATAAGCATTAAATTTTCGCCGTACAAATCACTTATTTGAAGTTTATCTTTTTGTGCAAGTCTGTGGTGAATGGATACGGCACAGCAAAACGGCTCGCGGGATAATTGCAAACCCTCACACTTTCTGAGTTTAAGCATTGTGTCGTCAAATATTCCGCCTATAATATCAATGTTTTTGCCCATATTCGCAAGTATTTCTTTTGCGTTTTCGGGTGTGTTTTCAAACGGAATAATTTCAAATTTAATGTCTGGGCATTGCTCTTGAATTTTCGGCCACATTTGCATAAGTAATTGAGCAGGAGTTGTAGGCGACGAGCCGATACGAATAATATTTTCGCCCTCGCTCATTGCGTTTTTCGC
>CAVLCA010000054.1:0-4147 GCA_963661495.1 bacterium
ACAATGTAAACCGTAGTTTGAAAAATGCGTTATTTTTTAATTACGGTTTATATTTGTTTTATAACAGGTTTAATAGGTGCGCTTATGATAAAGCCATAAAAGGTGCTATAGCTTATTGCACACAGGAAAGGAGAACCTTTTATGAAAAACAAACCGTATCCGTATTATGAAATGCCGGGCGTCAAAACCGTAAAAGAGCTTGTAAGCTACGGTATTGATAAAAATGAAAATAAAAAGCTTGTTGACTTTAAGGTGGGGAAATCGCAAAGATCAAAAACCTACGGTCAATTCGGCAGAGATGTAAATGCACTCGGATCTTACCTGTATAATAACGATTTGAAAAACTGCAAAATCGCTCTTCTCGGCGAAAATTCATACAATTGGTTTATGTCTTTTATCGCAATATTAAACGGTGGCAATGTATGTGTTCCGCTCGATAAAGAAATGCCATACAATGACTTAATGAATTTTGTTGATATTTGCAAATGCAAAGCCATTATTTATTCCGATACATACAGCGATGTAATAGAAAAATTCAAAGAAAACGATAAGCTGAGCATTGTGCATTATATACCTATGTCCGATTTACCGAGATGCGTATTTATTGGCGAGGATTTGCTTGACGACGGCTACGGTGAATACTTAAACGCTACGGTTTTACCCGATGATTTGGCTTGCGTTGTTTTCACCTCGGGCACAACGGGAAAAAGCAAGGGCGTAATGCTTACTCACCACAATCTGACAAGCGATGTTGTTTCAACCTGCGAGTGCACCAAGGGTGGCAATACTGTAATCGTGCTCCCATTTAATCACACCTTTTCTTGGGCGTCGGCACTTTTTGCGGCATTTTTGATGGGTGCAAGCGGATATATTTGCAGTGATTTAAAGGATGTAGTCGGCGATTTCCAAAAAAATAAGCCACAAAATTTTTCTGCCGTTCCTCTTGTTATTGAAATGATTTACAAAGCAATTTGGCAAACGGCTGAAAAGCAGGGCAAGGCGAAAATGCTCAGAAAGGCAATCAAGCTCAGCAACAAACTGCTTGAAAAAGGCATTGATGTAAGAAGAAAATTATTTAAGGAAATAATTGATAATCTTGGCGGCGAGCTTGAAACCATTATTTGCGGCGGTGCGGCACTTGACCCGTTTTATCAAAAGGGGCTTTGTGAAATCGGCATCAATGTAATTAACGGCTACGGCATTACCGAGTGCTCGCCCGTTGTTACTGTAAACAGAAACGATTATTTTAAGCTCGGCTCCTGCGGTCAGGCTTTGCCGTGCAATCAAATTAAAATCTACGAGCCTGACAAGGACGGCGTCGGCGAGGTTTATGTTAAAGGCGATAATGTTATGAAAGGTTATTATTGCGACAAGGCTGAAACCGAAAAAGCATTTGACGGCGAATGGTTTAAGACTGGCGATTACGGTAAAATCGACAGTGACGGCTTTCTTTATATCACAGGCAGAAAGAAGAATTTGATTATCCTCGCAAACGGTAAAAATGTTTCACCCGAGGAAATTGAAGAAAAACTTTCACGCTATGATTTTATTAACGAGGTGCTTGTTTATGAGGAAAACAAGGCTATAACCGCCGAGTTTTTCGCTAATGTTAAGGAATATAAAAATGCAAAAGAACTTATAAAAAAAGCCGTTGAAAAATATAATGCCACGGCACCTGCGTATAAGCATATAGCAAATGTTAAATTCAGAGATGCGGAATTTGAAAAAACCACCACACTTAAGATTAAAAGAAATTACGGTAAAAAGGAGAGTGCCTGATGAACAGAGAAAATGTAATTGATGAAATAAAAAAGTTCTTTTCCGCTCAGCTTAAAGGAAAAGTTGTTGACGATATGTCAAATTTTCTTGATTTGGGCGGTGACTCGCTCAGTATGATGACGGTTATCAGCCAAATCGAGGATAAATTTAAGGTTGAGCTTAACCCTCGTGATGTGCTTATGTTCCCTACTCCGAGCAAAATTTGCGAGCTTGTTTTGTCATATCAAGATGATGAAGAAATCAAAATAGAAAACGGCAATGTTGATTTAAGACAAGAAGTTGCTTTGCCTGATGATATTAAGCTAATCGGTGAATATGAGAAAGCAGCCGACGAATGTAAAAATATTTTTCTCACCGGTGCTACAGGCTTCTTGGGTGCATTTCTTATCAGAGATTTGCTGAAAAAGGATAACGAAATTACCGTTTATTGCCTTACAAGATGTAATGATATATATGACGGTCTTGAGAGAATCAAAATGAATATGCTCAAATTTAATTGCTGGGATAATTCATTCAGGCACAGAATTATTGCAATTAAGGGCGATTTAACAAAAGAAAAATTTGCAATGAGTGATGAGGATTATAAAAACATCTGCAACAATGTTGATATGATTTTTCATTGCGGTGCTGTGCTCAATTTCCTTTATCCGTATTCGGCTATGAAAAGTGCAAATGTTTTGTCAACCGTTGAGTGCTTGCAAATTGCAACAACCGGCAAAATGAAATATTTCAACTACACCTCGTCATACAGTGTGTATGACAACCCGAGTCACTTCGGTAAAAACGCGCTTGAAGATGACCCTCTTGACTCACCCGACGGCTATTTTCTCGGCTATTCCCAAACAAAATGGGTAAGCGAAAAAATTATTATGCTTGCAAGAAAGCGTGGAATCAAAGCAAAAATTTATCGCCCGGGTGATATAACCGGCACAAAGCAGGACGGCATTTGGGCAGTCAGAGATTTGACAAGCAGAATGATTATCGGCTGTATTCAAATGAAGGTTGTGCCTATTGTTGAAATGCCACTCAATTTTACGCCTGTTGACTATGTGAGCGCCGTTATGGTCAGAATTGCTTTTATGAATGACGATTGGAACAAATCGTTTAATATCATAAATCCCGAAATTAAATCCTCAACCGAGCTTGTCAAGGCAATTTACGAATCAAAGCTTTTTGTTATGCCTGTGCCGTATAAATTGTGGAAAAACGCACTCGGCAAAACAAAGCTCGGCGGTAACGCACTCAAAATATTATCATGTATGTTTGAGGATAACGGTGAGGGCGACATTATTACCCGCCACATGGAAAAACAACCGATTTATGATATGTTCAACACAAGAAATGCACTAAGTGGTACAAATATTCATTGTGCACCTATGGATAAGGAGCTTTTGAAATCGTATATTGCTTATTTCAAAAGAAGTAAATTAGTATAATTATTTTAAGAAAGGAATTCGGCTATGAAAAACACAAAATCCTATAAATCAAAATTTAAAGCGTGGTTTATTACTCTTGTCGTTATTCTTATTGCAGGCAGTGTATCGGCAGCGGTAATCTGCCAAACTCAAATTAATGAGATTATAAGCATTGCCCAAAGCGAAGAAAAAAGGAATACCGAAAAGTATGATAATGCCATAGAAGAAAACAAAGGCAGCGACACAAAAAAGAATGAGGAGGACTTTGAAATTACAAAGTACATAACTCCTTTGACCACCGTTAGAGTAATCGCACTCGGCGTCATTGTCGGTGCATGGGTAGGTATGGCAATTTGGTATTGGCTTTTAGTTGCATTTTGGATGAAAAACAGAACAGCTAAGGTGGGATATAATTCAACTCTGTGGTTTATATTTACTCTTTTTACAAATTTAATTGCAGTTGTGATTTATGAGCTTTTGCTTCGCATTCCTGTTGTTTGCCCTCATTGCTTCCATATCAATACACGAGGTGATTATTGCGAGCGTTGCGGCACACAGCTAAAAAGCATTTGCCCAAATTGCGGTCAAAGACTGAATAAAAATTCAAAATATTGTCCAACCTGCGGCAACAAGATGTAATAGCGTATAATGACCGAAAATGGTGCAGTCAAATCGACTGCACCATCAAACGGTTGCAAACGCTATGGGAAATCTGGTCGCAGAAAAAGAAAATGAAAAACGCATAAAAATAATACAGTACACAGCATAAAACAGAGAAACAGGCAGTCTTGATGTAAAAATCAAGACTGCCTGTTTTTTCTTTGAAAAGCGATGTGGTCAAATTGTGGTCATGTGGATTATTTTTACAATGAATATGTTGTAAATATTAACAAGAAAAGCAAATATGGAGATTTTAATTTTCGGATAAAAACTTTATTTATTATTTGATTCAT
>CAVLCA010000055.1:0-3937 GCA_963661495.1 bacterium
AATCATGTTTTGGTTGATTGCATTACAGGCTTACCACTCTTTGAAATTACAACTATCGGAAATCAGCAATCTAAAAAGAAAAAGTCTTGACCTTAACAGCAACACAATTTACATTTACGGCAAAGGCTCAAAGGAACGCATAATGTGTATTGCTAATGTTAAAGTATCAAGACTTTTAAGTGAATATATTAAAATTTGTGATTGCGACAGCGAGTATGTTTTCATCAACAAATTGGGAAACAGGTATTCAGAGCAATCTATAAGAAATATGATAAGCGATTATGCAAAAAATAGCGGCGTAGATTTACATATTACTCCTCATATGTTCAGGCACACCTTTGCTACAGCACTTATGGACGAAAACGTCAACATAAGATACATTCAACAGCTTCTCGGTCACAGTTCGATTACAACTACTCAAATTTATACCCACATCAGCACAAATAAAATTCGTCATATTCTTGAGGAAAATCATCCGAGAAACAAGATGAATGTATAAATTTCAGTACCCCAAAATCTACCCCTTATGATTAATTTTATGAGTAATTTATATAAGTTTGTGTCAGTTTTTAAGAAAGTGTATTATACCGTGAAAGCCCTTTATTTATGCGGTTTTCGGCGTAAATAAAGCCTTTTGAACATTGCTGCTCAAAAGGCTAAAAGTGGTGGAGATGGCGGTAATCGAAACCGCGTCCGAAGAAGGATTGCCAAGGGCTCTACGAGTGTAGTTTGTCATTTAAGATTCCCCTCACGCACCGACGGCAAACAGCCTATGCGTTACGGTAGCTTCTGATACCTGATGAGAGTCGAAGCACTCTCTCATTCATGTTCGCCACTAATCGACGCCCTCATCCAATCCGTGGCACTATCGGTGAGAACGAAAGGGTGCTTACGCAGCCTTTAAAGAAACTGTATTATTGTCAGTTAATTTTAAGTTGTTACTTTTTAAGCGGTGCAACTCCGCTACTCGCTGATCAAGGTTTTCCGACCCCGTCGAAATCCTTTCATCCCCGTATATACAGCACCGTTTGGTGCAGATAAACGATTTAATATCTTTCTTTAAACTCACGCTCAATTGTGCGGTTGGCATCTTTTTTTGCCTGAACGGCACGCTTGTCGTAGAGCTTTTTACCTTTGCAGAGTCCGATTGAAAGTTTGGCTCTGCCTTTTTTAATGTAAAGCTTAAGCGGAATTATTGAAAGTCCCTGTTTTTGACTTTCGCCGAAAAGCTTCATAATTTCTTTTTTATGAAGTAAAAGCTTCTTTTTGCGAAGCGGGTCACGGTTAAAGCGGTTACCCATTTCGTAAGGCGATATATGCATACCGATAACAAACATCTCGCCGTCGTCAACACTGCAAAAGCTGTCTTTAAGATTAACTCTGCCGGCACGAATCGATTTTATCTCCGTACCGAAAAGTTCAATTCCAGCCTCATATTCTTCCAAAACAAAATAGTCGTGATAGGCTTTTTTGTTGGTTGCAACAGTATTATTTTCTTTTTTCTCCAAGCCTGTCACTCCTTTTTGTTAAATTACGCTTCTGCCCTCGATTGCCCTTGAAAGCGTTACCTCATCTGCATATTCAAGGTCTGCACCGACAGGTACGCCGTAAGCAAGCCTGCTGACGGTTATGCCCATAGGTTTGAGCAATCTGGATATATACATAGCGGTTGCCTCGCCCTCAACGGTTGGATTGGTTGCCATAATGACTTCTTCAACTTCTCCGTTTCCGAGCCTTGCAATAAGCTCCTTTATGCGGATTTGGTCGGGACCGATATTGTCCATAGGCGAAATTGCACCGTGAAGAACATGATACGTGCCTTTGTACTCATTTGTGCGTTCAATGGCAACAACATCTCTCGGGTCTTCAACAACGCAAATAACACTTTTATCTCTCGTCTTATCCTTACAAATGGGGCACAAATCGTCATCGGCTAAATCACAGCAAACCTTGCATTGCTTGATTTTAGTATGTGCGTCGGTAATAGCCTTTGCAAATGCGTTTGCCTCCGAATCGCTGAGCCCTAAAACATAAAATGCCATTCGCTGTGCGGTTTTGTGGCCTATACCCTGCATACGCTCAAACTGATCTATTAAATTTTGAAGCGGTGCAAGATTGTGTGCCATAATTTTAACCTATCTGTAATTGTTTTTAAAGTCCCGGAATGTTAAGTCCGCCGGTTACGGAATTGAGTTCCCTTTCTGCTTCCTCATCGATTTGACGGGTAACTTCGTTAAGAGCGGCAACAAGCATATCTTCAAGCATTTCTACATCCTCAGGGTCAACAACTTCCGGATTAATGCCGATTGCCTTAACTTCGTGACTGCCGGTCATGGTGATTTCAACCATTCCGCCGCCCGAAGTAACAACATATTCTTTTTGCTCAAGCTCAACCTTTTTTGCTTCAATATCTTCCTGCATTTTTTGAGCTTGCTTGAGCATAGCCTGCATATTTTGCGGACCGCCGCCCATACCTTTTGGAATTCTTGCTTTCATACTATTCTCCTTGATTATAAAAAATTATTTAAATTCTATTTTGATTGAATTTTGTGCCTGATTGATTAAATCCTCAAGCGGATCACACTTCGGAGCAGATTGCTCCGTTTGGCGTTTGAAAAGCCCTAACTTATAATGAACACCGGTTACTTCAAGTAAAGCCGCCTTTATAGATTTTGAATGAATCGGCAATTTGATAAAATCTCTTACTGCCGGGTTCGGACTGTCAAGCAAGAAAAACTCGCCTCTGACATATCCTTTCGAACCGCTGAGCACTCCGAAAAGCGGAATGTTTGTCCTATGCAACACATCCATAAAATCGCCCCATTGCGTAAACTCAACGGTATCGTTGGAATTGACAACAGGCTGTGCGGCTTTATGTTCAACCGGCGGAGTTTCGACAACCGGCGGTTGTTCTTCTGTTAAAGGTTGTTCCGGCTCGGCGTGAGTAGGTTCATCCACAGGCTCCGGAGCAACGGATTGTTCTGCCTTAGGCTCGGATTTCGGTTCTTCTTTTTGTATATATTCAATTTTCGGTTCCGGTGTGCTTGCCTGTATTTGAACAGGAGCAGATTGAACCGTTACACCGTTTTTGACAGCACTTTCAAGCTTTGAAATTCGGTCAAGAAGCGAGGCAATGCTTTCATCCATTTTCGGCTCACATAGTTTTATGAACGCCATCTCAACTTCTATTCTTGCCGAGGCGCCGCCTTTGATTGTCACCAAAGTATTTTGGAACAAATCAAGTGCAAACACAATGCTTTCAACGGTAAAATTCTTTGACGCTTCCAAAATCGTTTTGTATTCATCGTCTGTACAAATAATCAATTCCCGGCTTTTACGCACGGTTTTTGCAACAAGGAAGTTACGGAAATGATTAATCATTTCAACGCAAAGTCGCTCCATATCAAAGCTGTTTTGATAAAGATCACTGATGATTGACATTGCGGTATTGCTGTCGTTGTTTGCAATACAGTCCGACAACTTGTACATAGCCTCTCTGCCGGCAAGACCGGCAACTTCGGACACAAGGTCGGGAGTAATGCTTTTACTTCTGCCTGCACATTGGTCAAGGACGGAAAGTCCGTCACGCAATGCACCGTCGGCAATTCTTGCAATAAGAACAGCCGCGTCGTCGTCAAGTTCAAGACCCTCAAGACCGGCAACTTCTTTAAGTCTGACTGCCATAGTTTCAGGCTGAATTCGCTTAAAATCAAATCTTTGACAGCGTGAAAGAATCGTTGCAGGGAGCTTATGAACTTCGGTTGTGGCAAGTATAAAAATTACATGTGCCGGCGGTTCCTCAAGAGTTTTAAGCAAAGCGTTAAACGCTCCCGTAGAGAGCATATGCACTTCGTCGATAATATATACTCTGTATTTTCCGCGACTCGGAGCATAATTTGTTTCGTCCCTAAGTTCGCGAATGTTGTCAACACCGTTG
>CAVLCA010000056.1:0-3691 GCA_963661495.1 bacterium
TCAATAAAGAAGCGAGCTTCAAACAGGGTAAAAGAATAAGTAATTATCAATAAATTAACAAGCATCTTGACTAACTATCACCATAGTGATACAATATGTTTGAAAGGATGATATTATGAATAAGTTAATTACTTTATATCATGGCTCGGAACAAATAATCGAAAAGCCGACATTTGGCGTTGGTAAAGAACATAACGATTTTGGACTTGCTTTCTATTGTACAGAAAATCTTGATTTAGCTAAAGAATGGGCTGTTTCGTCACTGGTTGGCGGATTTGCAAATAAATATACTTTAGATACCGAATATTTAAACATATTAAATCTAAATTCGTCCGATTATACAATTTTGAATTGGATCGCAGTTCTTGTTGAACACAGACTGTTTTCTATAAAGACACCGGTTGCATGCAGGGCAAAGCAATATTTAATTGATAATTATGGTATAAATGTTAATGCTTATGATGTAATTATAGGTTACAGAGCCGATGACTCATATTTTGATTATGCAGAATCTTTTTTGAATAATTCTATATCTGTTGAGCAACTTGCAAAAGCTATGCGTCTTGGAAAACTTGGCAAACAAGTTGTTATAAAATCAAAATATGCATTCTCAAAATTGCAATTTGAAGGGTTTGAAATTGCTGACAGAGGTACTTACTATGCTAAGCGTAAATCTAGAGATGATGACGCAAATGAAATGTATTTAAATATGCTTGAAGAAGATGATGACGGACTTTATATTCAAGATATAATCAGAGGAGGCATAATAAATAATGATGCACGCATACCACGAAATATATCTGAATAGAGCTCAATCGGCATTAGGTACAGCTTTCGATTATGCAATTAACGCCTGCAAAATTAATGGTGAAGATTTTGTAAAAATTTTTGCAGTAAGCAATATTTGCAAACGATTCGAAAAAGGAGAAAGTGCTGTTGTTTCAGGTAAAAGCGGTATTGAAATTGCAAGAGAAGTTATTTTTGAAGCAACGGGAAAACAACTTGATGTTGAACCGCAGAATAGCTTTGCTCGAACAAAAGAATATTGGATTGGTTGGGCAGTAGCATATTATCAATGGCATTCAAACAGAAAGTATATTGAAATTTTTAATGCTGTTTCTTACAATAATTTTGAGCAAATGTATTATACACTCCACGAAGCGGATATATCTAAATTTGTTGATATTGTCAACAAAAAAATAAAAGAGTATTATTTAAATACTAATCTTAAAAGAATCAGAGAAGCTTATGGTATAACTCAATCAGAACTTGCAAATAGAGCAGATGTAAGTCTTCGTTCAATTCAAATGTACGAACAACGAAATAAAGATATTAACAAAGCAAGTGTTGGAACAATCTACAGTATAGCAAAGGTACTCGGTTGCACAGTGGAGGATTTGATAGAAAAATAATAATTTGGAGATATGAAAAGCGTTTTCAATATCCAAATAATAATATTTTTTTGCTGATTTAGAGCTTGTAAAATAAAGTGTGTAAGTTAGAAAAACTTGCACACTTTTTGTAATTTTAGGAAAGTATGCTATCCCTTGTTATCCCCCTTGACAGCTGTATATTTTAGGGGTATAATGGGTATAACAAATAACGGAGGTGCTTTTATGGATAACTTCGATGTTATAAACCGAATCGATGAACTTGAACGGGAAATCGCATCATTGCCGCAAGGCGGAATTGCAAAAAAAAGAGTTCGCGGCAAAGAATATTATTATCACCGTATTACTCAAAATCGCAAAAGAAGTGAAGTTTATCTTAACTTTGATGAAGTAGAACCGCTGCGTGCAAAAATTGAAAAACGAAAGGCACTTGAAGCCGAACTTAAAGAATTGAAGCATCAGCTTCCTAAGCCCAAAAAGATTCAGAATAATTCTGATGCTCATAAATTCAACACTTATGTGCGCATTCAAGAGCAGCTTAAAAATTACGCCACACAGGTTAAACAGTATAAAAAGCGCGAGTGTTATAAACAACTTGCCGATTATGTATTCGGAGAACATCAAGACAAGGTATTCATATTGTATGGTCTTAGACGAACAGGTAAAACAACACTGATTCGTCAGGCATTATTGGATATGTCTCCCGAACAGTTCAGTAAGACCGCCTTTATTCAGGTTAAATCAAAGGATACCCTTTCGGATATCAATTCCGACATGCAATATCTTGAAAGTCAAGGCTACCGATATGTGTTTATTGATGAAATAACCTTAATGGAGGACTTCATTGAAGGTGCAGCACTGTTCTCCGACATTTATGCTTGCAGCGGTATGAAGATTGTTCTTTCCGGCACAGATTCTCTCGGTTTTATATTCACCGAGTATGAGCAGTTATATGACCGTTGCCTTATGCTTCATACTACCTTCATTCCTTACCGCGAGTTTGAGCGTGTTCTCGGTATTAGGGGCGTCGACGAATTTATTCGCTATGGCGGCACGATGAGTATGGGTGGAAAAAAATACAATGAGAATTCTTCTTTTGCAACGAAGAAGAAGGCTGATGAATATGTTGACAGTGCGATTGCACGAAACATTCAGCATTCCTTAAAGTATTACCAAGACGGCGGACACTTTCGTCATCTGTATGAGTTGTATGAGCGAAACGAATTAACAAGTGCTATTAATCGCATCGTGGAAGATATGAACCATAAGTTTGCAAAACAGGTTTTGACAAAGACATATAAATCTTCTACGATGTCATTGGCTGCTAAAAATCTTTTGAAAGACAAAGCTTTTTCTTTCGACCTCATACAAAACATTGACAAAGATCTTGTGACTGCGTCCATTAAAACCATGCTTGATATTCTCGAAAAGGAAGAGCAAACAGTAGAGATTGAAGATGTTCATGCTACCGAGATTAAAGAATATCTGTCTTTGCTTGATTTGATTGTGGATATTGATCAGCTTTCCTTTCCGAACATCGGAAACAAGAGAGAAATTACCGCAATCAGCCAACCGGGATTACGCTATGCCCAAACAAAGGCGGTTGTGGATTCCTTAGTACTTGACGAAAAATTCAACGAATTTTCCGCAGTTGAGCGCCAAAGTGTTATTGACCGAGTAATGTCAAGTATTATGGGTGAAATGCTTGAAGAGTTGATTCTTCTTGAAACCAAGATTGCCAACCCGAAAAAGCAAGTTTTTCAACTTCAGTTTGACCGTGGTGAGTTTGATATGGTTATCTATGATCCTTCATCTTTGTCCTGCGAGATATTTGAGATTAAGCATAACGAGAATGCGTATCCTGATCAATATGTTCATCTTATTGATGAGAAGAAGTGCGAGAAAACGGAACACCGATTCGGGACGATTAAGGGTAAGTATGTTATTTACCGAGGTGAACCTCAAGAGGTTGACGGCATTCAGTATCTTAATGCGGAAGAATATCTAAATTCACTTGGGAAAAAATCGCCGCACAATATGGTCTAAGCAGAAGTTCAATAGAATATATGAGACCAGCATTCAGCTTAAATCCGATTGAATAATAAGCTTTTATATTCTTCGTCATCAAATAGTGCAGTACCCTGCTCTAAATGATAATGCGGTTTTGGAGTTTCTTTCGACACCTCAGTGTAAGGTTCGTAATTTATCATACGAATTTGCTAAAAATTTCTGATAGACAATTGATAGAGATTTTTGAGAGACGCAAAGTCTGAAAAATGGCTTAAATAGGCGGTTTTGAA
>CAVLCA010000057.1:0-3481 GCA_963661495.1 bacterium
AAGGCTCCCCTTATTTATAAGGGGAGCTGTCGTGCTTTGCACGACTGAGGGGTTAAAAACAAGGGGAGCAGTCTGCACCTTGTGTGCAGACTGAGGGGTTAACATCAAGGGGAGCTGGCAAGCCGTAGGCTTGACTGAGGGGTTAAAAATGAAAAAGGCTTAAAAATAAGGTTAAACCCCACCGTCTTTTGCTACGCAAAATCCACCTCCCCTTTGCATAAAGGGGAGGCAAAATATTAGGGAGCTGTCGTGCTTGCACGACTGAGGGGTCAAGAATCGAATCAATAAAAAACAGCATATTAACCAATTGTTATTATCTCCAAAAATCGCTCGCTTATTTTGACATTGTTTATGCAATCTTCCGATAAAAAAAGGTTGATTATTCCACTTAAATATGTTATACTACTTAAAAGTGTAAATCTGTACTTTTTTAAGTACCGCACGAGTATTTCTCAATCGGTCAGGTGCGTTTCGATTTATTAATTTATTATTGGAGGTGTAGTATGAAATATATTAAACCTCGTATCACCGTTACACGCTTTTCAGTTGTGGATGTTGTCACCACTTCCGACGGTGCGGATCACGGCTCGGGCTATAGCGGTAACGAATCCAGCTCCGATTTCGACAATTTGGGCTGATGTGCATTGCACAATTTATTAAGGAGGACAATTATTAATTTATGAAAAAATTTATTAAAAAAACACTCGCAGGCTTAATCGCCGGCGTTATGGCTGTTTCATCAATGCCGTTTGTTGCTTTGGCAGCTGATACAACTGCTTTGGATGAAGCTGAAACTGCACTTAACAGTTTTGTATATACAAATCCAACAGGTGATTATGGCTCATTAACCGGAGATAAAACATCTGATTTTTCTTCTGGTACAAACTATACAACATATATGCGAAATGTATTATATGGTGAAAAAGGTGCCGGTGATGATCAAGGTAAAACTACTTCAGGTACAGTATCTGCAACAATTCATTACCCACAAATGGTTTTGCTTTATGATGGTACAAATGAACTTGATACACCTGTTTTGGCTCTTGCAATGTCAACTGGACAAGATAGATATACATATGCTGCGGTAAATAACAATTCTAATCTTAAATATACAAATGAAACTATTTGGTATGGAACAGACCAAAGTGACAACTGGACATTGTTGTATTCAACATCTCATGATGATGATATTGGTGCTCTTGGTGCTGTTACAACCGCTGGTAAGGCACCGCAAATTTCTAAAAAAAAGATTATAGGTATAATCGGATGGAACAATATATGGTACAGATGGGCAAATATGTTTAGGTTTAACGGCTCGTTTGCAACAGATGAATATACTAAATCTGTTACACCTTCTGTTACTTTTTATTCGGGAAGTAATGATACAATGACTACAACAGATATTGTCAACAATTGTAATGCTACTAAACCACTGTATTATATTAACTACAAAGCTGTACTTGACAAAATTGACACAGCTAAGTCTGATATTACATCTGTAAGCTATGATAAGTACACAGAAGATTCTGTAAACGCTTATGCAAATGCTGTAAAGGCTCTTACATCATTTAATCCTGCAACCGATTTGACTTTCTCGGCTTCTTCTCTTGAAAACGATGTAAATGATGCAGGAACAAAGATTAAAGAACTTGTTGATAATTACGATTCAGCAAAAGCAGGTCTTACATTAAAGACTTACACTTACTCATTCGTAAATGCTGAGGGCACAATAGTTAACACTGTTGAAGCAACATCTGTTGAAGAAGCATTGAAGAGTGCTCCAACAAACACAGCAACAGAGTATGTTTATGTTGACAACACAAAGCACAAGACAACAACATACGCTTGGCAAGAAGCTTCAGAAGTAACAGACACAACAATCAATGAAGTTGAAAGCGTAGTTGAAGAAGCTCACACAATTGACCCAAACACACACCAGTGTACGCGTTGCGGCGGATATGCTCTTGACACATCGGCTTATGACACCGCACTTGAAGAAGTGAAGAAAATTGCAAAAAACGAAGACAAAGAGTACACAGATGATTCAATCACTGCTTTAAAACAAGTTATTAATTCTGTTGAAGAAGAAAGAACAAAAGTAACAACACAAGAAGAACTTGACACTTTAACAAAGATTCTCAGAGAATCTGTCTATGACCTTGCCATTGCAAAGAACACAGTAACATTCTACACGGTTGCTGCAGGTTCAAGCGTTCCAACTGAAGTTGAGTCAAAAACTTTGGATTACGGCACAACATACACAGCAAACGCAAACGCAAATGTTAAGCAGTGGACTGTTACAACAGACGAATCCCACACATCAACAAAGCTCAACACATTTGACAGCAGTGTAAATGTTATCGTAACAAAAGATGTTTCAATTTATGCATATCTTTCAGACGAAGACGCATCTGAAAAATCATCAAAGGTAACATTCCTTGGCAAGAACAATCAGGTTGTTGCAATCAAGTATGTAGCTCAAGGCGAAGAACTTAAAACAAACACAGTTGACATTCCTGAAATTCCGTTCTATTCTGCAGGTAGTTGGAGTGAAGAAACAATCACAGGTGACGGCAACGAATACACTGTTAAGGCTTCTTACACATATCTTTTAGGTGCAACAACTTGCCAAGTAAACTTTGTTGAAGACGGCGAAATCACTTGGCAAAAGGATTACAGCTACGACAGCTATGTATACCTTTCAAAGGCAGACAAGAGCAAGAAGTATGCACTCTATTCAGACAAAGCTTGCACAAAGCTCCTTACATATATTGACGGCGTAGACTTCTATGCACCAAAGACTGATGCAGTTTATGTTAAGGAATACACAGAAGACGCTCAGCCTACAGTAGCCGTAACAGGTTCATTCAGCACTTCAACATCAACCAAGAGATATGCAAACTTCAACTGTAAGTTCTTCCTTCCGGCAGGCGCAACAGCAGTTGAATGGGGTCTTGAAGTTAAGATTGGCGACGGTGTATTTGCAAAGGTTAAGGCTGAATCAAAGTCTGAAAGAAATGAGTACACAGTTAAGCTTGGTACAGGTATAGACAGCGGCACAAATTCAATCGAAGGTCGTGCTTATCTTGTATACGAATACAACGGTGTAACCTACACAATCAATTCAGGCGACTTAACAACGGTAGAACTTAGTTAATTTAAGGGAGGAATATTATGAAAAAATTTAACTCACCTCAAATTACTGTGGTTAAATTTATGAATGACGATGTCATCACAACATCAAGCGGTTATTCGGGCAATGTAACCGAAACCGACTTCGATTTGCTCGGCACAACAACAGCTGCTTACGACTCAGGCGATGACCCGACATTCTAACAACAAAAAAGCACTCGTTTCGGCGGGTGCTTTTTTCGTTATTAGGCTCCCCTTATTTATAAGGGGAGCTGTCGTAAATATAAATCAAACAAACCTACCAAGGCTCCAAATACAAATCATACAGACCTATCAAGGCTCCCCTTAT
>CAVLCA010000058.1:0-3370 GCA_963661495.1 bacterium
GTAACAAGTGCCCACTGTTTTGCAATTAAGTCAACAACATTTTCCTTAACCTCGCAGAATTCAATTTCTTTAAACATACAACTCACCTCATTAATAATACACTTTTGTTGAATTTATTATAACACAAAAGATTAAAATCGTCAAAATAACCATAGGGGCAAACTGCGTTGTCCGCATACGAGTTGCAGACAGCTCCCCTTACAAACGCAAGAGGAGCCGTTCATAATAAATCTATTTGATTTACAGTGCGTATCTTTCAATTTTAACAATGTCGCCGCTGAACTGTTCAAGATTGCCGTAATTACCTCGAACGCCCGACGGGATTTTGCTCTTTTCAACATAAAATTCCATAATGTCACTGTTTTTGACTGCATACTGATGTTTTTTGTCGGTATGCTTATCCGATTTTTGATCGCAGAGAATAACATTAATGGATTTACCGGTTGAAAATGTAATTATGTATTTTGTGCCGATTGTACTGCCGTAAAACGAGCCGAGGGCAACGCAATAGCAGTCATCAATCATACGAATTCCTGTTTCATCGTCGGTATAGCATTCTTCTGAATTTAGCAACGCATATTGCGGTGAAGTTTTAGCCGTTACCGCTGTATAATATGCATAAGTTTTTGTTGCACCCGATACCTTTGGAAGTTTCATATTTTCCGGTATATCCGCCGATACAACATCACTTGATTTATCCTTGTGAGCAGAAACCATTTTCACTTTATAATAATACCGCTTGTTGTCTTTGACATTTTCATCAACAAACGACGGGTCGTTTTTGACAACATCGATTTTTTCAAAATTTTCGCCGTCTTCACTTCTGTACAGCACAAATTTTGCCTTGTCATACACATTGCTTACCGAAAGTTTTACCCCGTCGGATGATGCTTCATCAACATTAAGCTGAGGTTTTAACGATTCGGTTTTAAATGAAACAATTCCGAGAGCTTCATCGTTAGCAGCCGACGATATCATAAACTTATACGATGAATCATCGTGAAGATTTGCAAGCGATATGCCTGATGTGTTTGTGGTGGCATATTCCTCAAAATTGTGGGTAACAGGGTTAAATATGCTGACAGTATATCCCAAATAAATCTTATTACCCGACCATTTAAGCTTTGCGGCAGTTTCACCGATATCGTACACCTCAACGATGAATTTATCTTCCTTTTCGGGAATCATCATATCAAAGGTACTTTGCACAAGCGGAGCTTCTCCTGCCATAACAGCTTTTGCTCCTGTGTAATCCTGATGAACCGAGCCTGCATATACAGGTACGCCGACACTTAAAATCGTAATTGCCGACATAACGGAAGCTGTTATTTTAATCGATAATTTACTGATAACAAAAACTCCTTTACAAGATTGTAATTTTTGTAATTCTTTTGTAACCGATTAATGTTATATCAAATTTGAAAGGCAAAGTCAAATCTTTTCAAAAATAAAAGACACAACCGTTTGATTGCGTCTTTTAAGTCACATTTTTTGTTTTGAGTTTATTCTCCGCTTTCAGTTGTTGCAGGGGCAGTTGTTGTTTCTGCTTCGCCGTAAACCTGAAGAATTACTTCTTCGCCTACAGCGGCAAGTGTACCTGCTGCCGGAGCGGAACCGTTTGCACTTTTAACAGTATCTGCCGTATGTGTGCCGTCATTATACACTTCAACCGTGCTGACCTTAAACCCAAGGTCCTCAAGTTGCTTTGTAGCATCATCAAGCGTCAAGCCGTTAACATCCGGTACGGTTTGCGTTTGTATTCCCTTTGAAACAGTAAGAATGATTTCCGTGCCCTGTTCAACGGTTTCGCCTGCTGTAACACTCTGCTTAAAGATGATACCTTCTTCTGTGTCGGATGAATATTCTCCTTGGAAAGTAAAGTTGAATTGCTCGTTCCAAGCACCGTTGTTTTCAATATCGCTTTGTGTATAGCCTACGCCCGAAAAATTAGGAACCTGATAGCTTTTCGTTGCCTGAGTGGTTGTCGTGTTATTCTTACCGCTTTCGATTAATCCCGAAAACTGCACAACGTAAACTGCGGCGGCAATTGCTGCAATTATCAAAATAACAAGAACAACAACTACAGCCTTACGCTTTTTATCGCCCTTATTTTCATTGTATTCCGGATATCCGCCCTTAGCACCTTTTTGATAAACATCTTCTTGCTCAACAGCCGCCTTTGCTCTTACAGCGGGAGCAGCGTCAAGAAGTTCTCTGAAATCCTCAACGGTTTTTACTCTTTTTTCAGGATAAATTTGAAGTCCGTTTACAAGTGCCTTAATGACATGCATAGGAATTTTCTCTGCAATGGTGTTTGGAATCATAAGCTTGTCATTTGCTTCTCTTGAAACGGCTGACGGCGGATTTGAACCCACAAGAGCTCTGTAAATACAAGCTGAAAAGCTGTAAATATCAGTTGCGGCACAAATTCTGTGTTTGTTGTTATATTGTTCAAGTGCAGTATAGCCGTCATTTTCGGTAAATTCCAAAGCGGTTGCCTGATCGCTTGCTTCCGTAATCGGAAACGGAGCAAGATGAACCTTGCCGTCTCTGCAAAGTACAAGGTTGTCCGGAGTGATTGAACCGTGAACAATGCCGTTAGAGTGCAAAGCCTCGATCGTTGTAAGAACAGGCATAAACATAAGTCTTGCCGTATCCCACAAAATATGACCGTCTTCGTTTCTGAGCAAATACTCTCTGAGAGGAACAGATTCGGTCTTTTCTATAATTGCATAATAGGTTCCGTTCGCTTCTGTAAGGTCATAAATCGGCACAACTGCAGACAAATTGTGAAGTTTTTGCATAGCTGTCCACAAGTTGTAAAACGATTTTTTGTATCTTGCAAACTCGTTTACAAATTTTTGACGAACATGAAGTTCATCGCTGTCGTCAAACCTGTTTGCAATGCCTTTTGGAAAGAATTCTCTTATTAAAATAGGCTTGTCAAGCTGTCCGTCATATCCGGAATATGTGACCGAATCGCTCTCCGTTTTTATAACATTACCGATTACATATTGACCGGCAATAACGGTTTTTGTTTTAAGATTAACACTGTCATTTTGATTGTCGTTATCATAACCGCATTCGGCACAAACAGAGCCCTCTGTAAGCTCGCTCCAGCAATTGGCACAAAGATTATCCAAATCTCTCATTTAGGTATCACTCCAAATAAAATACTTATCTATTATTTATAATATCAATATAGTTCCGCAATGTCAATTAAAAATAAATGAACATCAAAAATACAGCGACAATTTTTGCCGCTATATATACACATAATTACTTTCTGTTAAAAATAAAGGAATAATCATCGTACCTTGCCATAGAAACGGTACTGTTTTTGCTCACGATTATATGGTCAATCAGCTCT
>CAVLCA010000059.1:0-3051 GCA_963661495.1 bacterium
TTGTAGCTTCAGTGCTGTATGTGTACTGAGCTCTTACATAAATGTCACTGCCTGTGCCTGTTACGCTTTCCTTATCCCAACTTGTTGATGTGTAGAAAGGAACCGACGGAATTGTAACATCACTTGTATCAAGGGTTTCGTTTTCTTTAACATACTTAACAGCTACTACATTGCCGTTCTTGCCAAGGAATGTAACCTTTGAATACTTGGCTGTTTCCGTGTTAGGATTTGCCACAGTGTAAACATCAACATCTGCGTCCTTGGTAACATACAATGTAATCTTTGTGTCGGCAGTCATAATCTTAGTTTGAGTTACGCCGTCGTCAGTCTTTACAATCCAAGCCTTAACGCCGCCGGCTGTTGAATCAATATCCGCAAGGTCAAGCTCCAACTGTGAACCGTAAGTTGATGTGTATGTCTTTGTAGCTTCGGTTGCAACAGTGCTGTCTTCCGAAATTACAAAAACCTTAACGGTGCAGCTGTTTTTACGAAGAATTGTTTTTGCAGAGAGAAGAATAGAAGTCAATTCATTAATTTCTTCCTGCGTTTTTGCTGTGTCTCTTTTTGCTGTTGTATCTACAACAATCTTGTCATATTCAGCATATGATTCTTCTGTATAAAGCTTATATAATTTAACAATATGTTCAGTTTTAATATTACCTGCTTCTGAAATAGCCGAGTCAAGAGCGGTGTAATCAAGTAACGATTGACCGCAACGAGTACACTTGCCGTCTGTGCCTTTGGTGTGTGCCTCTTGTACTTCCTCGCCACCTACCGTACACTTCTTTGTGTGGTATGTTGTGTCAACAGATGTATATGTGTATTTGTGAGCCAAAACATCGCCGTATTCAGCGTTACAAGTTGAACATACAGCTTTTGCCTTACATGTTGCAGTACCGCCTGAGCAATTCTCAGTTGTTGTGGTTGCTGTTTCTGTAAATACATAATTTGTAGCAGTTGTAGGCCAAGAATAAGTTGTTACAGTATGTGTATTATCATTATTTGCAACAACTTTTTGTGCCGTATTTGTAGGAGCTGCACTATATGCTTCACTATCATTTTTTGCGGCTATTACAGTACTTGAACCATCATTCTTTGTAAATGTGTAATTGATTTTAAGATTACTTTTAGCAGTATCAACAGCTGTCATAAGGCTGTTCATATCCTGAGCGGCTTTTTTAACTGCAGCAGCTTGATCCGAAGAATAATCATATGATGACGGATTAAAAGCAAACATATTGTTTACAGCTGTTATATACGCATTCAATGAGTTTTCTTCATATATAGAAGAATCCATTGCAGATATTTCAGTATTAACTGTTTTAGCTTTATCTACGAGCTTTTTATAGTTCAAAATATAAATTGTTGCAGTTGAAATTGTGCCTGTACTATGTGTTTGTTTTGAGCCTTCGTCAGTTCCGACAACATACTCAAATCCAAGGTTAATAGTTTTATAATCGTCTGTAAAGTCGCCACCGGTATATTGAAGAACATTACCGTAATAACCTTTTTCACCCTGTGTATATTGGGAATCCGAAGAAGTACCTATTAATTCACTTTTTCCAAACATAAGGTATGTGTAATTCATTCTGCTGTCTGAACCGTGCCATTTTGTATCCCTGAAGGAAATCCCTTGAGAATCCCCTGAAAGATTACATCTATAAGTTCTAACATTATTATAGTTATAGTTCCACGGCTTTGATTTTCCTTCTACTGCAAAGCCAATGCCCATAGACGGATTTGTTTCTCCATTATATAAGAGAACTGTATTACCATAAAAAAGTTTTCCGGTTAGATAAACTTTATCTTTACCTTCAGCCGAAACCGCACCTGAAGTATAACATGCGGACATTGAAGTAGGAGAATACAAAACATTTTTATAAATTTGCTTATAATTTGCCTCGGTATTATAATCACTGTCATTTACAAAAGTACCGTATGCAGTTGCTTCTTTAACATCAAAATCGTTTATAAGTTTATCATTTGAAACAGAAACAGTTATATTGTTTTTATTTACAGTTACTTCTGTATCAGACCAGCCATTTGTATCAGCTTTGCCACCTGCACTTGTAAGTACAATACAAATTGTAGCAACGCTACTACCATTATTTTTTGCTGACTTCAAAGCCGCTCCGATATCAACAGTATTAGATTGACCAATAGTAAAATCACCGAGTTTTTGCATTGAGTAATAAGATATTGCATTATTAAGGTGACCTGAATTATCGCCTTTATAGATTGCACTTGAACTTGTTGAATTTACATTACTTAATAAATATTCACCTGTCGACTGTGCAAAATCGGAATAATTCGCTGTTGGATAGTAAACGCTGATACCTTTATTGTCGGTACAACTGCTTGCCATAGCTGAAGTAAATGAATAAGAAGCACTTACAGTATCACTACTTGTACAAGAAATACCGTCAAGGCTGAAATTAATAAAGCCAATGGTAAAGTTACTATCTTGAGCGTCATTACAAATTTTAAGAACCGGATCACTAAATCTCGAGTTAGAACCTGCTCTAATAACACCATAAGCGGAAGCCTTTGTGGTTGTTGTGGTTGTTGCCGCACTTGCTGTCAAAGCGGATAACGGAAGCGATGTAACAATCATCAGCACCGCTATCATACATGCGACTGATTTTTTGAAAAATTTAGTCATAACTATCCCTCCCCGGATAATAAGCATAATGTTACACATTCTTTTATTTGCTCAATTATAACATAAATTTAACACAAAAATCAACCTATATCGCCGATATATTCTAACAAAGTGTGTACAAAAAATGAACGCTTTGTTGTGCAATTTTAACAAAGATTTAACAGATAGACTCAATTCGATGATTTTCTTGTTTTGGTGCAACAGCGTATGGCACCTACTATTTGCCTCCCCTAATGTTAACCCCTCAGTCTGCACACAAGGTGCAGACAGCTCCCCTTATAAATAAGGGGAGCCTTGATAGGTCTGTATGATTTATATTTGGAGCCTTGAAAGGATTGCCTCCCCTTGAAGCAAGGGGAGGTGCCGAACGAAGTGAGGCGGTGGGGTTT
>CAVLCA010000060.1:0-2956 GCA_963661495.1 bacterium
CTGTAAAATAATTGCCGCCCCACAATATTAATCTATTGCACAACGATTGCAGGATATTATATGATTTTTGTGCAGTTTCCGTTGGCAAATCAAACAGAAAAACCACATCCGCCTCTTTAATTCTTAATTCGAGAGTCGATTTGAAATTTCCGTCAATAATAAAACTATCGGTCGCAAAAATCTCCATCTGCTTTTCAATCAATTCCTCCCGAGTGATGTGGGTACAATCCTTGTTCCAACACAGCGCATCTAAATGAAACAACGGCAAATTTGTAACAGCGTGAAGTTTTCTGCTAAAAGTGCTTTTTCCTGCACCCGGGCAACCAATTACCACAATTCTTTTGTAATTAAACATATTTTACCTCCAAATAAAATAAGCCCTTGCAAAAAATAATGCAAGAGCTTTACTTCTGTGTTCGGAATGGGAACAGGTTATCTCAATTTTAATCAGTATCGGCTGATAAATTTATTATATCACAATTAAATGATATTGCAAGAGAAATCAAACAACCGTATCAAAAATATATTCACCTCAAAATAAATCAACAACATCAGCTATTGACACAACAATATAATCAGGTCTTTCAAGTTCGTTTTTAACACTTTGAAACTTTGCAAATCCTTGACGCACCCAAACAGTTTTCATACCAAGCTTTTTAGCAGGAATAATATCATTATCCAGCCTGTCACCAATCATAACTGCTTCGCTCGGATTACACTTTGCCTGTTCAAGTGCCATATTAAAAATTTTCAAATCGGGTTTTTCGCAACCCGCTTCGGCTGATGCAATCACCACATCAAAATACTTGCCGATACCCCAATTATCAATGCGTTTTTGTGTTCCGGCAACCTGATTTGCAATAGTTCCAAGTTTAAATTTTTGCGACAGTTTCTTCAAAACATCTTCAACATCAGGATAAAGTCTTTCAAGTTCGCCAAACCATTTAGGCAATGCAACACCAAAATCCTGTGCCGCCCACCTGATTGCAAAAGCATCTTTTTCGGCATATTCAAGAACTTTTTTACAGAATTCATCGGCATCCAAATTGTTTTGTTCAATTATAACCTTGCAACGCTCTTTTAGGCATTCGCTTTCATCCACAAGCGTTGAACCCAAATCAAAAAATATCCACTTTATATTTTCCATACAATTAATCCCTTATTACACATATATAAAATCGGTTATTAAAGAATCACCTATAAACAATCGGCAATCTTGTTTTAAAACAATGCGACCACGCAGGAATATATCCGCTTTTTATCGCAACTTTTTGTGAATTGATATTTGAGCAATCTGTTGTATAATAAGGTACGACTCCACGATTCAGCGTTTCTACGGTTAACATATTAACAAGTTTTACAGCTATACCGGTTCCTCGATACTCCGGCAAAACATCAACACCGATTTGCCACATAGTGTTGCTGTCCGAACTTGCACAGGCAATTCCTGTTATTTTTGAGCCGTCATATGCAACAGCTGCAAAAACCTCAGGTCGTTTGCTTTCGTTATCATATTGCAAAGCATTATGAAATTGCTCATATTTATACAAAGATTGAATATCGTTTTCAATTAGCTTAAAGTCATACAATTTATTTTCAATAATTTTGATATTTTCAACATCAGGCAAATAATACGGATTAACACCGTAAACAATTTTGCTCGTTAATATATCATAAGAAGATTTACCTTTAAACATATGGCATAATATTTTTTGAAGCGTTGACAATCGTGCTTCTTCCCATTGTAATAATTTCAAGTCGAGGTGTAACAAACGGCATTTCACGCCTGCCGTTTTGCTTTTCCGCTACCGTAAATATAACCCCGTCTTTGCAAAAATCATCGGGCTTGCAATTATAATCAACAGCAAGCTGATTATAAACAATATTCATCATTTCACTTTTTGTCATAAAATCATCTCAATTCAAATTGTATTTTCAATATAACATAAAAGAAGAAGATTGTCTACAAAAATAGCCGTAGGGGCGAACAGTGTTCGCCTAAAGAAATAGAAAAAGCCTCCCCTTGTGGCAAGGGGAGGTGGATTTTGCGAAGCAAAAGACGGAAGGTTTTGAATAAAGCTCACTCAAAACATATTCCGTATAGAACAAAACACAGTTTTGTAAATATACTGCATATGTTTCTCCTCTCACAACAAGCGCAAGCTGCTTGTTGTGAAGTCCAATTCAAGCATAAAGTTAACACAAAGATAAAAAAGAACCATCCAAAAGAATGGTTCTTTTTAATGTCGGCGTCGACCTATTTTCACAGGAGGCTGCCCTCCAACTATTTTCGGCACGCGTGAGCTTAACTACCGTGTTCGGAATGGGAACGGGTGGACCCTCAGCGTAATAAACACCGACTGTGAACTGTAACTTTTAATCACAGTTATTTGTAATGACCTGTTGGCTTAGTCCCTTAGGTCTTGGTGACCCGTAGGAGAATCGAACTCCTGTTTTCGCCGTGAGAGGGCGATGTCTTAACCGCTTGACCAACGGGCCACTGATGGTACACCATCAGGGACTCGAACCCTGGACACCCTGATTAAGAGTCAGGTGCTCTACCAACTGAGCTAATGGTGCATAGCTCTGTTCTTCAGAATATACTCTGAAAACTAAATACAGATATTGTTTTGGAATTTATTGTAATTAACTTCACCTTCAGACACTCTCTGAAAGGTCAAGCCCTCGACCTATTAGTATTGCCTAGCTGCATACATCACTGTACTTCCACACGCAACCTATCAACCTCGTAGTCTACAAGGGGTCTTAACTTTAAAAAGTGGGATATCTTATCTTGGAGGGGGCTTCACGCTTAGATGCTTTCAGCGTTTATCTCTTCCGCACTTAGCTGCTCGGCCGTGCCATTGGCATGACAACCGATACACCAGCGGTGCGTCCATTCCGGTCCTCTCGTACTAGGAACAGCTCTCCTCAAATATCCTACGCCCACGACAGA
>CAVLCA010000061.1:0-2887 GCA_963661495.1 bacterium
GCAAATATGGAGATTTTAATTTTCGGATAAAAACTTTATTTATTATTTGATTCATAAATTCAATTTGAAAAATTATAAAAAGTAAAAAGTCCCGAAAACGCGGTGTTTTCGTCAAAACACACTCCGTGATTAAGGCAAAATGCAAGCATTTGCCAACAATCACTGCGTATGTTACTCCTCTCAAAAACTGCCGTACAGTGGTGCGTCAGTTTTTGTATATGGTGTGCTCGCACACCCTCACAATATAATAAAAACGAGGAACACCCAAAAGGACATTCCTCGTTTTTGGTACGCTGGAAGGGACTCGAACCCCCGACCTACTGGTTCGTAGCCAGTCACTCTATCCAGCTGAGCTACCAGCGCATATGCAAGCGTTTTTCACTTGCGGAAAATACTATAACACATTGCACAATAAAATGCAAGTATTTTTTTATAATTCAACAATTATTTTTTAGGATTTTCGGCGATAAACCTTTCAAGTATATTTGCCGACATTTTTACAAGTTCACTGCAAGGACGCTTTTTATAATACTTTTGTGTTCGCTTTTCGGGTTGCGGACTATCAAATCCGATTTTTGAAAGTCCCAAAAGTTCCCGACAAACGACAGATCCGTTTTCATCCTTAAATTCACCGGCAACCTGCTGAATTTGCTCGTAAAGTTTTGTTTTTGTTTCATTATCCTTTGGGTCACTGTAGCCGTAAAGTGCGGACATAACAAATGCCGTACCGCTGACAGTTCCGCAAACTTCTCTCATTCTGCCAATTCCGCCACCAAAGCCTCCGGTAAGGCGGGCTACCGTATCGTTATCCATACCGATTTCATCGGCAAATGCAAGTGCGACAGCCTGTGAGCAGTTATAGCCCTGTTCAAAATATTTTTTTGCGATATCACCCTTAGACATTATTCATAATCCTCTGAAACATCGGTGATATCGGTAAATACAGCCTCAAGGTTTGTATCGCCTTTCACTGTAAATGTATAAACCTCATTAGATGACACTCTCTTGCCGTTTTTGTACCAGCCGTCAAACTCATAATTGTCGTCTGCTCTTGCAATAACTGTGCACTTTTCGCCATCGGAATATGAGCCGTCACCTTCGACTTCACCGCCCTGAGAGCAGCTTACGCTGACAGTATACTCAACAGCAGCTTGAGTGGTTGTTTGTGTTGTGGTCTGTGTTGTTGTTTCAGTGGTTGTAGGTGCAGCCGTGGTTGTCATTGTTGTTGATTGCTCTGTAGTGGATGTTGAAGAAATGCTGACAGAGGTATCCTCAACATCTTTATTCTTCTTTGAATTATTAATAAGCACAGCGGCAAGAGCGGCAACAACAATTGCAAGAACAACAGCAAGGACTACTATAATAAGTATAGTTTTTTGCTTTTTGCTTTCATAATCATTATTATCAATTTCGCCGTTTCTTCCACGAGATTGGTTTTGGGTCTGTTTTTGATTGGACTGAACTGCCGGAGCAACCCTTGTTTTGCCCATATCATCGTTTACAATCTCGTTTTCATCGTCCTCGTCATAGAGCGGTGAACCGCAATTTTGGCATATATATAAATTTTCGTCATTTTCGCTTCCGCAGTTTTTACATCTCATAATGTATCCCTCCGCATTTTTGATAATTATAACACATATAATGGTATTATACAATATTATTTTAGCATTATTTTTTAACAAAAAATTTATTAGATTTTAATTAATTTTGAATTAATTTTCATTTACCTATTGACTTTTTAGGCAATTTGTAATAAATTTATGATGTAAATGTTTTCTATAAAGACGAAAGCAGATTAAGGAAAGGGGATTCCCATAAATGAAGAAACTAATCAAAAGAATTACATGTTTGGTTTTGGTTGCTGCTCTTGTAGCTTCTCTTGCAGGATGTGCAAAACTTAACTATGTAACAAACGGAACAATTCAAGCTATTAACGAGGTTAAATCCGGTGAATGGCAAAATTCTGGCGATGACGCAGGCGATGATGCCGCAACGGAGGAAGATACTTCTGTTCTTGACAAGTCATTTGAAGCCGGCACATACGGCGGAGTTGAATTTAAGGATCTTAATGATGTTGCAAGCTACTATGTTGAAGCATACAACTACACAAAGACTCTTACAGCTCAGTACAAAGATGCTGACGGCAAAACACAAACATTCTACAAATTACTCGGTTCTGAAAACCTTGAAGTCGGCGATGTTATGATTGACGGCAAGGCAAACAGCACAATCAACAGCCTTGTACCAAGCATTGTAGGTCCTATGTTTGACGCTAACATTTACGGTCTTGTACCGAGCGGTAACAGAGACCCTGAGCTTGACAACAACCTTGATGACGACACAAGAAAAAATGACCACGATTACAGAACATCGGCTTTGACAGGCGATGACATTCTTGACGCAAGCGTTGTTGACAATGGCGACGGCACAATAACAATGACAATTCAGCCTAAGCAGGAAGAACTTGCTTTCCGTGGCGAAGGTTCACAGGGTTCATTCTTTGAAGTTCTCGGCGATATCACAGCAGCTGTAAAGAGCATCACCGTTCTTTCATTCACAGAAGGCGATGCTTCCGACAATGTAAAGGTTATGTATAAAGGCGGCACAGGTGTTGTTACAATTGATACAAAAACAAAAGAAATCACTGCTGCAAAATATGTAATGATTGCTAATGTTGATGTAACACACGCATCAATTGCTATCATTAAGGATAAGAGCGCTTCTGTAAAGATTACTTACACAAACGAATATCCTGCTTCAGACGACTACCTCAAAGAGCGTAGAGGCGTTGTAAGACTTTAATCGTCCGCAATAATTAAATAGTTCAGATTAGGTGCTCGTATTTTTCAATACGGGCACTGATTTTTTCGTTTGTTGAAAGTTGATT
>CAVLCA010000062.1:0-2876 GCA_963661495.1 bacterium
ACCGATATCATCATCGGTAGCTCATCAAAACTTTTATAGCTTTCTTTCATTGCGCAGCCTCCTTTCGTATTATTAGAGAGATACTTTTTCAAAAAGAAAAGAGAGTAAAACCAAATTTGAAAACGAAAATTCACCCATAAAAAAAGTCCCTCTACTATACGGAGAAAAATTCAAGATTTGTTGATGTGTTTTGAAAGAAAATTTACAAATTATTTTAGAAAAACAAAAAGAGGATATAAAAGGTGTATTTCAGGCGTGCATTGAGAATGGATTGAATTTTTTTGACACAGCTGAAATTTACGGGAACGGTGCATCTGAAAAAATCCTCGGAAAATGCCTGAAATGCAGTAATGAGAAAATATATATTGCAGATAAATTTGCACCGCCTTCCAAAATGAACCCTCTTACGCAGAAAAGAAGTTCCGTGAAAAAGGATAATCCTAAGGCATTGATTGAAGCTCTTGATGGGAGTCTGAAAAGATTGGGAGTAGAGTGCATTGATTTGTATCAGATGCATATGCCGCCACAAAACGATAGAATTGAAGAATATATGCGCCATATGGCAGACGCCTTAAAGGCGGGAAAAATCTGTGCTGTCGGAGTGTGTAACTTTAATGCAGAGCAGATAAAAAGAGCGTCAGATGCACTGAAAGCTGAGGGGTATTCTCTTACAAGTGCTATGGTCGGCTATAATGTCATCCGTAGATATCCGGAAACAAACGGAGTATTCGATATTTGCGAAAAAGAGAATATTTCGATAATCCCATATGCACCACTGGCGGAAGGAACGCTTACAGGGAAATATCGCAGTGGGAAAAAGGTTCCGCTTCAATATGCTGTAACGTCCTATTTTGGACACCTTGACCTCACAAAAGAAAGAAATGACGGAATTCCGTTTGTGAAGCGTCTTTTTTCTAAACCAAGAGAGTCCGACATTAAGCGTATGGAGCCGTTAATGGAAAAAATGGAGAAAATAGCGGCTGCACACGAGAAAACCATAGCACAGGTGGCAATTAATTGGCTCTTAACACAGGAACGCGTTAAAGTAGTTCCTATTCCGGGAGTTCGTTCTGTAAAACAGGCAAAGGATAATGCCGGTGCATTGGGATGGGCATTGACAAAAGAGGAACGAGAGACAATAAACCATATAGAAGAAGCAACGAGATAAAAAGCTAAGTAATAGATAACGACTGCATAATTTAGCCTATTAAGTTTATTTGGGAATGCATTAATTTTTTCATGAGTAAATAATTTCTTGTATGTCAACTCCATTCTTAACGCATCCGGAGGGGCTGTAATCAAAATAGCCAGTACAGTAACAGAAGACAATACATCCGCACAAAGCCCCATAGCACGTTTGACAGAACCGATTGCTGTTTGAACTGTGGCTTTTAGCAGCGTTTGACGGATTTTTCGGATAATTGTTTTGACATAAAATCATTATTTTTGACTTTGAGAATGCAAGCCGAGTAAGCATTCATATTGTGGATTTTTTCTTTATGGAATAAACGAATTGTTAAAGGAGGTTGAATTAATGTTCTATAATCAAAAGGTTGACTTTCATTCACATTTTTTATCCCCTACATACTATGAATATTTAGACAAATACGAGGGTGCGACTCCAGACGATTTCCCGACCCCTAAATGGAGCGAGGAAAGCCATATCGAGCTTATGGATAAGCTGGGAATTGCATTTGCATTTATCAGCGTTTCATCGCCAAATCTCTCAAAGGCGGACAAGGAAACGGAAATTAAAATGGTGCACCAAATAAACATTGAAGGTGCAGATATAGTCAAGCACCACCCAAAAAGATTAGGTCTTTTTGCCAATTTGCCCCTGCCGCACACCGAGGAAGCGATTGAAGAAGCAAAATTTGCAATAAACACACTTCACGCAGACGGCTTCGGGCTTTCAACCAACTATGCAGGGATATATCTCGGCGACGCAAGATATGACAAATTAATGGAATATTTCAATTCAATCGGCGCTGTTGTTGCAGTCCACCCTGTCAAACCGTCGGGCTTGCCAAAGGGCGTAAACGGCGAACTCCCTATTCCTGCAATGGAATTTTTTATGGACACAACAAGAACGTTTACTCATATGGTTATGCACGATATTTTCGGCAGATTTCCCAATATCAAATGGATATTTCCACACGCAGGAGCATTTTTATCTGTTTTGTCCGACAGAATGAGTGGTTTTGCAATGCAATTCAGAAATAATATGAAAACACCTGTTCCGCTTGATTTCAAGGCGGATATGAAGCACGTATATTTTGACGTGGCAGGATTTCCAGTTAATAAACAGCTTCACGATTTGCTCCTTGACGTAAGCGTTAATAATCTGCTTTACGGCTCGGATATGCCATATACACCTAACATTGCCTGCATTGCACAAACGGGTGCACTTGAAAAGGTATCGGGTATGAGCAGAAACGAAAAGGACAATATGTTCACCTTTAACGCAGTAAGGCTTGTGCCGAGGCTTTCGGATATACTCGATGTCAGCGTTTCGGGCAAAACGGTTTGTTATAGCGATTCGCCGCTTACTTTTAAGGAAAAAGCAAGCAAGAATGTCAGAAAAACAATATCAAAGCTTTACAATGCAGTATTTAAATAATTAGAAATTCTATAAACAATCCGCACATAATAATCATCACTTTTATTTGTACAATTATAAAAAGTTTGTAATGGTCGTTAAGTTATAATTGGTTCGGCATATAGTAAACCTTGCCGTCGGTTTTGTAATTTTTGTTGCGTACATAATTTTTATCCTTTCTCAATTTGTTTTTGAATCCACAACTTGAATTCATCTTTCGGCACAACAATTCTTGTGCCGATTTTTATTTTTGGAAAACCTTTTTCATTGACAAGCT
>CAVLCA010000063.1:0-2727 GCA_963661495.1 bacterium
TCGCTGACGACTTGTACATCTTACCACCTCTTCTCCCAATTGTCAACACTTTTTTTGAAAAAACTTTTATTTTTTTCAAATTGCAACAAAGTATACACAAAAATGACAATTTAAACAAAGTTTTTGTTCAAATGCTCCTTTTAAGGATATAACTTGTTATATAATGTATATAATATATAAAGGGTTGAAATAGTAAATTATATTTGATATAATATTAAAACATCTTTAGAGGAGGTTGAGTTATGCCAATCAGAATAGATAATGAGTTGCCTGCAAAGCAACGACTTGAAATAGAGAATATATTTGTAATGAGCAATATGCGTGCCGACACGCAGGACATTCGTCCGCTTAAAATATTAATACTCAACCTTATGCCAACCAAGTTAGAAACAGAAACACAGCTTTTGAGATTGCTGAGTAATTCTCCGCTTCAAGTTGATGTTGAATTTCTACAGGTTGCAACACACCAGGCAAAGAATGTTTCAAAAAGCCACATGGAAAAATTTTACGAAACATATGATGATGTTAAAAACAGAAAATATGACGGAATGATTATAACCGGTGCTCCTGTTGAACAGATGGAATTTGAAGAAGTTGATTATTGGGACGAGCTTTGCAAAATAATGGAATGGAGCAAAACAAATGTCTATTCTACATTTCATATTTGCTGGGGTGCACAGGCAGGACTATATTATCATTACGGAATAAAAAAATATCCCACTAAGAAAAAAGTATTCGGAATTTTCCCGCACAAATGCCTTGACGATACTCACCCACTTATGAGGGGACTTGACGACATTTACTATATTCCGCATTCCCGTCACACAGAAATTAAATCGCAAGATATTGCTCAAGTAAAGGATTTGCAAATTCTCTCGTACAGTGAGCAAGCCGGAATACACATTGTAGCCGATATGGATTGCAGAAAGTTTTTTGTAACAGGTCACAGCGAATATGACAGGGACACGCTTGCCAGAGAATACTTCCGTGACAGGGAAAAAGGCCTTGATATTGATGTTCCGTTTAACTATTTTCCAAATGATGATGTAAATGCTACCCCTCAAATGGAATGGAAGAGCACGGCGAATATCCTATTTAATAATTGGCTTAACTACTTTGTTTACCAAAAGACGCCTTATGATTTGAATACATTATAAAGAAAGCCCTATGATAATTTCTCATCATAGGGTTGTTTCTTTATTACCTTATTTGGTTTTTATCGATTTAGCCTTTGACCATTTGCCATAAGACTTTTTGCCGTTAACTGTTTTATATGAACGAATACGAACATAATACTTTTTCTTTGCTTTAAGCTTTTTAACGGTTTTCTTTTTCTTGTTTTTTCCTTTAACGGTAACTGTCTTTTTGTTTTTCTTAAATTTTTTATCTGTGGCAAGTTGAACCTGATAGCCTGTTACATTTTTAACTGTATTCCAAGTTATAACAACAGCTTTTTTCTTTGCCTTTGTGCCATATACCTTTACAGTATAAGTTTTTCCTTCACCATTTGAAGTATTCGAATTTGTTGTTGTTTCAGAATTTTGTTTTTCATCCTTTTTATTTTCTGAAGTTGTTGTTTCAGGTGCAGGAGCTACTCCGCCACCACCGATCGAACCGCCACCTGACGAACCTCCACCGGAAGTTGTGGTCTGTTTAGGATTCGTTGTGCCCTCGGGTTGTGTTGTAGTTTTGGGAGCCGTTGTGCTCTCAGGTTGTGTTGTAGTTTCGGGATTCGTTGTACCCTCAGGTTGTGTTGTAGTTTCCGGATTCGTTGTACCCTCGGGTTGTGTTGTAGTTTCGGGATTCGTTGTACCCTCAGGTTGTGTTGTAGTTTCGGGATTCGTTGTGCCCTCGGGATTTATTGTAGTTTCCGTATCAACAAAATTCGGATTAACTGTGCCGCATCCGTTTAAACAAAACTGTGCATTCTTTGTGAAATTGTGTTCTGATTTATCTACATAATCGGATTTATATTCATTATCACAATTTGTACATTTGTATACCGTGTAACCTTCTGTGGTACAGGTCGGTGCAATAACGGTTTGCTTATACTTATGGTTAATTTTTTCAATCTTTTCAGTTTCAAAATAGCCGTCATAAGCACAAACTCTCTTTTTCAATCCATCAGATGTGCAGGTTGCTTCCTTAACAATCTCCCATTCGCCAAAAGCATTATGCTTATTTTCAGAGCAAGGAACAAAATTGTAATGAATGGTTGAGCTTTTTAAGCATTCATTATAATCTCCTATAGCTATTTTGTTCCACTCTTCTTGTGTTCCTGTGTAGAATACATCTGTTAGGTTTTCACAATAGTGAAATGCATAATCACCGATACTTGTTACACTGTCAGGTATTGTTACGCTTGTTAAACTTGTACAGTCATAAAATGCAGAACAACTGATACTTGTTACACCATTTGGTATTGTTACGCTTGTTAAATTTGGGCAATTATAAAATGCATATTTACCAATACTTGTTACACTGTCAGGTATTGTTACGCTTGTTAAACTTGAACAACCTTTAAATGCATAATCACCAATACTTGTTACACTAACAGGGATAGTTACACTTGTTAAACTTGTGCAAACAGAAAATGCATAATCACCAATACTTGTTACACTGTCAGGAATAGTTACGCTTGTTAAACTTGAACAATAAGAAAATGCAGAATAACCAATACTTGTTACACTATCAGGGATAGTTACACTCGTTAACTTTGTACATCGT
>CAVLCA010000064.1:0-2724 GCA_963661495.1 bacterium
ACTATACGCCTTGTCCGGCTACAGAGAGGCGTGTGGATGATTTTTAATGGACTATGTAGCCGGGAAAGGCTATGGGAATTAATATGATACACGCATACAAAATGAACGGATACAACATCATTCTTGACCAAAACAGCGGATGTGTACACAGCGTTGATGAGGTTGCGTATGATATTATTACCCGTTACAAAGAAAACACAAAAGATGAAATAAAAAAATATATTCTTAACAAATATTCAGACAGATCTGATGTTACCGAAAACGACGTTGAAGAATGTTTTGAGGACATTGAAAGTCTTATTGCAGACGGCAGACTTTTTGCCGAAGACACATTTGAGGGCGTTGCAAAGGAATTTAAAAAGCGTCAGGGCATTATCAAGGCTATATGTTTGCATGTCGCACACGGTTGCAATCTCAACTGTGAATACTGTTTTGCAGGCAAGGGCGAATACGGCGGAGCAGACAAGGGTCTTATGAGCTTTGAAGTAGGTAAACGAGCACTTGACTTTTTGATTGAACAGAGTGGAACGAGAAAAAATCTTGAAGTTGACTTTTTTGGAGGAGAACCGCTTCTCAACTGGGATGTTTGCAAGGAACTTGTAAAATACGGCAGAGAGCAAGAGAAGAAACACAACAAAAATTTCCGTTTTACCCTCACAACCAACGGCGTGCTTGTTAACGATGAAGTAATCGACTTTTGCAACAAAGAAATGGGTAATGTTGTGCTTTCGCTTGACGGAAGAAAAGAAATTCATGACAATCTTCGCAAAACTCCGAACGGCAAAGGCAGTTACGAGCTTATAGTGGACAAATTCAAAAAATTTGCCGACAGCAGAAACCAGCAGAATTACTATATGAGAGGTACATACACACATTTCAATACAGATTTTTCAAAAGATTTGCTTCATATGGCAGACCTCGGTTTTAAAGAATTATCGGTTGAGCCTGTTGTTTGTGACCCAAAGGAGCCGTGGGCACTCAAAGACAGTGATTTGCCTGTTCTCAAAGAGCAATATCAAATCCTTGCAAATGAGATGCTCAAAAGATACAGAAGCGGTAACGGCTTTACATTTTATCACTATATGATAGACCTCAATCACGGACCGTGCATTGTGAAAAGAGTCAGCGGTTGCGGAGTAGGCACGGAATATATGGCAGTCACCCCAAGTGGTGACCTATTCCCTTGTCATCAATTTGTCGGCGATGACAAATTCAAGCTCGGCAACATCTATGACGGAATTACAAATCCGACGGTACTTGAGCAATTCAAAGAATGTAATGTCTATTCCCACAAGGAATGTAAGGATTGTTTCGCAAAACTTTACTGTTCAGGCGGATGTGCGGCAAACGCATACCATACAACCGGCAATGTAAACGGTGTTTATGAATTCGGTTGTGAACTGCACAGAAAAAGAATTGAATGTGCTATTATGCTCAAAGTAGCCGAGGCAGAAGAAAACTTGAAGGTTGAATATTAAAAACGGCACAATAAAAACAGACAACGGTTTGGGAGACGTTGTCTGTTTTTTAAAAGTGCATATTCTGATTTGGGAGCACTTGTGTTTTGAACAAATAGATCTACAACCATATTATACTAAAAGCCCAGGAAATATACAATACACATATCTTACAAAATATATGGCAGGATTTGTAACAGGTGACAAAAAAGTTTTATTTTTGTTAAAGAACCGTTCACACTTTAAAAATAAAATTAATCTGTATACAGTTTTATATTGCGGTTTGATACTTTTTAACAAGGTCAAAATATGATAAAATACAAAAGTAGGAGGTGGCTGTATGAAAAGAATCGTTACTATACAGGATATATCGTGCGTCGGAAAATGTTCACTTACAGTTGCCTTGCCTGTTATTTCCTCTATGGGAATTGAAACAAGTATTATACCGACGGCGGTTTTGTCAACTCATACGCTGTGGGATAACTATATATGCGAGGATTTAACCGAAAAAATTCCGTTGATTGCCAAGCATTGGGAAGAAGAAAAATTTACCTTTGACGCAATTTACACAGGCTATCTCGGTTCAATCAAGCAAATTGACATCATATGCCGATTTATTGATGAATTCAAAACAGATAAAAATTTTGTGTTTGTTGACCCGGCTATGGCTGACAACGGTGAACTTTACAAAGACTTCGACGATGAATTTGCAAATAAGATGAGAATTCTGTGCAGCAAAGCGGATATTATTGTACCTAACCTTACTGAAGCCTGTTTACTGACTGACACAGAATACAAAAAAGAATATGACAACGAATACATTACAAAAGTGCTCAAGAAGCTCACAGAACTCGGTTCATCAAAAGCAGTTGTCACGGGTGCACACTATAACGGCGAGTACGGAATAATAAGCTATGACAATAAAACAGATGAACTTAGCTTTTACGCTCACAAAAAAATAAACAGAATTTTTTACGGCACAGGCGATATTTTTTCATCAGCCTGTGTGGGGTCGCTTACAAAGGGGTATTCGCTTGCAAAATCCGTTGAAATTGCCGGTGAATTTGTATTCAAAAGCATTGAGGAAACAATGAACGACAAAGACGCTCGATTTTACGGAGTGAATTTTGAGCAAGCGTTACCTACACTTGCAAAATACAACAAATAACCGCTTGACATTTTAGATTTAAAGATATATAATCAAAGAAAAATAAAGCTGTCTAGGCTGACTGAGGCTATAAATTTTGCTGTTTCTGAACACAACAGC
>CAVLCA010000065.1:0-2547 GCA_963661495.1 bacterium
TTAACACCGTCTTTTCCGTCTTTACCGTCTACACCGTTAGTGCCGTTTGTTCCGTTGGCACCTTTTTCGCCTTGATCTCCCTTATCACCTTTAAGACCCTGTTCACCTTTGTCACCTTTAATAACTCCAAGGTCAAGTGTTGTTCCGTTTGTAAGGGTTATATTGAGCTTGCCGTCTGTAGACAAATCAATAGTCGCAATGCCCACGCCGTCGGCACCGTCTGTACCGTTAACACCGTCTTTTCCGTCTTTACCGTCTACACCGTTAGTGCCGTTTGTTCCGTCAGTACCTTTTTCACCTTGATCTCCCTTATCACCTTTAAGACCCTGCTCACCTTGGTCGCCTTTATCACCTTTGAGACCTTGCTCACCCTGGTCGCCCTTGTCGCCTTTTTCACCCTTTGCACCGACAACTTTGTCAAGATTTACTATTCTGCCGTCTGTAAAAGTAAGAACAAGTTCGCCGTCTGAATTGACCTTTGCTTGTGAAATGCCCACGCCGTCAAGTCCGTCAGTGCCGTCTTTACCATCGACACCGTCCTTGCCATCTTTACCGTCAACACCGTTTGTACCATCAATACCGTTTTTACCGTCTACGCCGTTTGTTCCGTTGGCACCGTCTTTGCCGTTAGAACCACTTGAGCCGTTTACGCCATCGGTTCCGTTCTTACCGTCAACGCCGTTTGTGCCATCGACTCCATCTTTACCGTCTTTACCGTCCTTGCCATTGGTTCCGTTTTTGCCGTCCGTTCCGGCAACAGCACCTACATCTATGCTTGTGCCGTCGGATAAATCCATTATAAGATTTCCGCTTTCATCAAAATAAGCGGCTTTTATGTCGGACTGTTCTTGCTTTGCATTTGTTTTGAGCGAATTTGCCCATTCCTTTTCGCTGCCGCTGTATCCGTTTTCAACAGCAATGTCATAAGCCGATTTGCCATCAAGCGAAGTCAGCCATTCCTGAACACTTCCGTTATAGCCGTTTTCAACTGCAAGCTCATATGCCGAAAGTCCGTTTTTCACTTTTGAAACCGATTGCACAGAATTGCGATTGTGCACAACCGTAGCCACAACAAAACTCGTTGCAATCATAAGTGCAAATGCAAGCACAACTGCAAGAACCTTTGCCACCGGTTTATTGTTTGACTTTACATTTTTTTCATTTGTATTATTCATTATGACTCCTCCGTTTCATTTTTCAAAAGCAGACAAATTGTGACATCGGCCAAAATTTATTGCTTTTACTTAACACAAATATACATTATAAGTATAGTAAAGATGTTTACTAAAGTCAATAGTAAACTTTTGTACTACATATAATTGTAGTGCGAGGTGAAAGTATGGACTATATCAAACGAATGCGTGATTTGCGGGAGGATAATGATAAAACTCAGCAGGAAATTGCGGATATTTTGAACACATCACAAACAATGTATGCCCGATATGAGCGTGGAGCAAATGAACTGCCGATACATCATTTGATAACTTTGGCAAATTACTACAATGTCAGCACGGATTACATTCTCGGCAGAACAGACAAATCAAATTGTGAATAATAATCTTTTGTATTTGAATTTTGTGACTATATATAATGTATATAATATCTATATATAAGGTGTTTTGTATGCTGATTAGGTGAAAATACACAATATATAAGCGGAGAAAAAATTGTTACAAAAGTAACAGCAATTTTACAAAATATTTAAGTTAAAAAAATCCTAAAAATTTCCTTGACATCACCTCCTGTTTATGGTAGAATTCACATTACCGAATGACGGAGACGCAAGTCGATGTTGTGCAGTCGGTGTTTATTACGCTGAGGGTCCACCCGTTCCCATTCCGAACACGGTAGTTAAGCTCACGCGTGCCGAAAATAGTTGGAGGGCAGCCTCCTGCAAAGATAGGTCGACGCCGACACGGTTACCACAAAACTTTTTTAAAAAAGTTGAAAAAAGTTCTTGACAAGTGCAAGACACTGTGGTATTATATATGGGCTGTCAACGAGAGGCGACAGCACAAAGGACCTTGAAAATTAAACAACGACGAAAAGTAAGGAACCCGATTAAGATAATTGAGTAACTGAACTCCATGTTCTACGGAACATAAAATAACAGTAATGAAACGACAGGTTCGAGAGAACTGAGAGGTTTCGAATGATTAAGATTAGTACATTCCGGAAGGAATGATTAATACAAAGTTTTAAGAGTTTGATCCTGGCTCAGGACGAACGCTGGCGGCGTGCCTAACACATGCAAGTCGAACGAAGCTTGAGGAACGATTCTTCGGATGAAATCTGATATGACTGAGTGGCGGACGGGTGAGTAACGCGTGAGCAACCTGCCCTTCAGAGGGGGATAGCGTCTGGAAACGGACGGTAATACCGCATAACATATATTTGTGGCATCATAGATATATCAAAGCTATTGCGCTGAAGGATGGGCTCGCGTCTGATTAGATAGTTGGTGGGGTAACGGCCTACCAAGTCGACGATCAGTAGCCGGACTGAGAGGTTGAACGGCCACATTGGGACTGAGACACGGCCCAGACT
>CAVLCA010000066.1:0-2325 GCA_963661495.1 bacterium
ATTCATGAATTAAAGCGAATACGGATAAAAATATTTACAAAAAATCTCCCCTCGATTCATTGAACCGAGAGGAGAAAGCGATTGGAGAATTATTAAATTGTAAAGTATCGTGCAGAAACAAAATTGCCACAAACCAACTTTCCAAAAATGAAAATTTATTGATTTTGGGAAATAAAACATCAATTAAATGCCGTTTCTGCATAGAAGCAGCGAGCAGACCATTTTTACTCCTATCGGATAAAAACGGTACTCATTAGGAAAAATCCCTAAAACCCTTTACCGTCGCAGAGCATAAAAAAAGACATCTACCATAACTGATAGATGTAAAACACAGAACAAACAAAAAGAACAAAATCAAATTTGCATTGATATTGTTCCGAAAACAATTAACTATATTCTGAAAAACGGTTATAATAATGATGTAAAATAATGCGAGGAGGTATCGCACAATGGCTGATACTATGTTTGTGAAAGATGCTGCAAAGCTGTGGAATATATCCGAAAGACGAGTATCTACTCTTTGCAAAGAGGGTAAAATTGTCGGCGCAAAAAAACAAGGTAAATCTTGGCTGATTCCTATTGATGCGAAAAAGCCGGCGGACGCCCGTGTAAAATCAGGTATCTATAAAAAAACGGTGCGTTCCGCCAATCTTCCGTTGCCTATCGGGATTTCGGATTATCGCTTGGCTTCTTCGGAATATTACTATATTGACAAAACTATGATGATCAAGGACTTCATCGACGAACGCCCTATGGTTTCTCTTTTTACGCGTCCTCGCCGTTTCGGAAAAACCTTAAATATGGATATGCTTCGTACATTCTTTGAAAAAACCGACGAAGATACTTCCCTGTATTTCAAAGATAAAAAAATTTGGGCTTGCGGTCAAAAGTATCGTGACTATCAAGGCAAATATCCTGTTATCTTTGTTACATTCAAGGATATTAAGTTTGATATTTGGGAAGAGACTTTTAGCGCAATTAAGGATGTCTTTGCCAAAGAAGCGGCTCGTCATATTGAATTGCAATCCTCCGAAAAATGTAATGAGTACGAACAAAAAGCATTTGAGAAATTGCTATCCGGCAATGTTAATGAGGTTGAGTTGTCGGGCGCACTTTTGAATTTATCAAGTATGCTTCATAAACATCACGGAACTGCGCCTATCATTATCATTGATGAGTATGACATTCCCATCCAACAGGGGTTTATGAAAGACTATTACGATAAAGTTATTCTCTTTATGCGTAATCTTTTCTCCGGAGGACTTAAAGACAATAAGCATTTATCCTATGGCTTCCTTACGGGTATTCTTCGTGTTGCCAAAGAAAGTATATTTAGCGGTCTTAATAATCTTACCATTCATTCCGTGTTGGATAATAAATACAGTTCCTATTTCGGCTTTACTTCTGATGAAGTAAAGGAAATGGCAGAATACTACGGCGTTCCCGATAAGTATGACGAGATTTGCGAATGGTACGACGGTTATCGTTTCGGAAAGACTGAAATTTTCAATCCGTGGTCTGTTATCAACTATTTTAACAACGAATGTGAACCAAGAACGTATTGGCAATCTACGGGAAGTAATGATATTATCGGAGAAATTATTTACGAAGCCGATAAAGAGATTTATGAAAAGCTTACCTCACTTGTTAAGGGGGAAACTTTCACCACTTACATTGATACAGGGGTTATATATCCTCAAATTAAAAACAACCCTTCAACCATTTATAGTTTCCTGTTGGTTACGGGCTATTTGAAGGTTTTGAAAACCACACCGTCATTCAATGGGGATTTTATGTGCGAGGTTGCTCTGCCTAACAGAGAGATTTCCCTCGTTTACCACAAGGAGATTTTACAGCAACTTAATAATATTATCCCTCAGCCTACCGCCATTTCAATTCAGGAAGCGATATTCTCAGGTGATAAACAGAAATTGCAAAAGCAGATTCAAACTCTGTTAACACAGTCTGTAAGTTCCTTTGATACCGCAGGAGAGAATTTTTATCACGGATTTATGCTTGGTCTGTGTGCCTTGCTCGGAGGCTCCTTCGTTTCTTCCAACAAGGAATCCGGCAATGGCAGATATGATATTCAGCTTAAACCCACAAGGAAGAATTTACCCGGCATCTTAATCGAGCTTAAAGCCGAAAAGAACTGTACGGAAGAACAACTTAAAACGCTGTCCCAAACGGCTCTTCGGCAAATTATTGATAAGAAATATGATACCGAACTTGTCGCCGCGGGAATCGAAACAATTTACAAATACGGCGTAGCCTTCAGCGGTAAAAAGGTTGAAATTACAGTGGGATAAACTTCATACATTGTCC
>CAVLCA010000067.1:0-2188 GCA_963661495.1 bacterium
CTCCTCCTATCTCTGCTTTCACAGCTTCAATCAAAGCGTTTTGTGTGTTTCCTTTGTGGTTTAAGACTTTTATTATTTGTTCATCAATTGTGTTAGCCGCAACAATATGTTCCACAACAACCGTTTCATTTGATTGACCTTGACGGTACAAGCGACCTATTGTTTGCTCATAAAGTTCCAAACTCCAAGTTAAGCTGTACCAAACAAGAGTTGAACCTCCTGCTTGAAGATTTAAGCCATGTCCTGCCGATGCCGGATGAATTAACCCTACAGTCAGCTCTTTTTCATTCCAAGCCTTTATATGTTTTTTATTATCAAGCCTTGCAAAGTTTATTTTTATGTCATTAAGCCTTCGCTCTATTTTTTCGAGGTCATGCTTGTACCAATAAGCAACCAAAAGAGGCTTACCATTCATCGCTTCAATAATATCCTCAAGAGCCTCGAGCTTTTTATCGTGTATTTGAATTGCACCTTTTTCGTTGTCGTAAATAGCACCGTTTGCAAGTTGAACAAGTTTTCCGGTGAGAACAGCGGCATTAGCAGCAGTTATTTCTTCTTTCTTTATTTTGGCAGCATATTCACACTCAAACTTGCAAATCAAATTGTAATCCTCCGTGGCTAATTGAACAGGATAATAAAAGTACCAACCTATCAGGAACACCATCATAACCGGGAGAGGTAAATTTCAAAGCTATGCCACCTCGCTTTTTTGCCTTTTTTACAAGGTCGTTTTCTATCTCTTTTTCTCTCATAATTCTCCTTTATGACAGTCAATGACGGTCATTTCTATAACTTTATATATAACAAAAATCATTATCAAATTTTCATATATGAGAAGTTTATGATATGACCGTCATTGACCGACATTTTCAGTTATTCAAAGTCGTTTTTTAACTTTATTCCGGTTACAAAACGACCTTTGCTCACTCGTTTTCTTTCATATCCTGCATCTTCAAGTGCTTTGTAAAAACTGGATGTGCTACGAGCGTATTCACCGGTTCTTGCACAATAATTGCGATACTCTTGAAACAAATCACCCGACTTCTCGGTAAACGATTTATCAATGTCACAACAATCATCAATAAAATGTTTAAGCCAATCGTTCTGCTCTCTGTATGCAGAAATAGCGTCAACGACCTTTTCAGGTTTAACGATTTTGAAGTCATTGTCAATTACCTTTTTAGCACCTTCAATAATCCACTGCAGGGCTGATTCACCGGCATTATCGTAAAGATAGTCGGCATAATTTTTAACATCTTTATTTGACGAAATTTCAGCCTCAAACGGAATAACTATAAGCCTTCGCCATGTGCCTTTGTCATTTTCCGACACCTTTGGAAGGTGATTAGTGTATAAGACAAGGCTGTGTGAGGGTGTAAACGAGAAAGGGTCTTTATATTTCTTTTCTGCATATACCTCGTCAGTAGAGCATAACTGTTTTATTGATGATGTTGAGAGTCGCTGACCGTCTTCGGTTTCAGATGCTATAACAAGCCTTTTTCCTCTTAATTCTGCCATTTCGGGCTTAATGTTACGCTTACAACTTGTAGTTAAAGCATCGGCACTCATATTGCCCGAGTACGAGCCGAGGACTTTTGCTATAGTGTTCCAAAATGTAGATTTACCATTTTTACCTACACCATAGGCAATGATTATCGCTTCAACATAAACTTTACCTATTGCAGCCAAGCCTACAATTTGTTGAACATAATCTTGGAGTTCGTCATCACCACAGAAAAATGTACTTAAAGCATCTTCCCATATATCCTTGCCTTTGTCAGACGGTGAAACCGATGTCTGTTTTGTAATGAAGTCAAGTGGAGTGGGTGGCTTCATTATGCTTGAACGAAGGTCGTATGTGCCTTTAGGTGTATTAAGTAAAAATTCATCGGTGTCAAGCTGCTTTTGGTCGATTTCTACGAGCACACTTGCTTCTTTGAGAGTAGAGGTAATAAAGTTTGAATTACGGCGTTTAAGCACATAATTTCTATAATCATTTGCATATTCAAACTGTCTATAAATGTCCTTTTGCTCGTCATCAAGCAGTGACTCAAATTTCTTTTTGCTGACAGTCGACATAATGTCAAATAAGCCATTATTCTTCATTTGCTTAATGTTAGAAAGAAGTTGTGCTTCTGCTTCTTTCATTTGCAAATCGGTGAGCTCTTGAGCAATCTTGCGTGCTTTA
>CAVLCA010000068.1:0-2138 GCA_963661495.1 bacterium
AAAATTTAATTATTCTACCTTAGGCTCCCTTTTTTGTACTGTCTGCACAATCTGGTACGGTTCACTTTTTATTCATCTCGATTTTCTTTACGAATGAACATTTGCTGAAATTATATGGTATAATGGTTTAAGTAATTAAACAAAAGGACGGATTATTATGCCGCAAACAGTATTGATAACAGGTGCATCGGGCGGATTAGGCAAAGCCTTTGCACGCGAATTTGCCGAGCACGGCTTTAACCTTGTACTTGTAGCAAGGTCGGAAAACAAATTAAAGGAGATTTGCAACGATTTGTCAAGCGGACATGGAATAAATGCACAATATATCTGCGAAAATCTTTTCGATACAAGCGCCGCTCAGCGAATTTATGACGAAGTTAAGCAAAGGAATATTCATATTGACCAACTTGTAAACAATGCAGGAAGTGGAAATATGGCGCTTGTCGGAGAAGCAAAGTCACAAATTATGATAGATACTATTGAACTTAATGTTACCGCATTAACCTTGCTTTGCAATCTTTTCATTCCCGATATGAAAGCGGCAGGCAAGGGCAAAATTTTAAATGTTTCTTCTCTTGGTGCATTTCAACCTGACCCGTATTTTGCGGTTTACGGTGCAACTAAAGCATATGAATTGTTATTCACGGAAAGTCTGTTTGGAGAGCTTATAGGCACAGGTGTAACTGCAAGCGTTATCTGCCCGGGTCCCATCAAAACAAATTGGGCGTCAAACGCAGGAAAAGCAGATTCAAAAATAGCCAAAAGCCCTGAATTGATAGCAAAAATCGGATTCAGAGAGATGCAAAAAGGGAAATTGATTATTATTCCTACTCTAACTTATAAAGCCGAAGCTTTTGCAGTCAGAGTTGCACCGAAAACGCTTGTATCAAAAGTGATAAAAAAGTGGCAGGGCGGTTTAATTGAAAAAGGAAATAAGATATGAAAAAATTATTTGAACATGAAGTGGATAAGCTTGCCAAAGATTTTGCCGATTGCTCAAAGGTTTTGACGGCAATCGGTGATGAAACAAGGCAGCATATCATTTTGGAAATGCTGAAAATGGGCGATTGCAGTGGCGTTCGTGTCGGCGAAATTACAGAAAAAACAAATTTATCACGCCCTGCCGTTTCTCATCACTTGCAAATTATGAAGGACGCAGGAATCATAAAATGCAGGCACGAGGGCACTAAGAATTATTACTATTTTGACCCGGATATGAAAATGCTCAAGCAGGTTGACGAGGCGTTGAAGTTAATTATAATGATAACCAAGTTGTTGCCCGACAGGAGCGGAGAAAATGAGTAAAATACAGTTATATATTTTTCATACAGGCAAGGTATGTGTGGATAGGGCAATCCCTTTGCATGAGAAAAATCCGCTTGCACTGACAGGAATATTTCGCAGTAAGGAAAAACAAATGATACTTCCCGTATCCGCATATTTAATCAAGCACCCAAAAGGAAATATTGTGATTGATACAGGCTGGGATACAAAATTTGCTCACAATAAGCCAACCCAATGGTTTGGAATGGTAAATCAAATCAGCTCTCCGATTATCAAAGAAACCGAGGGCATTGACAGCAAATTAAAATCCGTCGGTATGTCGCAAAAGGATATTTCTCATATTTTCATCAGCCATATGGATTTTGACCACACAAGCGGACTTCGGCTTGTAAAAAATGTCGAGGATATTCGCACTTCTGAAGAAGAATGGAAAGCTTGTAACAAATTCAGCTTCAGGTATATTGATACTTGGACGGGAATATGCGATGTAAAAACATTTGCATACGAAGAGAGCGGTATCGGACCGTTTGGTAGAAGCTATGATGTTTTTGGCGACAATTCCGTTTTTCTTGTTCACACTCCCGGTCACAGCCACGGACTTTTCAGCGTTTTAATTAATGGAACAGACGGCTATATTATTCTCGGTAATGACGCTGCATATTTGGCAGAAAATTTTGCAAATAGAATTATACCGGGCTTTTCGGTAAACAATGAATGGTGCAAAAAATCGCTTGATTGGCTCATAAAATGTAAAAACGATTCAAAATGCAAGGGCGTGTTTGTAAATCACGACCCTGCTGTTAAAGAACAAGTTTTGGAGGTAACCTACAATGGAAATGCTTGAACTTATGAAG